>NZ_JBMPIX010000003.1:148015-467882 GCF_049341065.1 Pacificoceanicola algae | reverse complement strand
CGCAACCTGGTCGAGCGCTGCTTCAACAAGCTCAAGAACGCCCGTCGCGTCGCAACCCGCTACGACAAAACCGCAGAGAGCTTCCTTGGTTTTGTAGACATCACGTCCATCCGCCTTTGGGTCAGCCTTTTGTCAACATGACCTAGCTACCAGGCTGGCTTCCACCATCGCATTTTTCAGTATATTTTTGTAGGAATGTTGAATTTCTTCACCTGTAGCGTGGTCAAAAATTTGAAAAATTGGGAGATCCTTAGAGCGTCCCGTGCGGAGCACTTCTTGCACTTTGGTATTTCTCGATGTGGCGAAATGGGAATGGTTTGGATGTTCTTGGTCCGAAGGTATTTCTATTGAACAGTTGAGACAAAGGAATCCACATAGGCTTGGTGCCACTAGAAGTTCGTAACGACTGAGTTCTAAAAAAACTTCATCCAAACTATCGATTGCACTTGATATATTTTCGAGTTTAACCACAAGTTTTGGCTGAAAATTTCTCACTTCCGCCTGCAAGGATTGATACCTATCCCCATAATTCAGAGGGTCATCTGATGGTGAAATGTCCAAGGAAAACTTCATTAGTTGGCAGATCGCAATATCTGCAGGTGACGAAAACCTTAACTCAATCATTTCATTCATTACATTTGGAATGAGGAATTTTTCAAGTTCACTTGGCCCAAAATCTATGCTTCTTGATTTATTCTCAAATCCAAATAATCTGGAAAATCGTGAAATATCTTGCGCATCTAATAGTTCGACGTGGCTCACTCTGGCGAGCTCTAGCGCCGAATTCGTGAAACCGGCTGTAGATATGACACAAGCCGAGACTGTAGAGTAATACACCCTTCCAGAGACGACTTCTTGCACTGCCTTATTGCCAACTGGCTTTGAGTATCTTTTGCATTGGACTGATACTGTCATGGTGTCTCGACTCGCGATCACATCGACGCCTTGATCGCCACTCGCGCGCGTGTTTATGACATCCCAACCCTGCAATTTTATTTGTTGAGCACACCAGTGCTCAAAAATAACTGGATCATCTGGTAATACTTCACTATCTATCCAGCTTTTAGTAAATTTCCACATCAGAAGTGCAAGTTCATTAAAAAGAATCTTCCGCTCTTTATCACTTAATTTACGATTAAAGATGTGGCGTTCAATATTTATAGCCTCCTCTTTCAGTGGCGATATATCAAAATCACCATATTTTGTGAAGCATTTATGATATGTCTTAATCAAAATGGGGCGCAGTGGCACAATTTTTGATTTGACCGATTTTTTTATATCTATATTTTGGAGCAATCTTTTTCCTCGGGGTCTGGCTTGGCGTAGATTTCTGGATGTCAACGCTCAGAATTCATAACAGAGTCTTCCCGGATTGTTTTTTGGGTCAGGTGTAGCGAACCCCAATTTTTGTTGTTAGGATAATCTTGGGTTCTTACAAGTGCTCACCCACATAAAATCAAGTCTTTCTCCAGATCAAAACGGACGCTCTTGCCTTTATCATTTATCTGTTTCGTCTTTTTATCTTGCCCGCACATTGAACCTAAAGCAAAAAAAAAATCTCATAGCCCGCCCGATACTCCACGAAGGAGCACCGGACGGGGCGAGTTTCTTGGGTTAATGGTACCGTCTGGTCAGGACGTAGTCGGCCAACCATTGCCAGTAGTGCTCGGCGTTCCGAAACCCTTGGGCCTGCGCAGCTAGGTCTTCGGCCTTCTTTCTGGGCAGCTTGCCATCGTACTCGATGATGGCTGCGCGCTCCTCAAAGGCGTCGATGTCGGGGATCGGTCCGTCGGCAGTCATGGCAGACAGCTTTCGGGCAACCTCACCTGATCAACGATCTGGCGTTTCTGACTGTCACTGATCCCGGCGGAATAGAGCCCGTAGGTGAGCTTGTTTTCCGACCGGGCAGTCTGATGCCCGACAAGGCTGGCGGTAAAGTGCTCTGGCACACCAGTGCGCTCACATTGGGTGATGAACCACTTGCGGGTCGAGTGGAACACCAAGCCGGGTCCAGTCAGGCCCAGCCTGCCGCGCAGCCGCGTGAACCTCTTTGTCACTTTGTCCGCGTTGACCGAGGGGAACAAAGGCCCGTGACTGGGCAGAGCCTGGACGATCGGCAAAAGCTGGTCATGCAGGGGCACCTCACGTTCTGCCGCTTTGGATTTTAGCAGGCGCTGGCTGTTGGGCCGGACGTTGACAAAGACGCCGAGGTTGCCCTTGGTCGTGAGATCGTCCGCCATGAGGCCACAAGCTTCTCCAGAGCGCAGACCCGTCAGCAGGCACAGGTAGAGCAGGGGGGTGATAACCGGCTCCTTCGCGCTGATCAAAGCCGTCAACTCAGCCTCGGTTGGCACCGCGTAGCTCAGAACCTCAGGCTTGCGATCTACGTTCAGCCTGCCGAAGTCATGCTGCTCCAGATGACCCGTGGCGACACACCAATCCATGAAGTGGCGCACCTGTTTCCAGATCCGTTGCTGGGTCTGAGGCGTGATCCGCTGACTGGTTGCTTGCGAGCGTTTGATCAGTTGCGTCAGGCTGTCTCCCTTGGCGCCTGCCGCTTTGGCGACGTTGGGGCACAACAGGGATATCCGTTGCAGATAGTCAGCTCCGTCCCGAGAATCCAGACTGGCGATCTGCCGGGATCCAAACACGGACACAAACAGTCCCAGACCATAGCGAACCGCCTTGTAGGTGCTGGGCTGCAGGCCCTTGGCGCGAACTCCAAGATAGGTTTTGGCGAGTTCAGCGACGGTTTCCCGACCAGACAGCCTGATCCGCCGAAACCGAGCGCAGGGTGCCTGGACAATGCTCTCGGCGCTCGTGCCCTTGATCTGCTGGTCAGCCGCCGCGATTATCTGATCATAAGCCGTGTTGGCCTCAGCTACCCGCGCCTTGGCCACGCGGGCGTCACCAGTCCGAAGCGATTGCTTGAGCGCTTGCCCGAGGATCGGCTGCAGGTCCTTGGGGTAGTTCCGGCGGTACAGCCAGGTTTGGCGGTGTTTGTAGGCGTACTTGATTTGAGCGGACATAGGTCCTCCTTTCGGGGGCATTCGCCCCCGTTTGGGTGGTGATTGTGGAATTTGTGATTGGGAACAGCCAGTTACTTCATTAAGGACGTTCCTTGCCGTTCTCCGGGGTCAATCCCGGATGACCCTCAGGATCATCGTGAAGTCAGGCTCGCCGTAGTCCCCGGCAAGTGGGCCGGTTCTGGAATAGCCGCTGACACAGTCGTCAAAGACCTCGTCGATCTCGAAGGTGTGCTCCGGGATGTCATCAAAGGCCCGCAGGACGACCAGCATTCCAGGCTTAAGGTTTGGTGTGTTGTGCATGCCTAGACCCTCCGGAACAGGACGTCGGGGAGCAGAGCCCCCAAAGTGAAGGCGAAGGGAAAGGGGAACGGCAGCGGCTTTAACCAGTCCGGCAAGGCGGACAGGACAACGAGCAGGCTGGCCAGCATCGGAGGCACCGAAAGGCCAACCGCGAAACGACGCCGAAGCGCCCAAGCCGTGGTCAGCCGAAAGCCAACCCCAGCCGCCAGAAGCAGCGTGAAGGTTACAGACATCTATACATCTCCATGATGGTTTGTTTGTATAGATGCCCGAAGTTTCTCAGTTTTTTGGGCGAGCAGATTTGGTTGTAACCACGGCTTCGGGACCGACGCTGCGCCATTCATGAACGGCACCTAAGTGCAGGAAGCGGGCATGCCTTAGTCTTCCGACGCTATCGGCAAAAGTTTCCGCGCGAAGGGTCGTCAGGAGGTGCAAATGCATGAAGATCGGGGGGGTGAAATGCAGCCTCACAAACCGGCAAAGACGGTGCAACCAGTTCCTGAGAAGCCCACAGCTCGTCCAGTCACGACATTGCCAACGCCCAAAAGGCCTAATGGGCGGAGCGTGTGACACCTATTTACAGTGTCATAAATTTCAGCTACTGCAATTGCGGCAGCTGCTAATTATCCCATTTAGGCTGTGTGTAGGAGTTAAAAGAATGCAAATCACAAAAGAGTTTGACGACACTGCAGCGTGGTTGAAGGCCCTAACGAAAGGATTGCCTGTGGCGATCATGCCAAATTCCTTGGCCGCAGAGGTCTTGGGCGAAAGCTCAAATGCGATCTCGAAGAAGGTCAAAAAGGGAGATGTTGCGGTCATCTCAATAGGGAAAAACCGTTATATATCAGCTGATTACGTTCATGATCTGGTTGACAAGGGGATCCAGAGAAAGGCCTTAATTATCAAGGGGCTGGAGCGTGTTGCGAGGAATGGATCGACAATCTTTTACGGAGAGTTGATGGAGATGGCGGATATGAACTGGAAAAGCCCGCCTGATCGCGCGAAAATCGGAGCTATTCTGGGGAAGATTTCAAGAGAGAGCTATGAGGAGGACGGCATCCTCCTGTCTTCCTTGGTGCATCGTAAAGGGCCTGAGCCCACGTCTCCTGGTCCTGGGTATATTACCCTGATCGAAGGGATGAGTGACGACTACGACGACCCTGACCTTTATGATGAAGACGATCTCGATGCCGTTATTGGCCGCCATATGGAAGCTGTCTGGGAGCATTATCAGGCGCAATAACAGCCCGAACGTCTTAGTGTGTGGAACCGCTTTCCGTCCTTCGTGTCGGTGCCTGCGTCATGTTGCGTCTTGCAGGAATGTCATAGAAGAGCTGTCACTTGCCGTTCACTTTGACGGCTGCGAGCGTCAGCAACGCGCAGTGAGCGGGCTTTGCAAAGTTACCTGTTTTCCTCGGCCCTCGAAACGTGGGCAGCCGTAATCCCCAATTCGTGTGATTTGCAGCGATCCACCGGAGCAAGCAAAGTGGTGACATCAAAGTTTGGAATTTCAGGTTTCATGAGTTTGACCAGATGCGGGAAAATGTTACAAAATAAATAAAAGGAAAGATGGATGATGCATTGGAGGTGGCGAAGTGATCAATAAACCTACGCTCTCAAATAGAAACATACCTCAACCAATACAGAGACAGGTTAGGCAAAATTGTGGATTTGGGTGCGTTTTCTGTGGAGACATGATCGTTCAGTACGAGCACATAGTTCCTTTTTCTGAAGTGAAGGCGCATGAAGTTGCAAATTTGGTATTGCTGTGTGCAAGTCATCACCAAGAAGTGACAGCTGGTCGAATTTCAAAAGGCCAAGTGAAATCAGCTCAAATAACCCCTTTTTGTAAGCGAGGCCGGAACCATCCAAGCTATAGATTTATTCTAAAGCACAGTCATCAAATAAGGTTTGGAGATAACTCTTGCGTTGTCACAGAAAATGATCGCTATCCGCTGTCGATTGTTGAACTCGGAGAAAACTGCTGGTTCGGGGTTGCTATGGCAGAGGGCCTTCCAGTTTTTTCGGGTACTTTTCCAAACAAGTTGGGTGCCCCCGCCTTGGTTTTAAGAGAGAATGTATTGGAGATTTTAGATACGAACATTTGGGATGCAACTTTGAAGGGGCCTAATTTAAAGATCAGCATGGGACCCAGGAAAATATACTCTCATTGGGAGTTGAAAGGCGGGGACTTCTCTATTCTGAAACAAGTTATGGTTGGAAGTTCCGGTGCAGTAAAAGTTTCTCATAAGGGTAGTGAAATACTGTTGTCTAACGGCAACATTAGCAAAGTTCAACATAACTATGATTTTTGTGAAAAGTATAATAGGCGATCAGGCTTTTTCGCAAGCGAAGGAACTGTACCCCGAGCTGCCTTTCGAATACCAGATACTCCACCGAATTACGCTGTTGATCACTGGCGTTGGGTGTTCACCTAATCGATTAGAAGTCATACTTCGTCTATGCTGTAGTTGCAGACAACGAAACCTGCCTCCGTGCTACAAAAATGGGCAAGGCGAGAAGGGAAAATCGGCTTCCCGCCCTGCCTGCACAAGCGGAACCTGCGACATGCTTTTGGTCGAATGTCTCTTGTGGGCTGGGAGCGCCCTTCGCAGTGATTAGGCGCAACGGTAGCTTTGCGCAGGTAGTTGCCGTTCGTGCCGTCGAACCTGCCGGTCGGGAATGCTATACTACCCATGTTATGAAGGTTAGGTGTTAGTGTAGGAGGTGGAAAGGCGCCTGCCGGTCAACCACGAGACGCGATTTGCGCGGCGGATGAAAGTTTGAGCACAGCTTATCAGAATTCTGCCACGGGTTATAATATCCAGTTTCCGGCCTCGAATAAAAAAATCTAAAATGTTTAAACCCTTCTGCCCCTTGCAGTTTGATCCTTTTGGCTCAAAGGTGTATAAGTCCGCGAACAATTTCATCCGCAAAATCAGAGTGTGTATCGAGATCTAAAATGACAGAAGAAGCCACAGCATTTGCGGTCTTCCTGAAGCGCAAACGAGAACTTTTAGGGACATCATCCGACTACAGTCTGGATTCGATAGACTCAGTTCTTCTCCAGGGGTTGGAGCGGCAGGCCTCGGATGACGAAGACCTTCGTAAAATTTTAGGAGAATTTAAGGACAGGCTGTCAAAAAAACGCGGCATACAAGATACAACCGCCTCAGCGCAAGCATATGAAATATTTGGCGAAGCCGTTGCATACTCTCATCTGTCAAGCAAATTCAAGACCCGACGACTGCCTACGAGACAGGGCGTTGCAACGCCAGATTTTGAATGCCACACGCGTGAAGGAAAAAAGTTTTTTGTCGAAGTTAAATCTTTAGAGATCGTTGATGGCGAGTTTCGATTGTCTGAACTTCAAGAAGGAGCCCTCGAGTCACAGATCGACATTGATAGGCAAATCGCAGAAGGGAAAAAAGTCGCATTCGGGATAAGTGAAACGGCTCCTTACCGAAAATTCAAAGAGATCACGGGCCACTCACCACACAAACAGGCATCTGAAACTATTTCAAAAAAATTGCGCGGAGCATTTAAGTCCAGCCAGTTTAACGAGGGACCCACATTTGGATACGCAATCGTCAACAAGCTAATAATTCCTGGTGGCAAGAACTCTATAACGCCTTACTACACTGAAAAAATATATGAAGATTATTGCTGTATGACCGGCTGTGTTTGGATGGCTACCTTTGGGACAATTGGTATGTTGATCCTCGATCCTTACGAGTTTGAAGGTAAAGGAAACGTCGGAGGTTTGCTGTCTGTTGACGGCTTGTTTTCAGGCGAAGCAAGTCATCCAGCGCAGGGATTAATCTTATCATGCAAAAACTTGAGTGAAGCTTGGGTCGCTGGTTTGGCAAACCCTCATGCTAAGATGTGTGACAATTGGGGCGAAGATGACACCGACCAAGTGCTTCATGAACTATCTGGATATATCAACGATGCAACGAACGAACGCGCGTTCGAACTGGCTCATAGAGATTAAATAATCGAGTTAAGTTTCACCGATGCGGTCACATGGCCCTGCTAAGCCAATGTCAGGTTCGTCCGCGTAGCTTAGATTTACTGCGCAACATGACGGACAGCTTTGGGCTGGGAGCGGTCGTTGCACGTATTTCTCGTGACCGGCAGCGCTAGGCCGCCTGCGCCCGATCCTTCCCTACGGGTCCCATTAATGAGGGGTGGTATAAATAGGGGGCCTAAAGATCATGATCATCTTTATCATTATTTATAATAATCAGTATCTTAATGGTTATCTCTAAGGGTAGGTGATAGAGACATCGGGCACCAACCCGGTGTGTTTCCGGAACACCTGGATCATCACCTCCTGCGCGTCTTGATCATGGTTTCCGTTGACGAGAACAGCGTCATGAACGGGAAGGGCTGTGATGTTTCTGTCCTTCAGGGCCAACAAGACGTCCACGAGGATATCGGCCTCTTTGCGCATCAGCGTCAGTCCGACCCCGGTGCCAAAGCGATGGGCGATGGCCGGGTGCCGTTGATGGAGTGCCGCCTTCAGCCTTGTCAGAGTGATCCGCTTTGGGATGGTTTTTCGGCTGCCTTGGGGCAAGCGGTCCAGCGGCTTGCTGGCGTTGATTGCAGCCTGGAGGACTTTCTTCACACCGGGGCGACAGGTTTCCGGGATGCCGTAGGCGGACAGGTCATAGAGATCGCCTTTGGGGGGCTCCTCACCATCCTGAGCGTAGAGTAGCAGGAGGCCGGTCTGTCCGTAGTCCAGCTCCGCGCAGCTGTCGTCCTCAATCGAGAGGCTGTTGAGGCGCTCTGTGCCGCTCATGGCTTGCCAGAAGCCACCGTAAAGCCTGCCACCCTGACCGAAGTCAGCGTTGTTGAAGATCCGTCTCAGACGGCGATCCTTGGAATTGACACTAGAATAATTGCATTCAATGTCAGCCTGTTGCAGCCAGTCGTTGATGCACTTCAAGTCTTGCCGCAGTCGAAGGGTTTCCTCGGTATCCGTGTACTCAACGAGCGGGCCGGGGCGGTCATTCCGGTCCTTGGCGCCGCGCAGGAGAAGGATTTCCTCACCTTCCGAGCGCCCGATATCCGCAAAGGATATGCCAAACGACGCGATGCGCGACAGAAGCTTGCTGCCCGCAGTCATGACCGTCTGCTTGCCTTTGACCGTAAAGGTCCAACCCTCATCTTTCCCGGTGAAGCCGGGCTTTCCGGGCACAAGCTGGATGACGTTCATCTCAGGGGCGGACAGGACCTTGAGCACGTCAGGCAGGGTTTTACCCATAGCCTTGCCCTTGTAGCGTGACGCCTTGCGCAGCACCTGATGGCTTTGGCTGACGTGCACTCTGCCGCCGGGGTGCTCAAGCTCGCGGTAGATCAGATCGCAGACAATGGCCGCGACCGTTTCGGCGTGGGTAGCCTGAGCTTGGACCGAACGCCTGCGTTTCCGAAGGCCGTGGCACGTCTCGTATGCCTCGAGTTGCTGCATAACCTCCTGCACCAGATCCCGAAGGGCGGGCGTGGCCGGTCGCCGGTGCGGATCAAAGGGACGGGCAGGGGTCTTATTGTCGCTCAAGCTGCTTCTCCTGGGTGGCCTTGTCCATCCAGTCGCGCAGGCTGTCCAGCCCGTAGCCCGAGCCATAGCGCGCGGCCACCTCGGCATTGCTGTGACCCAGAATTGCCTTGCTGATCTCCTCCGGGCACCCAACCCGCCTGAGATCGTCTTTCTTCTTGTGGCGCAGGCTGTGCAGGGACTTCTTCGGGTCCGGGATCACCTTGCGGAAGCGCTTCATCATCAGTGCCGACGCTGCCGTATTGCCGCCCGGACGTCCGTAGCGCTCAAAGATGGCATCGCCTTCCTCCTTGCCCTGCCTGAGCTCCTGCAGCGCCGCTACGACCCGGTCCGAGAGCGGAAGAATCCGCGCGCTGCTGGTTGTCTTGAGGCCGCGAATGGCATTGCTGCGGATATGCAGCGACCTGTCTTGCAAATTGACGTCCTGCACCTGCAGTCCTGTGATCTCCGCCAAGCGTGCCCCTGTCTCCCAGAGTGTCACATAGATGGCCCTCAGGTCTTTCCGTGGACCCATGGCATGGAGACCGGACAGGGCCTCCTCTGGCGTCAGAGAGAGGCGGTCCGTGGCGGTGTTCCCGGCGCCCTTTACCCGCAGATTGTGGAAGGGGTTTTTCATGATCAGACCGCGTTCGTCGATCACAAAGTTCACCACCGCCCGGACGATGTTGATATAGCGCGTGACGCTATTCGGTGACACCCGCTGCAACAAACTGTCCCGGTACTTCAGGGCATCCTCACGCTTGAGCTCCGACAGTGGCAGTTTGCTCAGCTTGACCGCGCCGATTGCGGCCCTCAGATCCTCGCGCGTTTTGTGAAGAGAGTTCTGCAACTTCTTGTTTTGTTGTGCGTCCTTGTAATCGGCGTAAAGCTCAAACGCCTTGTCCAAGGTGATTTTCTCGGCGGGCAAAGAGGCGGAGACCAGATTGGCCATCACCGCTTCGTCTACCTCGTCCTCAAGCTGCTGATGCAGGTCCCAGAGGGCGTATTCCAGGTTCTCGTCGATCACGTCCGCTGACAGCATCTGCGCCGCATCTGACCCGAAGTTGGCCTCAACAATGGCCAGCGTTCTGTCCCGACTGGTCTCGGCCTCCGTACGCTTGAACAGCGCTTCAACCTCGCTGTGCGCCTTGGGCAGCTTGCGGATCATCTCATCATAGCTGTGACCCAGATTGCGATAGATATGGCTGCGTCCCAACCGCGTCACGAGGGCCTTGGGGACATTGCGTTGGTAGCGCAGAAGCCCCGAGGGGCGACGTTGGACATAGCGTGGCAGTTTCATGCCGGAATCATCGGTCGTCATGGGGATGACTGTTAGTCCGATTTTGACAAAACGGGTACCGGTTTTGACCCCAAAGGGTCCAAAAAGGGTCCACTTTTTTGCCAGAAAACCCCTATTTACTTGGCCTGCAAGCAAAACTACGGGGGATTTTGGCTCCGGCGGTAGGGATCGAACCTACGACCAATTGATTAACAGTCAACTGCTCTACCGCTGAGCTACGCCGGAACACGTGGGCCGTATAGCAACCTCGAATCCGGGCGTCCAGAGGCTTTTTCTACAAAAATCAGGTTTTTCGGAAATCGGCTTCAAAGTCGGGAAAATCGGGCTTTGGCGGACAGCGGGCCTTCTGGCGCCACCCAGCTTTTTTGTGTCATGTCAATAAGATGGCTCAGGACATTGCGTTGCGCGGCGCCGAGCAGTGCGGTTGGGGTATCGGTATATATTTTTGCAGCCAACTCGGCGGCGGTTGCCGGAGCTTGAGTCAAGTGCTCCAATATCGATGCTTCGCGGCCAAGCCGATGCTTCAACAGCGCCTCGATGCGGTCCATTGGCTGGGTTACCGGCGCGCCGTGGCCCGCGTGGAAGGTGCTCCAGCGTTCGGTGCTCAGGGTTCGCAGCGAGGCCATGAAATCCGTCAGATCGCCATCGGGCGGTGACACCAGAGAGCTGGCCCATCCCATGACCAGATCGCCGGAAAACAGGATATCCCCCCAGGCAAAGCTGAGATGGTTGGCCATGTGGCCCGGTGTGTGAAGGGCGCGCACCTGCCATCCAGCGCCTTCGACCGTTTCGCCATGGGCCAGCGTGATATCGGGGGCAAAGGCATGATCGACGCCTTCGCCTCCGCCAAGCAACCCTTCGGCAGCGAGCAGGGTCATGGCTTCGGAGCGTCCAGCCTCGGCAGATCCGAAGCCGAGAATCGGCGCGCCGGTGCTGGCCGAAAGCGCGCGCGCGAGTGGGGAGTGATCGATATGGGCGTGGGTGACAAGGATGTGGGTGATCTGCTGACCGGGCTGAACGGCGGCGAGGATCGCTTGCAGATGCACAGGATTGTCCGGTCCAGGGTCAATCACCGCCAAATCCGTGAAGCCCAATAGATACGTGTTGGTTCCGCGATAGGTCATTGGTGAGGGGTTCGGCGCAAGCACCCGGCGCAGGCCCGGAGAAAGCTCATCGGCGGTGCCGGCGACGGGGCGGAAATCGGGTTGCGGATCGATCACGGCAGGGCTCCTTTTGGCGATGGTGCTGGCGCGCACGCCGCGATAGGTTTAGCGCATGTCGTTCCAATGGCTCAAACGCTATATGCCCCGCAGCCTTTATGGCCGCGCCGCGCTTATCCTTGTTCTGCCGGTTGTCACGTTGCAGCTGGTGGTGTCTGTGGTGTTTATCCAGCGCCATTTCGAAGGTGTGTCCGTTCAGTTGAGCCGCGAACTGGCGCGCGCCGTAAACCTTGCGGTGGCAGAAAACGCGCGCGGTGCCGAAGTGTTTCAGGCGTTGGATCTGCGGCTGACCGAAATTGCACCCACTGCGGTTCCGGACAGCGACAGGCGGCGGTGGTACGATTTCACCGGAATAGTGGTCATTCGAACCCTGCGGGCGCGCATTGACGGACTTGAGCGCATCGAACTGCCGGATGATCGCGATGTTCGGCTTTATATCGACCACGGCGACAAGGTATTTCTGATTGAAGCCAGTCGCGGCAGAGTTTCCGCTACGAATCCGCACCAACTGCTTGTGAATATGGTGGTTTTCGGGCTCTTGATGACGCTGATCGCCTACGTTTATCTGCGCAATCAATTACGCCCGATCACGCGGCTTGCAGAGGCGTCAGAGGCCTTTGGCAGGGGGCGGAACGTGCCGTATTCTCCCTCGGGGGCCATCGAGGTGCGCGCCGCTGGTCACGCATTTCTGGATATGCGCGCCCGGATTGAACGTCAGATCGAACAGCGCACCATGATGCTGTCCGGGGTCAGCCATGATCTGCGCACGCCGCTGACAAGGATGCGGTTGGGGTTGTCGCTGCTGGACGATGAAGACCGGGAACCGCTGGAGCGCGATGTCGATGACATGCAACAATTGGTCGATGCCTTTCTGGAGTTCGCGCGTGGCGACGCTGAAACCGCCTCGGTCGAGTCGACAGACCCGGTGGCGCTGCTTCAAGGGATCGTGGACAATGCCCAAAGGGCGGGGCAGAACGTGTCTTTGGCGGAAATCTCGGGCGGTGGGGAATACCCCTTGCGGCCGCGCGCGCTGCGCCGCGCCGTCGAAAATCTTGTGGGGAATGCCATTCGATACGGTACCCGCTGTGAACTTTCCGTGGTCATCACCGCGAAATCGCTGCGCATTCGGGTGGAAGACGATGGGCCGGGTATTCCCGTCGACAAGCGCGAAGAGGCGCAGAGACCTTTTGTGCGGCTTGATCCAGCGCGCAATCAGGACAAGGGGTCTGGCGTCGGGCTTGGGCTTGCGATTGCGGCCGACATCGCCCGGGCGCATGGTGGAGTACTTCGGCTTGGGGAAAGCGAAAAACTGGGCGGGTTGCGAGCCGACATTGTGATAGCACTTTAGGTGATGATTTAGGTTTCTCGCGCAACGACTTGAAATGAATTAATATTGATCCTCTATACAGAGTGGATTTCGTCTCAACGCTGCCAACTTTTTTCTAAAATCAAAGAGGATGTTCATCTTTCTGCCGTTTACCTGACATGGAATCGATCAGTGCCGCTTTCAGGGTTTGGAGTTAGCGCCGCACCCTGACGCGGTTTGATCTTTTTGCCTGTTTGCCGGTTTGGCCGGCCTGTTCCGAAGGAAAGCCCCATGAGCATCATCGCACTTGTAACCGCTTCTGCCATTGGCCTCGTATCCCTGACAGCGCAGGACGTTCCCGCGCCGAAAGATCTGATGCTGGCGCAGGCCGCGCCCTATGTCAGCACGCAGAGCGTGATGGTTCCAAACGGCGATTACAAGACCATGGCAAACGGTTGTACCTATCGCCGCACGCAAGCGCCCGGATATCCGGTACGCTGGATCTTGGTGGTGAACCCGAGCCGCATTGGTCTTCCGGCGGCACCGGGCCGCTGTCGCGGCATGTTGTGACACGGGAACGCCGCCGTCAGGCCGGAGTCATCCGGGCGGCGGCGGTTTCCAGCAGGTGGCTGAGTTTCTGCCGATCAATCGGTTTTTGCAGAAACGTGATGCCAAGCGCAGCGCAGGTTTGACCCAATTCTGGCGCGCGATCCGCCGATACGATGGCACAGGTCAAAGGGCCAAAGCGTGCCTTCAGGGTTTGATACAGGTCGATCCCCGTCGCACCGTGCCCAAGCTGATGATCCAGCAGCAGCGCATCTGGCGTGATTTCAAGATCGTCCAGAAGGGCAATGGCCGAATCCGCGTCCTCGGCCTCGATCACATGGACACCCCAACTTTCCATCAGCACCGTAATGGCGCGCCGCATCTGCGGGTCATTCTCGACCAAGAGCGTGATCATCCCGGCCTGCGCCAGCGAAATCGGACGCACCATACGCGGGGTCTTGTTGCCCGATGGCGCGGCTTGTCCTGCAATGGGCAGGTTGACCATGAAACAACTGCCGCGTCCCGGCTGTGACCACAGACCAATCGGATGGCCAAGGCGGGCGCAGGCACGCTCGACAATCGCCAGACCCAGACCCAACCCATCATTGTCCGACGCATTGGTATCAAGCCGTCGGAATTCCTCAAAAATCGCGTTTTGATCGTCCTCGGCGATGCCGGGACCGGTGTCCCAGACCTCAACCCGGGCCGAGCCTCCGTTGCGGCGCACACCGACCAGAACCCGTCCCTGATCGGTATAGCGGATGGCATTGGCAAGAAGGTTCTGAACGATCCGGCGCAGATAACTTGCATCGCTTTCGACGCTCAGATTGCAGTCCACATAGCGCAGTTCCAACCCCTTGTTTGCGGCCAGCACCTCCATCTCGTCGACCAGTGGGCGCAGTATGTCGTGCAGGGATACGGTGCGGATGTCGAAACTGATGCCTTCACCATCCAGCTTGGAGATATCCAGCAGCGCGTCGATCAGGGATTCGGCGCTGGTCAGGGCGCTTTCGGTCTTGGCCAGAACCGAGCTTTCATGCGCCGAGGTGCAGCGGTCCGACAGCGAGGCGATATAGAGCTTGGCCGCCGAAAGCGGTTGCAACAGATCGTGACTCGCGGCAGCGACGAACCGCGTCTTTGAGGCATTGGCGCGCTCGGCGGCGGACAGGGCATCCTCAAGCTCAAGCGTCCGCTCCATCACGCGCTGTTCGAGGATCTCATTGAGTTCATGCAGTTTTTGCGCCGCTTCGCGTTCGGCCGTCACATCCGTGACCGAAATCACAAAGCCACCGTCGGGCATACCTCGCCCAAAGATCTGCAAGGTCATCGTGCCGTTGCGGCGGATCTCGAAGCTGATCTGGGCGCGCGGACCATCGCTGCGCGCCCAATAACGAAAGCCCTCGCGGTCGAGCCCGCGGGTAAAGACGATGTCTTCGTCAAACAGATCGACCAGCGCGAAAAACGAGGCACCCAGATGCATTCGCCGGGCGGGCAGGGCCAGCAGGGTTCCGATCTTGTCATTCCAGCCCACCAGACGGGCGTTTTCGTCAAAGATGCAGACGCCCTGATTGAGGTGGTCAAGCGTCGCGCGGATCATCCGGGTCTGTTTGTCCCGCAGCTTGGTGCGTTCCTGCCGTTCCAGCCGGATAATGTCGGTGACGTCGGTTTGCAAAACCACCGTGCCGCCATTGGCGGTGCGATGTTCCGAAACTTGCAGCCAGCGGTCGTTGGCCAGCTGGACGTTGAACATCACGTGCCGGTCCTTGTGGCGGCGCATGCGCTTTTCCGACCAGGTTTCCGGCGTCAGATCCGCCGGCATCGCCAGATAGCGCGAACGGCTGACCCGCTCGACATAGCCGCGAAAGGGCAGGCCAGGGCGCAGATCAATCACGGTATCGCGGAAATCGCGGCAAAAACGGGAATTGCACATGACCAAAACGTCGCCGGGATCAAACAGGGCAAAACCTTCAGAGACCGTCTCGATCGCATCGGCAAGGTTGCGGCGGGCGGCCTCGGTGTCTTGGTTGGCCTGAGCAAGCTGGGCGTTGGATTCGTGCAGCAGATCCAGCGTGCGTTCCAGCTCCAGTGTGCGCACCCGGACCCGCTTTTCCAAAAGCGCGGCGCGTTCGAATTGTTCATAGGCCGCGCCCGAGGGCGCGCCGCCATGCTCGACCCGGCGCATCAGGGCATCAGCAATCTGGATCAGCTTCTCGTTCTGCCGTTCAAGCGAGTCGTCAGGGTTGATCAAGGACATGTCACGTATCCTCAAGCGGGGGATAGATGGCGACCCCGGTCAGCGTCTGATTGACGTGCAGCGATCCAATCTGTTCGCCGTAGGTCGAAAATCCAACCACATGGTGCCGGGTCAATATCTCCGAGATTTCGCGGTTCTTCTGGTTTTCCCCGGCCTCGATGCGGCGCAGCAGGCAATCGCAGGCAATGATATGATCCGGTGCGCCATCTGTGCCCAGCGCGGTCAGGCGTTGATCCAGATGGGCGGCGATGTCCTGATGGTCGGCAAGGGTCAGCACCATGCCTTCGTCGATGGCCGAGAAAAACACCAGATCGCCGTTCTCATCCACCCGCTGGATTGAACGCACATGGTGGCTGTCGCCCAAACGCACGACCACCGGATGCGCCGCGAAGGTGAACTGCGACAGCTGGTTTGGATCTTTTCCAAGCAGACGGGCGTATTCCTGCGCGGCGGGTTCGGCGTTGATTTCCCGCACGATGCGGCGATCGGGATCGGCGGCGGTGACAACCATCCGGGTGGCGGTCGGGACAAGGTGATCGAGACTGAACACCCGCACCGGGCAACGTGAACGCACCAGCGCCACCAGCGCCGCGTTCTGCCGAACCGTGCCATTGCGCGACAGCCATGTGGCATGGAAATTCGCGCCATCGCCGGCCGAGCCGCCAAACAGCGGCGTCGGTCCAAGCCCGGCCGTCAGAACCGAGGTCAGATGCTCCTCGCGCAGTGACAGACCATCGACCATTAGAAAGGCAAATTCCGAGCTCATTTCCGGGGCGCGCTGGTTCAGCTCCATCCGGCTTTGGATCAACCGGTCGATCAGCGATTGTTCGTTCAGGTTGTTGAGGTTGTCGATCACCAGAGTATTCACGGCAAAATTGGCCTCGGGAAAACCGATGGCGACGATCTGACCTTCTTCATAGCCGTGTGCGCCCAATTCTCCGGCGGTGGTGCAGGCCATAACGTCCGCCCCGCCAAAGGCACGGTGGGTGTCGCGGGTCAGTGCCGCGAAATCCGCGTCGGGAGAAGCAAACAGACAGACCAAGGCAAATGGTCCCGGACCAAGACGCGCTGCCAAGGTGCCAGCTCTGTCAGGCCCTGTGCAAGACGCCTGAGCGACGCGCAACGCGGTCCCGGCGGCTGTTTCCTCCCTCGTGGAGCCGTTTTGTGCTCCGTCCAAGTCTGCGATCCTTGTTGAATTGGGCTAGAGCGGCAGGATGCGGCCTTATTCGGCAGTTGGCAAGACCCGGTTAAAACGCGCCTCTTGTGCCACAAGAACTGCCTGCGTGCGGCTGTGGACGCCAAGCTTGCGCATGATGGCCGTGACATGTGCCTTGACCGTGGTTTCGGCGATCGACAGGTCATAAGCGATCTGTTTGTTGAGCTTGCCTTCGCAGATCAGATGCAGAATGCGCGCCTGCTGGTTGGTCAAGGACGCCAGCCGCACCAGTGCATTGTCGGGCGCTGGTTCCTTGCCCGCCTGCGGGTCGATATAGCCATCGGGAACAAAGGCTTGCCCCTTGGCCACCGCCTCGAAGGCGCGGCGAAACACCGAGCGTTGTGAATGCTTAGGGACAAAGGCATCGGCCCCGGCCTTCAACGCGTGGCTGATCATCGAGTTTTCCGCCATCGACGAGGCAATGATGATCGAGGCCTTGGGCGCGGCATTGCGCAGGCGCACCAAACCATCCAGCCCGTTTACGTCCGGCAAGTTCAAGTCCAGCACGATCAGCCCGATTTCGGGATCCTGAGAGATGACCTCGAGCGCCTTTTCCAATGTGCCAGCGCTACGGATTTCTTCAAAATCGGCGATGGATTGCAGCGTCAGCGTCAGCGCATCGCAAAACAGCGGGTGATCATCGACAACCAGCGCCGATCCCAACCCGTCTTCGGGAAACTTCTGTGCCGCGTCACTCATCGTTTCTGCCTCTCCTCCTCGTAGATCCACCATAGGCGAGGGGGACGCGAAAGGAACTAGGCGAAAAGTACTAAGGGCCGCTGGAAAAAAGGGGCGTTCCGCAAAGGCCGCCCCATGCTGATGGTCAGAACCAGCTCGACACGCGCTGCGCCCCGCGCGAGATATCCTCGCCCACGCCTTCGACGGTTGCACACCCGCCAAGAAGCGCTGTGAGCGCGATCAACACCACTGCTCGTTTCATCTCTGCCTCGTTTATTCTTGTTCGAAAGACCTTACTGGTCCTCCCACCACCATACATCAGGCTGGAATCCGATCCAATCGCCATAGGCGGGGATACGCTCGGGGTAGTGCAATTCGGCGACATGGGCGATGCGGCTGACATCGAATCTGTCCTGAATCGGGATCACGTAGCGCCCGGAGGTCAGGACACGGTCAAGCGCGCGCACGGCAGCGATATAGTCGTCGCGGCTTTCGGAATTGAGCATCTTGTCGATCATCGCTTCGGCGGCGGGGGAACACATGCCCATCCAGTTGCGCGATCCGGGCACATCGACCTGATCGCAGGCCCAGTATTGCAGCTGCTCGTTGCCCGGAGACAGAGACAGGCCGCGGCGATAACTGGTCATGTCGAAATCGAACTCGTTCGTGCGTTCCTTGTACTGGGCGCTGTCGATCTTGGTGACTGTGGGTTCGATGCCCATGCGTTTGAGGCCTTCGACATAGATGTCGATCATCGCATCATCTTCGCCGCCGCCCGCTCCAAGCAGGATATCAAAGGTGAAGGGTTGTCCTTCGGCATTCTTCAGCACGCCGTCCTGTACGGTCCAGCCTGCCTCCTCCAACAGCGACAGCGCCTTGCGCAGATTGGCGCGGTTGCGGGCGCTGCCGTCGCCTTTGGGCAGGGTATAGCCTTCAAGCGCGCCGGGCAGCAGCTCGTCCTTGAAAGGGGCGAGAAATTCGGCGACCAGACCGGTGGCGGGGCCTTCCTGCATGCCAAGCAGCGAGTTGCCAAAATACGATGTGATCCGTGGTTGCAGCGACCCCGAGACGGTTTCGTTGATATATTCAAAGTTGAAGGCGGTGATCAGCGCCTCGCGCACGCGCCAGTCCTTGAAGATGTCACGGCGGGTGTTCATCACGAAACCGCTGATCCCGGTTGGGCGGGCGTGTGGGATTTCCGATTTGACCACCTTGCCGGACTCAACTGCGGGAAAGTTATACTGCTGCGCCCATTTGACCGGGCTGGTTTCGCGGTTGGAATTCAGCAGACCGGCCTTGAACCCCTCGAATTGCGCAGCGCCGTCGGAAAAGAACTCCAGCCGGATGGTATCCAGATTGTTCGTACCCTTGCGATAGGGAACATCGCGCCCCCAGTAATCCGGGTCGCGTTTCAAGGTGACATAGCGGCCGGCTTCGAAATCTTCGATCACATAGGGGGCAGAGGTGATCGGAATGGTGTCGAGGCCGGATTGGGTGAAATCCTTGCCCTCCCACTGTGCCTTTTTCATGATCGGGCGCATACCGACCAACAGCGCCAACTCGCGGTCTTCGACGTTGAAGGTGAACTTAATCTTGTGTTCGCCGGTCTGTTCCATGCTGGCGATCTTGTTCCAGACACCGTGATACCGGGGGTGGCCCAGGGTGCCGAGGGTCTCATAGCTCCACATCACGTCTTCGACGGTGACCGGGCTGCCATCCGAGAAGCGCGCCTCGGGGCGCAGGGTGAATTCCACCCAGTCTCGATTCGGGCCGATGTCGATGGATTCGGCCAAAAGCCCGTAAAGCGCAAAGGGTTCATCCCAGTTGCGGCCCATAAGTGACTCATACGCCAAAAAACGCAATTGCCAGGGCGTTGACCCTTTGAGGATGTGCGGGTTGAGGCTGTCAAAGCTGCCAACTTCGCCAGTGACGATGGTTCCGCCGGTCGGCGCATCGGGATTTGCATAGGGGAGCGACACAAAATCCGGTGGCAGTTGCGGGTCGCCATACATAGCTATGCCATGCTGCGGTTCGGCCAAGGCCAAAGAGCCCGAGAGAATCAGTGCACCGACCGAAGTGGCCGTACCCAGCGTTCGGAAAAAGTTTAGACACATTTCGAAGACAATCCTCTACCGCTCTTTGTTTATTACCGCTGACCGTACCGGGGCTTTTACGCCTTTTCAAACTTTTAGCTTGGACTCGGGCGCCGATTTGCTTATAACAAACTCACTGCTCGATAGGTTTCTTGCCTGTATGAAACCTGCCTCAATGACTTAACCCCGGCTTCGGCCGGGGTTTTTTTCTGGGCGGTTTCCAGTGATCCACACCATGGTCAGGCCATCGGGCGTTTGGTTAAATAATCGTGAACGCCTTTGGATATTGGCGGTTTCGCTTTTGCTTTCGGGTCGGGAGGTCTAGTCTTGCTGCAAAGCAGCATTCAAGGAGCCTGCCATGACACTTAAGGGAAAAACCGCCGTAATCACCGGATCAAACTCGGGAATCGGTCTGGGAATCGCGCATGAGATGGCCCGCGCAGGCGCGTCGGTCGTCATCAACTCGTTCACCAACAACGACGAAGATCACGCGCTTGCCAAAGAGATCGCAGAAAAGCACGGCGTCGAGGTTCGGTATATCAAGGCGGATATGTCCAAGCCGGACGAATGCCGCGCGCTGATCGAAAAGGCGGGCGCTTGCGATATCCTGATCAACAACGCAGGCATCCAATACGTCGCGCCGATTGATGAATTCCCGACCGAGAAATGGGACGCGATCATCGCGATCAACCTCAGCTCGGCCTTTCATACCACCGCCGCCGCCTTGCCGATGATGCGCAAGGCCGGTTGGGGCAGGGTGGTCAATATTTCCAGCGCGCACGGGCTGACCGCCTCTCCGTTCAAATCCGCCTATATCGCCGCCAAACATGGCATCGTGGGCCTGACAAAGACCACCGCGCTGGAAACCGCCGAAGAGCCGATCACCGCCAACGCCATTTGTCCCGGCTACGTTCTGACCCCGCTGGTCGAGGCGCAGATCCCCGCCACCATGGAGAAATACAACATGGGCCGCGAAGAGGTGATCAAGAAGGTCATGCTGGAACGCCAACCCTCCAAGGAATTCGCCACGGTCGAGCAACTGGGCGGCACGGCGGTTTTCTTGTGCTCGGAGGCGGCGGCGCAAATCACGGGCACGACGATTTCCGTTGATGGCGGCTGGACCGCGCTATGAGCAATCCAGAGGCCGGGCGCGACAAGCTTGAGATCGACAATATGTTTTTGTGCGGCTCGCGGTTGACGCGGGTCAGCCTCAAGGACAGCTTTTTTGGCGACGCGCATCTGATGGGTGCGCGTTTCGAAGATGTGAACGGAACCGGGCTGGCATTCGACAACGCCAACCTCAGCGGGGCGCGCTTTCATAACGTGAACCTGTCAGGTGCCATGATCGACGCCGCCACGCTTGAGGGGCTGACGATCACAAACGCCAATCTTGCAGGCATGACCATCGACGGCGTCTTGGTCAGCGATCTGTTCGCCGCATACAAGGCGCAATCCAAAAATGGCTGATCCTGTCCGCATAAATCTTGCCCTTCAGGGTGGCGGCGCGCATGGCGCCTTTACCTGGGGTGTGCTCGATCGCTTGCTTGAGGAAGAGGGGATCGAGATCGCGGCCATCTCTGGCACCTCGGCAGGGGCCCTGAACGGCGCGGCGCTCAAGGCGGGGATGCTTGCCGGGGGGCGCGAGGGCGCGCGTGAAAACCTCGATTGGCTTTGGGAACAGATCGGCGCGCTGGATGACGCCGTTTTGCCCGCCTGGATGCATCCTTGGCTGCCTGATCCGGGTATGGTCAGCAAAAGTCTGGAATATTCCGTGCCCTACGCCATGGGCGAGGCCATTGGGCGGATGTTTTCACCCTACGCTTGGGGGCCGACCTATCGCAATCCGCTGGAACGCATCGTCGACAAATTCGACTTTGACAAGGTCTGCACGCATCAAGGCCCCGAGCTTTTCGTCTGCGCGACGCAGGTGCGTAGCGGCAAGATCCGCATTTTTACCGGCGACAAGATCAGCACAAGCGCCATCCTTGCCTCGGCCTGTCTGCCGACGATGTTTCAGGCGGTTGAACTGCCCGACCCCGAAAGCGGTGAGATCGAGGCATTCTGGGATGGCGGCTATACCGGCAACCCGGCGCTGTTCCCTTTCTTTGAACCGCAATTTCCCGACGACCTGATCGTCGTCAACATCAACCCGCTTTACCGAGAGGCCATTCCCGTTACGCCGCCGGAAATTCAGAACCGGATCAATGAGATAAGCTTCAACTCTTCTCTACTGCGTGAACTTCGGGCAATCGAATTCGTGCAACGGCTTCTGGCCGACGGCGCGGTGCAGCCGGGGCGAATGAAAGACGTGCGGGTGCATATGATCGCGGACGATGCGCTGATGAACGAGCTGTCCGTGGCCACCAAGGTCGTACCCGTGCCGACCGTGATCGCGCAACTCAAAGCCGCCGGGCGTCGGGCCGCGGGTGACTTTCTGAGCGAATTCGCCGATGATATCGGGAAGCGCCAGACAGCGAACCTTCGCGCTATGTTTGGCTAACGGGGCGCCTTCGTTCTCAAAAGGCCCAGTATCTTGCGGACATTACCCAAGGTGCAGGGGATAGAAACTCTATGAGGCCTTCTTCAATTGGGCCTCGACGGCCACCTTGGCCTTTTCGCCGTTCGGATAGACCAGCCCTGCCGAGATCACCAGCTTGGCGGCATCTTCGATCGTCATGTCCAGTTCAATCACGTCTTCCTTGGGGAAGAACAGCAAGAACCCGGACGTCGGGTTCGGCGTTGTCGGCACAAAGACCGAGACAAGACCGCCCATGGTCTGGGCTTTTTCGGCCACTTCGCCGCGAGTGTCCGTCGATATGAAGGCGACCGCCCAAATCCCCTTGCGCGGGTATTCGATCAGGCAGGCTTTCTCAAAGCTGCGTTCGCTTTGAGCAAAGACAGTCTCGGCGATCTGTTTGATCCCGGAATAGATTGACCGCACCACCGGGGTCCGGTTGACCACGCCTTCGCCAAAGCGGATCATCGATCGCCCGATCAACCCCTTGGCGATCCAGCCGACAACGATCGTGAACATCAGCAAAAAGATGACGCCGACGCCGCGCAGGTTGATCCCGATGTATTGTTCCGGGTTGAACCTGTCCGGCACCAAAGGCAGCACAAATCCGTCGATCCAGCCGAAAACCTTCCAAACCAGCCAGATCGTCAGGCCAACAGGCAAGATCACGACCAGCCCGGTCAGAAAGCTGGATCTCAGGCTGGAAAACAGGCGCCGTCGCTTGGGTTCTTGATCAAAAGGTGTCGACATTTAGGGCGGTACTCAGCTGGCAGAATTCCCTCATAGCTAAGCGCTGCTTTGCGGCGCTACAATGGGTGTTCTGCGGATCAGGTGCATTCACCGCTCAAAGCGCACAATTCACGGGCAATTTCTGCCCCCAACCGGGCATTGTTGAGTACGAGTGCGATGTTTGCGGTCAATGAACGCCCTTCGGTCAGTTCAAAAATGCGTTGCAAAAGGTAGGGGGTGACGGCCTTGCCGCGCATGCCGTGGGTCTCGGCATCGGCAGTTGCACGCGCGATGATCGGCTCCATGATGTCATGCGGGATTTCATCGGCCTCGGGGATCGGGTTGGCGATCAGCTGCCCCCCCGGCAGGCCCAGCGCCTGACGCATCAGTTGCGCCTTGGCGATCTCACCCGCGCTGTCCATGCGCAGGGGCGCCTTGTGCCCGGCCGAGCGTGACCAGAAAGCGGGCAGGGCGTCCTGACCAAAGGCGACGGTCGGCACACCCAGCGTTTCCAGGACCTCAAGGGTTTTCGGCAGATCCAGAATCGCTTTGGCCCCAGCCGCCACCACGGTCACTTGGCTTTGCGCCAGTTCCTGAAGATCGGCAGAGATGTCAAAGCTGTGCTCGGCGCCTTTGTGCACGCCGCCAATGCCACCGGTAGCAAAAACACCAATGCCGGCAAGCCGGGCGGCGATCATCGTCGCGGCGACCGTGGTGGCGCCGGTGCCGCCCTGCGCCATGCAAACCGCCATATCTGCGCGGCTCAGCTTGGCGACGCCCTTGGCCTGGGCAAGCTGTTCAAGCTGCTCGGTGGTCAAACCGACGTGCAAAGTTCCGTTGATGACAGCGATGGTCGCCGGAGTCGCTCCGTTTTCGCGGATCACCTCTTCGACGTTCTGCGCCATTTCGAGGTTCTGCGGCCAGGGCATTCCGTGTGTGATAATGGTCGATTCCAGCGCGACCACGGGCTTTTTCGCCTCTAAAGCGGTGGCAACTTCGGGCGATGGGGTGAAGATCGTCATTAGGCAATCTCTCCTGAGACATGTGCAGCGGCGGTTTCAAGGGCAAAATCCAGCGCTTCGGTGCGGCTAAGACCTTTGCGTTCGGCGGCGATATGAGCGGCCATGAAAGTATCGCCCGCGCCGGTGACGCGGGTGACAAGGACTTCGGGTGGGCGTTCGGCAATCAACCCGTCGGCAGAGGCATCGCAGCAGGTTTCGCCACCATTGGTGACAATCGCCCGCGCGGCGCCGCGTTCGACCAGCCGGGCGGCGGCTTCGGGGGCGCTTTTGAACTGTGCGAGGCACAGCAACCCTGCCTCTTCGAGATTGACGTATAGCGTACCGCGTCCCGCCTTGAGGAAGGGCGACAGGCGTTCGGCTTTGCCGGGCGAGGCCGGGGCAATGCGCAGATCAGCACTTGAAAAAGCCGGGCTTTGCGCAATCTCGGACAGCAGCGCTTCGGTCAGGTTTCCATCCAGCGCAATTTGCCCGATATAGGGTGTTTCCGGGTTGCCCAGCGGGCCTTCGATAACGGGTGCGAGGATGCGCGCGCCGGCGGCTTCAAGGGAATGGGCATCGGCGATGGCAGCGATCAACCCGTTTGCGCCCTCGATCGCCATATAGCTGTCCGTCGGTAAATCGTCCGAACGGTAGACATGCGCCATGACCAGCCCAAGGCGTTCGCCTTCGCGGATCAGTTCTTCGCCTTCCGGGTCGCGCCCAAGGGCCGACAACAGCGCGGGCCGCAGTCCAAAGCGCGCCAATGTCATGGCGATGTTCAATGCGACCCCGCCGGGCACGCGGGTGATGCGTCCGGGCACATCGCTCCCGCTCCGCATATGGCTGGCTGTGCGGCCAATCACATCCCAAAGGGCCGAGCCAATGCAAAGGATATCAGGTGCTTGTGTCATGCCGCTTTTTCACCCGAGCCGCCCCCCTGCGCAAGCCTTGCTGTCAGGCTATCTGATTTCATGCATGAAAACCCGCGCAATCCATCACTTTGCGCGGCAATATCCTCAGATCGTGCGCAAATTGCCCTGACTGTCGATGGTGGTGATCCGAGTCAGCCGTGCATTTGCTTTCAGGTGTCGAAGGCTTTCAACGGGCATGAAAACCGCAGCCGTTGACAGGGCATCGGCCATTGTGGCGCTAGCGGCCTCGATGCTGACGGTCGACCAAAGCGGGGATTGTTCTTGCGGTCCGAGGATGTGGAACTGGCCACCCAACTGCATGGACCCGGGGCTTGAGGTGGCGATGGCGCCGTCGCCCAGAACCCGGTGCCCCACCATGCCCAAAGCCGGATCAGACAGGCCAAGCCGGAAAGGCCCGCCAATGGCGGCAAACTCGCCAATATTGATCAAGGCGCTGTCAAAGCCGCGGGCCAGCAAATCCGCTTTGACCAGATCGGTGGCAAAACCCTGTGCGATTCCATTCAATGTCATTTGTTGGCCGGGGGCCAGCCGGATTTCCCCAAGCGCCGAATGCGTCACCCGGTCCCAACCGATCAAAGCGCGCGCCGCATCGGGATCCTCGCCGAGCGCCAATGCCTGCCACAAGGGTTGAATCGTGGGGTCGAACAGCCCGCCCGTCAGATCGTGTGCCGTGGTGACGTGATCCATCAATGCGGCAAAAAGATCGGGCGCAGCAAGGGCTCCGGTCCGATTGAGACGCGATAGGCTGGAGGACGGACGGTACAGGCTGAAGAGGCCCTCGATCTGGTCCAGTGTCTTGGGGATCGTGGCCAGCGCGGCGTCTATTTCTTGCCGCGGCCCTTGCAGGGTGACAGAGACATCGGCCCCCAAGGCCTGCCCGCGCCAGCTTGCCGCTTGGGCAAACCGGGGGGCGCAGGCGAAAGCGGCGGAGAGGGTCAGGAAGCGGCGGCGTTTCATTCGGCAGGGGTCCCGTTTGGATGACCGGTGACGCGCGGCGCGCGCTTAGTGTCGCGGGCTTTCAGGATCAGAGGTACGCATTGAGTTTCGCTGTCGTGGATGGTCACGCAGTCGAGGCATTGGAAACATTCATCGTACTGGATCGCGCCGCTTTGCTTGATGGCACCATAGTTGCATTTGACCCGGCAAAGCTGGCAGGGCGATCCACATTCCACGCGGCGCGGAATCCACTTGCGCAGGCGCAGCGCACCACCGATGGCCATCAAGGCCCCCAGCGGACACATGTAGCGGCAGAACCCCTTGAAGGTGAACAGGCCCAGTCCAAGCCAGAACGCTGCATATAGGGCATAGTACCATTCGCGCAGGAAAAAGGTGGTGATGGCGGTCTTGAAGGGCTCGATCTCGGCGGCTTTGTCCATGTGCTGCGGTGCGAACAAGGTGACCGCGACAAGGCCCGCCAAGGCCACGTATTTGAACTTTTTCAGTCGTTGGTCCCAAAGACGCGACGGCTCGATCCGGGGCAGGCGCAGCAGCCGCCCCAGATGATGCGCGAATTCTTGCAAAGCACCAAAGGGGCAAAGCCATCCGCAGAACAACCCGCGCCCCCAAAGCACAAAACCCGCAATTGTCGCGCCCCAAAGCAAGAGCGAGTAAGGATCGTAAAGAAGGAAGGCAAACGAGCCGCCCGAAACTGCCGTCTGAAGGCTGGCCAAGGGGGTGACGATTGACAGCTGCCCCTGACCCCACCAGCCAATGAACCCAAGCACAAAGGCAAGGATACTTAACCGCATCGGGGTGTAGAATTTCTGTCCCGCCAGCCAGGATTGGCCCAGGAAAAGCAAGGGAATGAGACACAGTAGAAAAACCGCTAGAAGAATAATATCGTCTTGGCGATTGCGCACCGCCTCTTGAAAAGGCGACAGTTTGGTCACTTGGCCGGGGCGCGTGAAAAAGCGTTCGGGCGTTTGATGCGTCGTGGTTAACGTAACAGATCCGACCTGCGGTTGGAACATCCCATGTTCGCGCACCGCCTTGATCGAGATCGCCCATTCACTGGCCGGATCAAACCCCAGCCTACGGTCGGTGCGCAGGATCATGGCGGTTCCATCGCGCAGCGCCTCGGGCACGTCTTGGGACAATTCCACAAAAATATCCGCATCGCGCAAAGCCACCGGAAATCCACCCTGTTCGGCACCGATCAGATCGGGGGCTGTGTTGCGGACGAAGTTTTCAGAGACCAGACCATGGCGCGCGGTTTCGACCACCAGAATGGGTTCATCAAAGCCGGAGATGGTGGTGAAATGATCCAACTCATCAAGGGTGTCTTCAGACAGCAAGGCCCGTGCAATGGACCGCGGTCCCAGATCGGCAACCCAGAGATCAAGATAGGGCTCGTCCGGGTTTTCCTGCGCCTCGGGGTCATCGTCTTCCCATGTGGTGCCAGCGAAAAGCGCCTGCTCTTCGGCGTTGCTGACCTGGTAGTTGGTGATCAGCCCCTGATCCAGAAGCGCCTGCCATTCCAGCGGCTCGTCCACCTCTGGGTTGGGAAAGGCAGGCGGGCCGGCAGCAATGCCGCCCATCTTTTCGCGCGCCACATGCAAGGCAGCGGCCAGAATGGATTCATGCGCGATCCGCACGCTTGCCGTCGCCTTGGTCACGCCGTCGAGATAGACCAACCCGGAGCCCGCCGCGCTATTCCCATAGGGGGTGCCGACCACCAGGCTGTCAGAAATCGAATGGCCTTGGTATTGCTCCATAAAGGCGTGAAACGGCGCTTCTCCCAGACCCGAGACAAAGATCGGCTCGTTATGTTCCAGCAGTTGCACGTCAAGAAAACGGCCTTCGAGGTCGAGCACCACAAGCATGTTGATCGGAGCGCCGGAAAAGCCGGGCAGGGGGGCAAGCGGCGCGGTTTCAAAAACGTAACCGGCTTTTGCGCCGCCCGAATTCAGCAAATCGTAGACGCCGTTGTCCGGGTCCAGATCGCCCAAAGCCATCGGGGCATAAATGCGCGCTTCGATGGCTTCGCGCGGCAAAAGCTCGGCCTGAGCGACCGCGCAGCCAAGCAGCCAGACAAGCGCCGCGATAATGATGTTTCTCACTCCCATAGTGGCGCAGATTAGGAGCGCTCTGCCGGGTCGGATATGCGACCTTTGTTGTAGGGCCCTCGGCGCGCGGAATGCGCTAAACCTTGTGCGAAGGAGAGACCATGGATACCTCACGCGCGCCCTTACACGTCACATTGATTTCGATCGGCGCATTGGTCGCGTTCTGGTCGCTGGCGGCCTTTTTCAGCGACGACCCGTCGATCCTGCCTTCGCCGGCATTGGTGGCCGCAGCCATTGCGCAAGAGGCCGCCTCGGGCAAACTGTGGCTGCATATGTCCTGGACGTTGTGGCGGGTCATCATGGCGTTTATTGCGGCGATGACGGTGGGCTGCGCTCTTGGCATCATTCTTGGGCTTGCACCGCGGTTGAACCGCTGGGCCGATCCTTGGGTGACGGTGCTGCTGAACCTGCCTGCGCTGGTGATTATCGTCTTGTGCTATCTGTGGATTGGCTTGAACGAAGTCGCGGCCATCTTTGCGGTCGCACTGAACAAGACGGCCATGGTCACGGTCACGATCCGCGAAGGGGTGCGCGCCATGGATCGCGGCGTGTCGGACATGGCGCGGGTCTACAGGATGAGCCCGGCGAAACGGTTGCTGCATGTCATCTGGCCGCAGCTTGGCCCCTTTGTGGCCGCCAGCACTCGCAACGGGTTGGCGGTGATCTGGAAAATCGTGCTGGTGGTCGAGTTTCTGGGCCGCTCCAATGGCGTCGGCTTTCAGATCCACCTCTATTTTCAACTTTTCGACACGGCGATGGTGCTGGCCTATGCGCTCAGCTTCACTGCTGTGATGCTGCTGATCGAATACATGATCGTGCAGCGCTGGGAACGGCGGGCCAATGCCTGGCGGGCGACCTGACGGTTCGATTATTCCGATCAAAGGTTGACGCAAGTTATTGTCGGCCAGAAATCGCCTATTGGTTGAATGCCGTTTGTCCATCGGCGAGAGCGAAGTAACTTCGGGTTCTCATCTGTCCGAGACTGGAAGGAACGCATAGGTCCGCGGCGCCTTGCACCTCAGGATTGCAATCTGGACGGCTGAAAAGTCGTCTGATCAAAAGCAGTTGCAGAACATTCCTTCCTATTCGCTATAGTTTCATGGTCCATGACTCCGGTCGCAACGGTGCGAACGAACAAGTGTCGGGCGCGTGAGGGGGAAGGTCATGTCGATGTCGGGCATTCAGAAAATCAACCTGAACTTGCGCTAATTTTCGCCTATGCAGGCTCTCTCGCACCCGAGTATGGAATACCCGCATACAGCCGTTGCGGTCGCAATGATACACCTATGGTTGTTATCGAATACCCATTTTTATCAATTCTTCAAAAAACGAAGGCCATCAGGCCGATTAATTTTCAGTCGTTCTCATGGCCTCAACCCTTAGCTCGGAGGTATATGGAATGCTTTTACGATTTCATACACTCGCTTTTGCGCTGACCTGTTCAGTCTGCATGGGCGGGGCGGTGTTTGCACAGACATCGACGATCACGATCGAAAATGACGAAAGCGCGGTTTCTGCGCTGGATACACCCGAAGCGCGCATGGCGGTTGAACCGCTGGATTGGGACGCAACACGGGGCGAGGGTCTTCAGACGCGGGCGGTTCAGGAGCCGGCCATTCTGAACCCCGATCTGCTGTCACCGGGGGCCGAAGGCCCTGGCATGCCTGATCCCAACGCCGACGAGGAGGCCGCACAGTCCTTCCCCGACGCCTGGAGCGAAGCGGCGATGCGGGCCGAAGACGAACCCGGCATCCTTGGCACCAAGGACACCTTCACGCAATACAGCGAAGCGCCGTACCGCACGGATTACCCACGCCGCGCGGTCGGCAAGTTGTTTACCAGTAAAGGATCCTGCACGGCATCCGTGGTCAGCCCCAACAATGTGGTCGTGACGGCCGCGCACTGCTGCTACGACCGCTCTGCGGGCAGCTGGATCGGTGGCTTTCAGTTTGCACCGGCTTATGACAGCGGGAATGCGCCTTACGGCACCTTCAACTGGTCCAGCGCGACCGTCCTGAACCGCTGGATCAACGTTGGTGATCGCAAGTCTGACGTTTGTGTCATCAAGCTTCGCAACAACTCCAAAAACCGCCCGGTGACATTCTACACCGGCTGGCTTGGCCGGTCATGGGACTGGGGAACCACCCAGTCGCTGCATGCGCTTGGTTATCCCGGCAACATCGGTGGCGGCAACAAGATGGAGCTTTGCGCCGCAGAAAGCTTTAACCCGTCGTCGGGCTGTGGTGGCACCTCGGTTCTGAACATGGGCTGTTCCATGACCTATGGCGCCAGTGGCGGACCCTGGCTGCGCAGCTGGCGCGGTGGCAACTGGGTCAACTCGGTGGTCAGCGGCTATGACAACACAAGCTGCACCGGAAGCTTTGGCAAGACCTTTAACGGGCCGCGTTTCACAACTGACAACATCGTCGCGCTTTGCAACGCGATCGGGTGCTGAAACGGACGACTTAGGGGCCGCCATTTCAGGCGGCCCTGATTAACCAACCAACTTATTTTAAAGGAAAAAGCGATGAAACATCGTATCTCACTCCTCATTTCGGCGGCTGTGATTTCCGCTGCGGGATTGGCCTATGCCCAAGAGGCGACGTTCGAATCCCAGACCGAGCCTGAGGTCGTTCCCGGGCAGTTTATCGTCAAGACATCGCCGGGCACCGACATGGCAAGGTTCAGCATTCAGTCGCTGTCAGACGGCGTGCGCGTCATCGACACTCTGCCGGAGGTCGGCATGCTGGTGATCGAAGCGCCAGATGCAGAATTCGGCGCCCTGTCGACGCGGTCGCTGAATGTGCCGGGCATCGCCTATATCGAACCGGTGTATGTGGTGCGTGCCGATGCGACGCCGAACGATCCCGACTATCCGCAGCAATGGGCCTGGCCCAAGATCAAGGCGCCCGCCGCTTGGGACATCGGCAAGGACTCGGGCAATCTGATCGTGGCGGTGGTCGACTCGGGTGTTGATTATCGGCACCCCGATCTGGCCGCGAACATGTGGAAGAACCCCGGTGAGATCCCGGCCAACGGCATTGATGACGACGGCAACGGCGTGATCGACGATGTCTTTGGCGCAAATTTCGTCGGCGCAGCGACCAATGGCGATCCGATGGATGACAACCAGCACGGCACCCATGTGGCGGGTACAATCGGCGCAGTCACCAACAACTCGCTTGGCGTTGCCGGTGTGAACTGGAAAACGCAGATCATGGCGCTCAAGTTCCTCTCGGCCTCGGGCAGTGGCAGCACGGCCGGTGCTATCCGCGCCATCGAGTACGGGATCAAGATGGATGCCGACATCATGAACAACAGCTGGGGCGGGGGCGGTTTCAGCCGGGCGTTGGAAGATGCCATCCGTGCAGCTGACAATGAGGGTATCTTGTTTGTCGCCGCTGCGGGCAACAGCAACTCCAACAACGACACCAACCCGCATTACCCGTCGAGCTACAACGTCGATAACGTGTTGGCGGTGATGGCGACAGACCAAAGCGATGCCAAGGCGGGCTTTTCCAGTTTCGGCGCAACAAGCGTTGATATGGGGGCGCCGGGCGTCGGCATTCTGTCGACAACACCAGGCGGGCAATATTCCTCGTTCAACGGGACATCCATGGCGACCCCGCATGTCGCCGGGGCCGCGGCACTGGTCTGGGCGCAAAACCCGGGCATGAGCCATCTGGATATCAAAAAGCATCTGATGGACACCGCCGAAGTCATCCCCGGTCTGGCTGGCACGAGTCTGACGGGTGCGCGCCTTGATCTGGGCAAAGCGATGAAGCCGGGCGACACACCCCCGCCGGAGCCGCAGCCCGAAGTCTGCAAGTCCAAGGCCCATACCCAAATCGCTTATGATGAGTTCATGTGGTCCGCCCGCAAGCAAGTGTCGAAGAACGACAACATCCTGAGCGTCAGCTTCACTTTGACCGAACCGATGGTCGTCGATATTTCCACCGACACCTCGGGGCACCGGATCGAAGGGTCGGGCAATACCTTGGTCCGCACCGGCGTCTACAATCAGGCTAACCCCAGTGTCATGTGGACGGGTTCCTATCGCCGCATGAACTTTGCCGGCGGCAAGGATGACTACCGCGACATTTCCACGGACTTCAGCATCGTCCTGCCCAAAGGCAGCCACACGATCTATTGGAAGCTCTGGGTGACCGGCGCGACGCTGGAACTGGACTCCGGCACACTGACGGTGCGCGGCATCCCGTGCTCGATGGGCGGCAAGCTGTCGATCTCGGAAGCCTCGACCATGTCCGCAGACCGGACCGAGGCTGATCAGGGCCCGGCGGCCCGTCAGGAAGAGCTTGGCACTGACCCGATGGGGCAGAGCACCACAAGTTCCAACTAAAGTGACAGGCACCGGCCCAGCGGAGTACCGCTTGGGCCGGTGCCGATGACGAAAGCGTTCATTTACGGCCTGTTTCGGCTGATGTAGTGTCCGGTTTGGAGAAAATTGATGACGATCATGAACCCTATGGGCACTGTTGCATTGGTACTGACGCTGGCATCGACCGGCGTTTTGGCTTGTGCGGACACAGGCACCTCACAGACCACGGATCCGGCGGCGCAGGCGGCTGATCCAGTGACACAGGAAGGCGACGTGACGGGACAGATTCTCATACGGTTCAACGATGGTGTGCCCGAAGCTCAGGCCCAGGACATTATCGCGAAAATTGGCGGAACGGTGGTTTCGCGGATGTTGGACGGGAAAATCTACCTGATCGAAATCCCTTATCCGGCAATCCAGAACGACATCATTCAGGCGCTCTCCTCGACCGAAGGGGTGTCTTATGCCGAGCCGAACCAGAGGGTCAGCATTCCGGAACTGCCAAAGTCGCCCGACACAGTCGAAGATCCCAGCAAATTGATCCCATTGCCCAAGGTCGACTGAGCCTGAGCGGCTGATTATCCTTCACTGCACCTGACGTGTTGTCGGCGCCGGACAAGCCGGTTGCGCTGATTTGATTCAAGGGTGCATGCCACATGCATCTTTTCACAGGGTCAATCTGAGGTCTATCATGCCTTAGGTTGGGTAGGGTATTCCGCACTCAATTTAAGGGGGTATCCTTGCTACCGTTGGGTCAAGCGGTCGACCCTGTGCCCTGACCGGTTCAGAATGACCGGCGTCCAGGTTTTTTTTCATTGGTGCTAAAAGTGTCTGATTTTCAAAATCTTACTTCCAAGGGAAATGCATATGGCAAACAGGCGCAACGTAATTGGAGGTCTCGGGGGATTGATGCTGTCCAGCACTCTGGGCGGGTGTAGCAAGGTCAAAGAGTGGTTCCAGCCCGACCTTGTGGACGGAACGATCGATATCCACAGCCATTTTTTCAACGGGCGCGACGTTCCTGCGGTTGGCTTTGTACAGCAGACGTTCTTGCGCGATCCGCATGGCCCGGTTGATCCGGACATGATCAGCACTGCCTTTCTCAAGCTGCTGAAAACCATTCTGCTGATAAACACCCCAACCGCAGCGCAGGAACTGGCTGAGATAAATGGTGGCGCGGCGGCAACCCCGACCAGTCAAATCGAGCAACGGGATCAGGAGAATGTCGCCCTTGCACTGACCGAATTTGCCGCCGGGGCAGTGCCCAACACCGCCGGGCTGACAGCCACGCAAACCGAAGAAAGCCGGATCCTTGACCGCATCGCCCGCGAAGTCGAATTGCTCTCGGTGCGCTCGAGCCTTCAGACGCCCGAGCAGCAGGCCCGCATCCTTGCTGAACAAATCTTTGCCAAAGGGGCACCCGGTGCGCTCAGCACCGGAACGCAAAGAGAATACCGTTATCCATCGCCGTTTTTGCAGTCGATCCGCTGGGCCGGGCTGTTGACGCGCGCGCGCCGGGACATCCTTGCCGAGATGCAGCGCCTGTATGGCGGCGACAAGCAGGTCCGGGTGTTTTCCCCGTCGATTGTCGATTTCACCTATTGGTTCAAGACGACCGAAAACGATGTCGAACCGGTCGGCGATCAGATCGAGGTTGTCTCGGCCATCACCAGCAGGTTCCAGGATGCGCTGGTTCTGCCCTTTGCGCCGTTCTGCCCATTGCGCGCCGCGATCGAGCGCGAGGATCACCCGGATTGGGATTCCTTGCGCAATGTGAAACGGGCGGTGCTGGAACGAGGTTTTGCCGGGATCAAGGTTTACCCGCCCATGGGCTTCAAACCCATCGGTAACACCGCCGATGTGTCGAAATGGGCCAAGCGGGCGCCAAAGGGCGGGGGCGCCGCGCTCGATCACGAACTTGAGCGTTTGTACACCTGGTGCATCGAGAACGAGGTGCCGATCAAGGCACACGCTGCCAATTCCATGGGCGCGGGTCCGGGAACCGGTGCCTATGCTGCGCCCGAAGGCTGGCGGCAGGTTCTGTTGCGTCCGGAATTCAGCGATCTGCGCCTGAACCTCGCGCATTTTGGCAGGTTCAAGCAATCCGGACCGGCCAGCGATGCCGCGCAAAAAGACTGGGAAGACACCGTCACAAGTATGCTTGGCGATTTTCCCAATGTCTATTTCGACGTTGGCTATTGGACGGTCGCGATCCTGCCGGATGACCCGGATCGCGCCCGGGTGATCACTGACATGCGCAAGATCATCGACCGTATTCCGCTGATTGAAGAGCGCATGATGTACGGTTCGGACTGGTCGATGATCGGACGTATGCCCGGCCATCAAGCCTATAGTGCGAACGTCGTTGCCACGCTGGATGAGCTTGGCTTTACCGGCGATCGTTTGCAGGCGGTGATGGGGGGCAACGCCGCGCGATACCTTGGCCTGACCGAAAGCGGCGCTCAGAAGGCGCGGCTTTCCGAATTCTACGCAGACCACCCGATTTTCAAGGAGCTGTTTCCATCCTGACGGCTTGAACGGAGGATTGAAGATGAGACATTTTATCATGACCATTCTGGCGGCCTGCACTGTCGCCACCTTTGCGCAGGCGCAAGCGTTGGACCCGGAGGCGGGCAACAAGGCGCTTGGCGATCTGGCGGAAACCGCCCGGCAAAACCTGAGCGCGTTGAGCTTTGAAGAATTCCGCGATCAGACGCCTTACGTCGAGGCGACCGGAAAATACTATGTGAATGGCGACACGCCGATCCGGAATGAAAAACTGTTGCGTGAATTCTGGCTGAAAAACATCGCCAATGCGCCGCCAAAGCCCGCCAGCGACGTGCCAGAGTTTTCGGTCATCACCGTTGGCGGGCTGGATCAGATCTGGTCGGCGGCGCAGCGCCGCGCGCTGACCTATTGCGTCAGCCGCGATTTTGGCAGCCGCCATTCCGCCGTTGTCACCGACATGCAGGCCGCCACAGCGGCGTGGGAGGCGGTCGCCGATCTCGATTTTATCTACATCCAGTCCGAGGATCAGAACTGCGATCCCGGCAACGGGCGTGTGCTGTTCGATGTGCGTCCGGTGAATGCGGGCGGGCTGTTCCTTGCCGCCGCCTTCTTCCCGAACGATCGGCGCCCGGAACGCAGTCTTGTGATTGATCCGTCGTCGTTCAACCTTGATCCCAACCAAGCCCTGACCTTGCGCGGCGTTCTGCGCCATGAACTGGGCCATGTGGTCGGCGGACGGCACGAACACACCCGGCCAGAGGCGGGCACCTGCTTTGAAGATGGCAACTGGCGGGGTGTCACGAATTACGATGCGTTTTCGGTGATGCACTATCCGCAATGCAACGGCCGGGGCGATTGGAGCCTGCGGTTGACCGAAAAGGACAAGAACGGGATCGCCTGCCTTTATGGACCGGCCCCGGGGTTTTCCATCGATCCGTCAATCTGCAAGCCGCGCGGCGGCTCCAACGCCCCCAAGACCGAGGCCCTTGGCCCGTTTGAACTGGCGGCGGATCAGATCGAGATGGTCGGCAGTTTCCCGGTCGTGCCAGGCTCCATGTTTCGCGCCGTCATGTCGGGCACGGGCGATCCGGATCTTTACGTGCGCTTTGACAAGCTGGTCTCGCTGGCGGGGTTTGATTGCCGCCCCTACACCGAAGGCGCCGACGAGACGTGTGAATTCGAGGTACCCAGCGGCATGAGCATGGCCAATGTCATGGTGCACGGCTTTGGTGCAGGAACGGCCAATGTGTCCATCCTGAGGACAGCGCCATGACACTCTTTCGCAAAAGGAGAATGAGTATGAAATTCTTTGCCATGATTTCTGCGGTTTTCCTTGGCGCTGGCCAGGTTGCCGCGCAGTCCGGTTTGCCCGATCTGGTGATGGACTGGCGTTCCCACAGCGAAAACGCCACCGAGTTGTCGAACGAGATGGAGGCACTTTACCTGTCGCTTTACAACTCGGGCAATCTGACCCTGCGCAGGGTGACGATGGACAAAAGCCCCTTTGTGGAGCGTGTCCTGCGGGATGAAAACCTGTTCTACGGGGCGTTCTTTCCACAAAGCCTTGACGCGATGATGTGCGACCTGAACCCTGATCTGTGTCGTCGCAGCCGCAGCGCCTTGTCAGACCGGCAATTGCGCTCGCTGACCACCCATGTGGGCGGCTACAACATCAGTCCCGGACAATGGCGCACAAAGCTGGGCGCGACGCTTTTGGTGCCGGATTACCAGTTTCAGTCGATCACGACGCTGACTCGCATACAGGTGCCAAGCGGGTTTGATCTGTCCAAATTCGAAATCCAGCCGGGAATGGACTGCTCGGCGTGGAAAGGGAGCTGCGAAGACGTCATCGCGCGCTTCAACCCACCCATTATCAAGGCACCCAGCGGGCTTGTGAACGTGACCGTTCCGCAGTTGCAATTGCAGGCCAGCATTGCCTTGCGTCCGGACGAAAAATCCACCCTGTTGCGCAGATTGCAGCCCTCGACACGGATTTCCGACAAGGTGCTGACCTTTGTCGATCCCACCAAGGTGTTTTCGCCCGCTTGGCAAAGGCAATTCAGCAGCCGGTCGTTGAATGATTTTGCTCTGGAAACGCTGCGGTCCAATCTGCGCACAACAGGGACCATCAAGGAGTACGGGATCAGCGACGATCCTCTGGTGGTGGAGCAGATCGACCTCTTCAAACTGATCAACCACCCCTTTGCGCAGCTTGAACCGCTGACCGAACAGCAAAGCCACCCGGTGGATGTGGTGGTGATCGACAGCGCGGTGACGAAAACGCATTGTGATCTGCCGCCGCTGATCATGAGTGATGGCAAGATATTTGGCCCGCCCGAAACGGTGACCGTTGCGGCCGCCGCGCCTGCCGATGGCGAACACGTCGCGCGCATGGCATCGGCGGAGGGGGAGGGGGCCGGGCTAAGTCTGGATTGCGACAAGATCGACCCGCTGGGGCTGAGCCTTTCTGAACATGGGGCGGCGGTTGCCGGCGTCATCGCATCGCCCTTGAACGGCAAGGGGATTGTTGGCCTCAACCCAAATGCGCGCATCCACATGATCTCGTTTGACAAGACGCTGCCGCGGGATCGGCAGATTGTCCGGTTGGCCGAACAGATCATGACCGATATTCCGGTCGGCGCCCGCGTCGCGAACCTGAGCTTTGGTCTGCTGCCCGATTTTCAGGGCAGCGGTGAAGTGGAAAACGCCCTGCGTATTCAGGAAAGCCGGTTGCTGATCGTCGCGGCTGCCGGAAACGAGAACAAGCCGCTGAATGGCGGATGCCCCCTGATCCCCGCCTGTCTCAATTCCCTGGAGAATGTCATTACGGTTGTCGGTCTGGACAACGACATGGACAATCCCACGCCCTGGCATTCCGGGTCACGCGGTAGCAACACCAGCTCAAAGTTTGAGATCGGCGCGCCAGCGGTGGATATTCTGACGACCACTTCAGACAATGCGTTTACCGCGATGACCGGCACGTCGTTTGCCGCACCGCAGGTCACGGCGACTGCATCGCTGATCTTTTCCACAGGCGAATTCATTTACGGCGATGATCCGGCGCTGTTGGCGGCTGGCGGACAAATCGCCCCGAAGGTGGTGAAAGACCGGCTGATCTATACAGCAGATTTCTTTACTGGCTTGAACGGCAAGGTCATGGCCGGGCGGTTGAATGTCAAACGCGCAATCGCATTGAATTCCGCTCAGTTCGAACTGTTCGACGGGCGCCGCATTGTCGGGCAAGTGGTGAATGTTCCAGACGTGATTGTTTGTCGTTCACCCAACCCTGATCAGCGCTTCCAATCGTGGTGGAACATTCGCCGGCTGACCTTCAACGATGACAAGGACCGGCACATCCTGTTCCGTCATGTCGGCGAAGAGGACGGCAGCCGTTATGGCACGTTGGAGCGCGACGCCTCCTGCCTTGTGGCGACGATCTCGCCCATGGTCGAGGTGCGTACAACAGTCGACGGCGTCCCGGAAGTGGTCAGCTTTCCGTTCGGCGCGATCCGCGACTATACTTCACCGTTGTTTCAGGGATGAGGGCGGTCTGCCTGTATCTGCTGGTCTGGGGCGCCGCGGCCCATGCGCAGGACATCCCGGTTCTGGAATCGCGCATCGATGGCGGCGTGCGGGATCTGGACCTGCGGATTGGCCCGGAGGAACGCTCGGATGATCTGCCGGTGGTCTGGAAAGACGGGATCGAGATTCCGGACACAGATTACCTGCGGCTTTTGATCCAGGTCGAAGGGCCACAGGTGCCGGAAACGGCACAGCTTTACCTGTTTTCGGAACTGGATCAGGAGTTCATCATCCCCCTGATCGAGGTGCCAGAGGATGGCTATTGGACGGGGCTGATCCCCAATGGTCAGGTCACGATGGCCCTGTTCACCCCGGACCGGCTGTCCGACGAGACAACCGTTCGGATTTCGAACCTGTCGGTGCAGCAGGATGAAGTGGTGCTTTATTCCACGCACGGGGAAAACCAGCTGTACCCGATCGCCGCGCCAGAAGTGCCCGATGAAATCCGCGCGCTCTCTGGTCCCGTGGCGTTTTTGTCGTTCTTTGATGGCGGTGTGCCCCGCACCTGCACCGGGTTTCTTGTCGCGCCTGACCTTTTGCTGACCAACGAACACTGCATCCGCTCGGATGAATCCTGCGCGACGATGACGGCTGTCTTTGGCTATCGCCGCAACGAAGTGGGCGGGCTTTCGATGGGCCCGCAACTCAGGTGTAAAGGCTATGCGCCGGAACAATCCAGCTTTGCCTATGATGTCACAGCGGTGCATCTGTCAGCATCCCCGGGCGAAGCCTTTGGCACCGTGACCGTGCCACAAGACCCGGTGCAACCAGAGGGGCCCTTGGTGATCATTCAGCACCCCGGAGATTTGCCAATGGAGGTGTCGTTTATCGATTGCGCCGCCGTGCAAAGCCCGGTCACAGGCCGCGCGCCAGACAGCGATTTTACCCATACCTGCGATACGGCCAGCGGTTCATCCGGAGCGCCCATTCTCAATCTCTCGGGGCAACTGGTGGGTATCCACCATTTCGGGTTTCAGGAAGCGCCCGAAAGCGCGTGGAAGGAAAACCGAGGTGTTCTGGCCGCTCCGATTACGGCGTGGTTGACCGAAACGATGGGCCCTTTCTGAGGTGATCGAAAGGCGCGCCATCGCGCCACTGGTGGGGCAGCAACGAATTGGGCGCAGTCCGCATATCCAAAGGTGACTTGCCAAATTTCATTTTGAGAAAACACCCTTTCCGAGTATTCTGGTTGAATTATTCAATCAAAATATAGTCAGGGAGATGAGAAATGTTGTCACGTCCGACCCTAATGGGCACGTCCGTTATCGCACTTTCATGTGTACTCAGTAATCCCGTTTTTTCAGCAACCGGTGTGGATTCCAGCGACCTTCGAGAAGCCGTGACCGTCGAAGGTATCCGCGTGCATCAGGCCGCCTTGCAAGGCTTTGCCGACGCCAATGGCGGTATTCGCGAAGCCTCCAGTCCGGGCTATCTGGCCTCGGTCAACTATGTCGCCACGCAAATGAGCGGGGCAGGGTATGACGTGACGGTCCAGCCGTTTGAATATCCCTACTTTCAGGAACTTTCGATCGGCATTCTTGAACAGATTGCGCCAAATCCCGCATCCTACGACTATTTCGGTTTGGCCGGTTTCGCGACGATGAGCTATTCGGGATCGGGCGACGTGACCGCTATTGCACAGGGCGTCGATCTCATGCTGCCACCCGGTGCGACGGACAACAGCTCGACCAGCGGATGCGAGGCTGCCGACTTTGCCGATTTCGTGTCCGGCAACATCGCGATCATCCAGCGTGGCAGTTGTTCCTTTGCGGAGAAGGCCGCGAATGCCGAGGCCGCCGGCGCGGTTGGCGTGGTGATCTTCAATGAAGGCCAACCGGGACGCACGGACAATTTCCTTGGCACGCTTGGCGGCCCTGACTTCAGCATTCCGATTGTCGGCGCGGCCTTTGCTGTCGGAGAGGAACTTGCCTCGGGTGATGACGATCCCGAGGTGGATATCGAAGTACGGCTGAAGGTCGATGCGGTCTCGGAAAACCGCGTTTCGGCCAATGTCATCGCCGAAACCCCCGCCGGGCGGGACGATCGCGTGGTTGTGGTTGGCGCGCACCTGGATTCGGTCTCTGAAGGCCCGGGCATTCAGGACAACGGCAGCGGTTCTGCCGCCATTCTGGAAATCGCCTTGCAAATGGCCGCGCTTGAGATCGAGCCGCGCAACAAGGTGCGGTTTGCATGGTGGGGCGCCGAAGAGGCGGGTCTTCTCGGCTCGGAATTCTATGTCTCGCAACTGAGCAAGCGCGACATCAAGGATATCGCCGTCAACTTGAACTTCGACATGATCGGTTCGCCCAACTTCGTGCGCTTTGTCTATGACGGCGATGGCTCGGCCACGGGCACGGCAGGTCCGAACGGGTCCGGCAATACCGAACAGGTGTTTCTGGATTATTTCGCCGAACAGGGGCTTGAGGTCGAGGCAACCGCGTTTGACGGTCGGTCGGATTACGGACCGTTCATTGAGGTCGGAATCCCCGCCGGCGGTCTGTTCACCGGCGCCGAAGGCATCAAGACCGATGCAGAGGTCGCGATTTATGGTGGCACGGCGGGCGAACAATATGATCCCTGCTATCACCTTGCCTGCGATACCTTCGACAACATCAGTCTGGAAGCGCTGGACCAGATGGGCGATGCCGCAGCGCATGCGGTGCTGACCTTTGCCCAGACCACGTCATCGGTCAACGGAACGGACAAGGCCAACGACAAGGCGATCGTCGCCAGTGCGAAGTCCATGGAATATCGTGGTTCGCACCTGCGCCGCTGATGGCGGGCTATTTGATGCACGGCCTTGTGGTCAAGGTTCTCGCCGCCACGCTGATCGGCGTGGCGGTTCAGGCGCAAGAGGCGCCACAGCACAGCTCCGCCACCAAGGCGGGGCAGGGCATTGATTTGGCATTTGACGCCAAGTCTGGCTTGCTGAGCGGGCAGGTTCTGTCCGGCACCTCCCGCGCAGCGATCATTGAGCGGATAGGAGAGGTGGCGGGCATTGACGTCAAACTCAGCGCCCGGCTTGGGAAGCTGGGTCGCGCAATTGAATTTGACGGCCTGACTGTTGATGCGGCGTTGAACCGGATCATCTCAGCCAACTCCGTCGTCTTGTTCTATGATGACAGCGCTACGCCGCCGGAGATCCGCAAGATATGGGTCGTTGCCGAGGCCGATGGGGATGTCCCGACTGCCGAGATGGCCGAAGGTACGCCGCAGGCCGCAGCAACCAGCCCGCCAGTTCAGCCTACCGCAAGCGAGCGGGCCACCGCTGTGCGCGAGATCGTTCAGCTCAGCTACAACGGCAACGCAGCCTCGGTCGATCAATTGCAACATATCGCCGCCAATGCACCGGACCCGGGGTTTCGTCGTGCGGCGCTCAGCGCGCTGGCAGGAATGCCGGCGGTCGACAGTTTTGAGACCTTTGTGACGCACGGGTTGCGCGACCCGGATGCAACGGTCCGGATCGAAGCGGCACGCAGCCTGATCCGCACCAAGAACGTCAACGCGCGCACCTTGATTGAGCAGGCCGCCCGGCGCGAAACGTCCCAAGACACGCGCGACACCTTGATGCGGCTTGCCAAAGGCGAAGCCGTTTCCCGCGCCGCCGGTTTGAACCGGACGCATTTGAGCAACTAGACCGCCTAAGCATTGACGAAAATCCGGCAGCTGGCGAATTGTTTGGTGTTGCCGCAGCCACTGGGGCATTCGTGCCCCACTGTTTGATCGCGACGCGCCAATGTCAATCAAGCGCTTTCAACAAGGGAGCGGACAAGCGAAACATCCGGAAATAACAATGGGTTTGGTAGGCCCGGAGGGACTCGAACCCCCAACCAAGGCGTTATGAGCAAATCATGTTTCGGCTAATCCTTTGAATTTTAGCTCATTAAGAACATGCTTGCGCGCGAGGCAACGCAGGTAATCCCTTTCGGCGCATCTGTGAAGGTTCAGTGAACGCTGTGCGCCATGTCGAAAACATGGAGCACAGCCTTATTCACAGTTCTAAATTTTTTCCTGCAAGCTCAGAATTTGCTGCATGACGCCATCAGCATGATGCTTAAGGAAATGTGCAAGTTCTGGGTGCCAGCGTTTGTAAACGGTGATAGCTGCATACTCGCTGGTGTCGTGGAACACCATTTTGCGCTGCTTCATACGTTCGAAATCCTCGTTGTCCGTCGAGACCAGGTTCGCGACGTCAAGGGCATCGGCCTCCTGACGAAGATAGTCGGGCTGATAGCGAGCATAAACCTTGAACGTTTGATCGAGCGTCGTATGACCCAAGAATTGGCTGATTTTCTGAATTGTCGAACCTTCCTCCAACATCCACACTGCGGCTGTGTGGCGAAGGTCATGTATGCGGACGTCTTTGAGACCAGCTCGCTTTACAGCCTTCTTAAATGACGTTCTGATACTACTGACGCTTTGATCATTGTACGAAACGACAAACGAACAGTTGGTTTTCGCTTTCCACTCGAGAAGTTGATCGCGAAGGAACGGATTCATCGGAACTTTTGCTCGGCCCTTGCGCGTTCCTTGTGCGTTCGTCCGAAGGTCAATCGTCTGACTTTTGAAATCTACACGATCCCATTCAAGCTCCAAAACTGCGGAAACCCGTCCCGCTGTACCCAGAAGCAGAAGGATTGCGACGAATAGGTGTGGAGTTTGCTTTGCTTCCTTGATTAGCGCAGCAGCCTCGTTTTTCGACAGCGGACGATCACGAGGAGCAGGCTTGGAAGGGCGAGGAATGTAGGGAATGTCGTCCTGCCCAATTACCCGCCGTTTACGTGCATAGCTAATAAGATCGCGTAAGAGGCCGAGCTCTGACCACAACGTTTCCTGAGAAACCGGTTTTCCTGTGATTTTGTGAACACGACCCTTTATATACTCCTCAACGACACTCTGCGTAATCTGCAATGGTTTGAAATGTCGAAAGTATTCAAGCAGTGTTCCGGCGCTACGCATTCGCGCCGCCGAAGGCTTTGTACCAAGATATTCAAGATAGAGGTCCCAAAGATCTTGAATCTTGACTTCATTGGCTGGTTTGCGGAAATAGTCCTGTACGATTTCAGCAGCTTCTGGCAGCGCATCTTTTTTTGTCTTCGCCTTCAGGGAGAACCGCCGGCGGACGCCATCATTATCGTTGAATGTGACCGCGTATCCACCGCGGTACTTTTGAACAGAGAAAGGAGGCATTGAAGTTGTCCTTTGAAAACCATGGCATGCAAGATTTGGTTTCCCAGCCGAGTTGGCTGGGAAGTACGTTCGTATTTTAATGCCCTGGAAGTTGTATACCTGATACGGTCTGAGTGGAGTGGATTTTGAAGACCAATCAGGTCATCTTGTCCCTCAACCGAGTTTGTTAGGTAGCAGAGATATTGATATTCTCGCTAACAGTGTTTGCTATCCGTGAATCGCGTCTCGAACGCTAATACAGATTCTTCCGGAATTCTTAGAAGTCTCCCTACGCGGAAGGCCGCAAGTTCCCCGGATTCGATTGCTTTTCGAACTGTGTTTGCACAGCACTTCCACCGGTCAGCGAGTTGATCTGGTGTATAAATGGGGTTCATATCGATCTCCATGATACGGATGAAAGGGCTTCTGCCCGAGGTAACAGTTTGCGTCCATTCAGGGCGATTTGTGCATCTTGCACATAGGTCTGGAAAAACGGCGCAAGCCTTTGCCTTGTGAAGTTAAGCAAGACAGACGCCTGGTTTCGCAGCCCCTCATCAGTTCTTGATTGTGCCGGCTTTTAATGCGCCGGGACAAAGCATGAACGCAATGATTTTATTTTCGTTTTTCCGTGTTTCTTTGTTTCGCTACGTTTACTTTTGGCCAATAGATATTTGTTTTCAGGGAGGCGTGGTGGACATTTCTAACGCAGTTCGCCTCATTTCATTGTCCGGACCTCCCCAGCTGTTCTGGGGTTTGACGCAGGTGTGTTGTTGCAAGAAAGGTGGCAGTTGCCAGTGGAGGCGATTTTGAGCTTTCCGCCTATATTTAGCGATATCAATCCGTTGAAAGCCTTGCACGGCGACGGTCGATGGCCGCCTCGGCTTCAAGAGCAAGGCTGACATAGCGCGAGTGCCTGATGTAACTGTCCAAGCTTCGTTCGAGTTCGGCAAGCTCCCGGCTGGCTGCCGAACCTCCGAGCCAAAATAGATCACCTTCATCGCTTCTCGCGGCGGTCGGAGCGCCCCCGGATACCTCGATTTCGCATTGCAGGCACTGTTGTAGGTCAGAGGCATTGTCCAGAATCGCGGGTTCGAAATGCCCTTGGCTTTGGATCTCGGCGACGAATTGGTCGGCCTTGGTTCGAGCCGAGAACGACAAAAGCCCGCGTTTGATCTGATAAAGGCTGCACAATGCAGCGAATTCCAATACAGCTTGATGAGCAACATCTTTGATTTGGTTTGCCATGATAGTCTCCTTGGTTCGTGAATATCGAGTTGCCAAAGTTTTCAGTCTCACCGGTTCGAGTTCGTCATGCCGTGAGAAGGATGTTCGAGTGATCGCGCCTCGCGCAGACCGTCCAGCAACATGCAGACTTCTTCCACGGCGGGATCATCTGGCTGAATGTTTGAAAAATGTGCTGCCTCGATGCGGTCGGAATTGTGCACGTGCCGCAACGAGAGCAGGTCGTCCAAGGCATCCAGTTCGCGTGTCAGCCGACGTGTTAGGTTGGGCGAGGCAAGAAGGTCACTGGCAAGTCGCTGGAAGCGTTTTTGTGCTTTGATCCCGCCAAGCAGTTGAGAGGCACATTCGAGGGCAAATGCGTTCGAAATAACAAATTGTGCTGCTGGTACAGCAGCGAAGAGATCACGGGGCATGCGGCTGGCTCCTTTTTGTTGCCGACTTCTTTGATGGGGGCCGGTATCTGTCCGGCTTCAAAGGCCTTGCGCAGTGCCCGTCTGCGTGTTGGCAATGGTGATGTTGGCTGGTTTAGTTCGAGGCGAAGAAATTACTCAAAAAAAATTTGCCGCAGTTCTGCGGCGGTTGGTGATACCACTTGGAAGAGAAAACTCATGGAGCTTGGCGCGCTGCCGAGCGCATCAAATCGCTTGTGCGGATCAAGTAGCCCAGACTGCAAGGGCAGGGCCGGTTGCGGAGTGGTCAGGACGCTCCTGAAGCGTGGGACCAAAGCCCCAATACCGCCTTTATACTCAAGCGATGTAGGAAACGGTTGGGACGGATGAGTTGAGGAGACTACTTGTGCCCGCTAAATCGTGCCATGCCCGGAAGCGACCAGCACAACGCCTCCGCATCCTCTGCCCGACCCCAGAAGAATTCCCGTCCTAAACTCTCGAGGCGGTCGATCGACCTCTTCTTGAACAGCTGTTCAACACTCTCGGCAGATTTCATGTCGGGGAAAGGTTGGGAAATCAATCGCATCGCCCACTTGCCTCGCGCGGCCGGCGGAATTCCGGCATTCAGTTCTGCGCAGCGCCGCTTCGGGTTGTTGGTAACGCCCACCTTCATAGCAACAGATTTGTCCCCAAACGACTTCTTGCGGTCGAGCAGTGCGTGCCCATCGCCCTCGAACACCGCAAGATAAAGAAACGTGTCCCCGTCCTCATAGGTCGCCGTCCGTTTCCCCTTGCTGCCCGGAAAGGCGCGCGAGGGTTTGAAGACCTCGGCAAAGGGCACAGCAGGCGCATCCGGCTCGGCCAGGGGCGGCTCGCCATAGACGTTCACCTCGCGGACCTTCAGCTTCAGGGCCTGTGCGATCTCGGCATCGTCCAGTTCGGCGCCATGGACCGCCAGCGCCTGCCCGGCCTCGGGTCGGTATGAGTTGAAGGCAATCCGCCCGATCATCATTTTCTCATCTGTGCGCCATGCCCGCCGGACGGGGATCGCGTGGCTCCACCGGCCCAGCCAGCCGCGATCCCGTTTGCGCTGCATGCCGAAGTCCGAGGCCTTGTCCGCGTCGCGGATCGCCTTTGCCTCGACCTGGAGAAAGCCCAGGACGTAGGATCGTTCGGCCCGGTCGGTCTCGGATGTGCTGGCGCCATAGATCATGATCAAATCGCCGTCGCTCAGCTTGCGCAGATAGGCGTCGCGGTCGGTTTCCTTGGTCCAGCCGACATAGCCGTCTTCCTCGGGGCTGAAGCCGTAGAAAGAGCGGATGCGGATGCGTTTGCCGTCTGGCAGCCCTGTGCTCATGCGGCGTCCTCTTGCGTCTGCGTCTGCGTCTGCGTCTGCGCCGGGGCCAGCGCCTCGTGGAGGAGGGCCTCGAGAAGGCGCGTGCAGGTGGTGTCGGTGATGGTCAGGGCGGCCTCCAGGTTGTCGCAGAGCGCCATGAGGGCGTCGACCTTGGCCACGATGCGGTGTTGTTCGGCGAGGGGTGGGACTGGGATCATGATATTGGACAGCGCCGCTTGGTTGATTTTCGGCATGGCCACGCGATTGTCTTCAGAAACGGATTGATCGACAAAAGCTTGAGTGATCATGAACTTCACCAAAAACTCGCGGTGAATGTGCGCGCGGATCGGATACATGTCCGCGCTACATAGGCCATCAAAATCGACAATTGTCACCTTGGCGAGGTTGGGGCGGATTTTGGAATAGAGGATAGAGCCAGCGGAGAAGCTGTGCTTGCCACTGAACACGCCAGCTTCTTTCACTGAGACATAAGGAAGAAGCCTTGCTGTCCAACCTTCGATGTTGTCCGGCGCGATGTGCGGCATGTCGGGGTAGCCTTTGGGGGATACCAAGTTCGATTGGATCGCTGCGATCTCATTGAAACGAGCCCACTGCCAAGTGTCCGGGACTTCGTAGGGCACCTCGCTGTCGTCCAAGGGTAGGATTGGCTTTTGCTTCTTTATCTCACCTGCTTTCAAAAGCCGTTCACGGTCTTCGGCAATCTGCTCTAACAACTCAGTCGCCGGTTCATCCGTCGCATCCTGTTCCACCAGTTTGCCACGGACGGCGAGGTTTAGGATGGTTTGGCGGAGGGTCTTGATCTGGTCGGGGCGCGTGGTGAGGGCGGGGAGCGCCTCGAGGGCAAAGGCGGCGTGGGTGGGGAAGTCATCTTCGCTGGTCGCGGAGCCGGACGCAAAACCGGTGCCCACTTTTGCTGGCTCCGCTTGTGCTGTCGTCTCGGGGGCGGTCAGGCGGGCGAGGCTGGCGGCGGTGAGCTTGTCGCGCACCTCCTCCCGCGTCTTGCGGGCCTCCTCCAGCCGATCACAAAGCGCCATGAGTTCATCGACCTTGGCAACGATCCGATGCTGCTCGGCGAGAGGGGGGATGGGCAGAACGAGGTTCTGCAAGTCAGCCAATGAGACGTTATTCATCGCGCCGCCACGAGCCCTGTCCTTGACGGCATCTGAAACAAACGAACGAAGCAGCAGGAGCAGAAAGTCAGGGCTAAAAACCGTGGCTGTTCCCCTAATAATCGCGAGAGCTTGGTTTGTGTTGGCAGGTAAAATGTCAGCAGATACGACCGCGCATGTCCCAATACTTCCGGCGATGGAGAAAAGAATATCCCCAGCTTTAAGCTGTGATCGTGACAAAAACTCATGCGTTTCGTTCGAGATGAAAGCAGTTATGCTTGAAGCGTCGACGCGATCATTCCGGATGGATTCGACCTTTAGGAAGTTTACGCCCTCTTGGGTGAATTCGTGGCCGTAGGAAGTCGGTGTGCTTCCTTTGGTAATCAGGATCGAAGTGCTTCCCAAGCGCTGCGTTTCCCAACCAAAAGGAGTATAGGACAGCGCCTCAACATCCGAAATGGGCTTTAACGCCTTCGGCTTTCGGATCATTTTGCTTTTTATCAGCTCGGCTTTGATCCCGATGAATTTCTTCCATAGTTCTGAAGCAGGCTCATCCCCCGCATCCTGCTCCACCAGCTTCCCACGCACCGCCAAATCCAGCACGAACCGCCGTAGCCGGGCGATGGCGTCCGGCGCTTCGCTGATCTGCTCGTAAACCTCCAGAAACCGTTCGGCGTTCATCGGGCCAGTGCCTCGGTCAGTATGGCCTTCAACTCTGCCCGCAGGCTGTCGACCGAGGCTTCGGCCTTGGTTAGGTCGCCCAAAAGGGTCTCGGGGTCGCCCCAGTCCTCGGCCTCCACATGCGGGTTCTTGATGTCGAGGTTGAAGCCGCGTTCGCGGATCTCCTCGATCGACACTTTCCAGGCGCGCTCGCTTTCCTGCCGCCCTTCGCGGGCCTCGCCGCCCCACCATGCGGCGCAGTCGTCCAGATGCTCCAGCCGGATCGGCTTGGTCATCGAATAGGCCTTCTGCGTCTCGGGGACGCGGTGCTCCCAGAACCAGATCTCCTGCGTGGGCGTGCCCTTTTCGAAGAACAACAGGTTGGTGCCGATGGAGGCATAGGGTTTGAAGACCGAGTTCGGCAGCCGCACGATGGTGTGCAGGTTGCATTCCTCCAGCAGGTGCTCCTTGAGCCGGGTCTTGATCCCTTCGCCAAAGAGCGAACCGTCGGGCAGAACCACGGCGGCGCGGCCGGTGTTTTTCAGCAGGCGGATGATGAGGGCGAGAAAGAGGTCGGCGGTTTCGCGGGTGCGGAAGGTGGGGAAGTTGTTCTCGATCCCGTCCTCTTCCTTGCCGCCGAAGGGCGGGTTGGTCAGGACGATGTCGACCTTGTCCGCTTGTCCCCAGCTGACCAGCGGGCGGGCGAGCGTGTTGTCATGGCGGACCCAGGACGGCTCCTCGACCCCGTGCAGCAGCATGTTGGTGACGCAGAGCATGTGGGGCAGCGGTTTCTTTTCGGTCGCGCGCAGGGAGGCCTGCATCAGCGTCTCGTCCTCGGGGCGCTTGATGTGTTTGTCGCGCATGTGGCGCATGGCGCAGGTGAGGAAGCCGCCGGTGCCGCAGGCGGGGTCAAACAGCACTTCGCCCGGGGTCGGGTCGATCTGTTGGACCATGAAGGCGGTGACGGCGCGGGGCGTGTAATATTCGCCCGCGTTGCCCGCGTTTTGCAGGTCGTTGAGCAGCTGTTCGTAGATGTCGCCGAAGTGCTGGCGCTCGGTCAGGTTGTTGAAATCGACCTCGTTGATCTTGTTGATCACCTGCCGCAGCAGCTGGCCGGATTTCATGTAGTTGTAGGCGTCCTCGAACACGTCGCGGACGACCTTGGCGCGTGGGCCTTTCTGGGGCGACAGAAGTTTGAGGCGTGGGAAGAGTTCGTCGTTCAGGAAGGCCAGCAGCGTGTCGCCGGTGATCCCCTCGGGGTCGGCCGCCCAGGTGCGCCATTGCAGGTCCTCGGGGATGGGCGAGGTGTAGTCGTCTTGCGTAATTTCCAGCGCCTCGTCCTGGTCGTCCATGATCTTAAGGAAGAACATCCAGACAAGCTGGGACATGCGCTGCGCGTCACCGTCGACGCCGGTGTCTTTGCGCATGATATCCTGGATGGATTTGACGAGGTTGCGGACGGACATTTTCAGGCACTTTCTTCATAGAGCGCCGATTGCATTTCATGCACGGCGCGGATGTAGTCCGGTTTCTTACCGAAAGCCCGGATCAGTTCAACCTCGGTGCCCATGCCGGAGAAGGGATTGATTTTCAGGATCTTGGGGTCGTCGATGCTGATGACGCCGTCGTCGGAGTATTTCTCGAGCAATGCTTCGAGGACGGCACGGGCCTGGGGGCCGTATTTCGTGAAGACATCGCGTTTCTTGACATTGTCGGCGCGCTCTTTGCGGGTCAACGGCTTGGCGTCGAAAGCGACATGGCAGATCAGGTCGAAGGGGTCGAGGTCAAGCCCGAGTTCATCGGCGATCACCTCAAGGGGCAGGCCTTCTTCGGCCAGTTCTTCGATCAGGGCGTGTTTTCGTTCCGCCTGCTTCCAACGGCGCAGGAAGTCATCAAGGCTGGTAAACCGCTGGCGCATGGCCTTGCGGGTGTAGTCACGCAGGGACTCGGTCACGAGCTTGCCGTTTTCATCGAGGTATTCGACACGTTCGGCGACGATATCCGCGCCGACGCCGTCGATGTAGACCTTTGGGCGGGGCCCGGTGTTGGTGTCGTCCGTGAGTGTTTGGTTTTTCGGGTCAATCAGGATGGTCTCGTTCTCATCGACGTCATTCGGGACCGACGGATCATCGTTGCTGGGCGGCGTCTCATCGGGCGGGGTGACGGGATCATCCGGCCCCGGTTGATAAATCTGAACGGGTTCGCCGTCGAAGTCGGGATCAGCAAAATGGCTTGAGGCTCCGCGGAAATCCATCAATGTGAAGAACAGTTTTTGGGTGTCTTCGTGGACCCGCGTGCCGCGCCCGACGATCTGCTTGAACTCAGTCATAGAGCCGACTTCCCGATCCAAAACAATCAGGCGGCAGGTCTGGGCGTCGACGCCGGTGGACAGCAACTTGGACGTTGTGACGATCACGGGATAGGGGGCTTCCGGGTCAATGAAATTGCCGAGTTGATCGATCCCTTCCTTGTCGTTTCCCGTGATGCGCATGACATAGCGCGCATTTTTGGCCACAAGGTCCGCATTCTCATTGATCAGCGCTTGCCGCATGCGTGCGGCGTGTTCCTGATCCACGCAGAACACAATGGTCTTTGCCATCGGGTCGCCGCTTTCACGGAGGAACTCTGTGACTTTTTGCGCGACAAGCTTGGTCCGGTCGTCCAACACCAGGGTGCGGTCGAAATCCTTGGCGTTGTAGATCCGGTCCTCGACCTCCTCGCCATCTCGATCCAGCTGCCCCTTTTCGGGGCGATATCCTTGCACATCTCGGTCGATGTGAACCTTGATGACCTTGTATGGCGCGAGGAAGCCGTCGCGGATGCCCTGTTTCAGTGTGTAGCTGTAGACCGGCGGCCCAAAGTAATCGATGTTCGAGGCATATTCGGTTTCCTTCGGCGTCGCGGTCAGACCGATTTGCACCGCCGAGGAGAAATGATCGAGGATCTCACGCCAGGCCGAGTCCGCCGACGCGCTGCCCCGGTGGCACTCGTCGATGATGATCAGGTCGAAGAAGTCCTTGGAGAACTCGCGATAGATCTTCTGGCTCTCGTTCGGCCCGGTGATTGCCTGGTAGAGGCCAAGGTAGATTTCGTAGGACGAGTCGATCCGACGTTTCCCGTCGAGCGCAAGCGTGACGCTTTCCTTTGTACCGTCGGGGCGTTCGATGGTCTTGGACTGCGTCGAAAGCTTGGCCATCTTGCCGCTGAAGGGACGGAAATCGTTGACCATGGTCTGGTCGATCAGCACGTTTCGGTCCGCCAGGAACAGCACACGCTTGCCCGGAAACGCCTGCCGAAAACGCCAGATGATCTGGAAGGCCGTGTAGGTTTTGCCCGTCCCGGTCGCCATGACCAGCAGCGCACGATCCTGCCCCTTGGCGATCGCTTCCATCGTCTTATTGATGGCGTTGACCTGGTAATAGCGCGGTTCCTTGCCAGACCCGTCATCATGGTAGTCCTGCAGCGCTACCTGCTCCGCGGCATCAGACAGGCCCTTCCAGGCCTTATACCGCCGCCAAAGCTCCTGTGGACTGGGGAACTCGTCCAAGCCTATGGTCCGTTCGACCTCAGAGGAGGCTCCTGTCCGGTCGTGGAACACAAACCCATCGCCGTTGGATGAGAAGACAAACGGTATGTCCAGGGTTTCGGCATAGCCGAGCGCCTGCTGCATACCCGCCCCAACGGCCTGCTTGTTGTCCTTCGCCTCGATGATCGCGATCGGGATGTTGGGTTTGGCCGAAAGGATGTAGTCGGCGCGCTTGCCTTCGCCGCGGCTCACCATCTTGCCGCGCACGATGATCCGCCCCTTGGTAAAGCTGACCTCCTCGCGGATCTGGGTGGTGATGTTCCACCCGGCAGTGACCAGGGCGGGCGTGATGAACTTCGTGCAGATATCGCGTTCGCTCAAACTCCGCTTGTCCATATCGCCCTACCGAACTGCTCAACCAAAAGAATAATGCCTGACGCTACTCTGCTAACCAACGGAAATACAAGCAAGTCCGCAGCGCAGAGATATAGACTTTTCACGGGCAACCCTCGGCAGCCCGACGGCGTTTTCGGGATGACAGGCCAACTGCCACCGCATAGCGTGTGCTTATGGAGACGAGTGATTGGTCTGATCTGGAAAACGACGCGGTTGTATCGGCGTATTTCTCGATGCTCAGTGATGAGCTGTCAGGGCGGCGCTACAACAAGGCGGCCCAGAACCGCGCTTTGCAGGAGCAGATCAACCGCAGCCGGGGCTCCATCGAGTTCAAGATGTGCAACGTTTCTGCGGCGCTGCGCGGTCTTGGGCTGCCGATCATCAAAGGATATGCGCCGCGGTTTAACTTCCAGATGTCATTGGCCGAGGCCGCCGCGCGCTGGCTGGCCCGCAACCCGGAGTGGGAGATCGCGCTTCATCGCAAGCTACAGCACCAGATGGCCGAGCCCGCACCGATCTTTGTCGGCGTGGCACCAACCCTGCGCAATGCTCCTCCACCCGATGAGCTGGAACAGATGCAGCGCGTCGCGCGCCGGTTTGATGCCGCCGGGCGTGACGAGCGAAACCGCGCCCTGGGATACGCTGGCGAGGAACGCGTCTTTCGCCATGAGCGTGCAACGCTGAACCAACATGACCGAAACGACCTGGCCCGCCGAGTGCGCTGGGTGTCGAAGGAGGATGGCGACGGTCTGGGCTACGACATCGCCAGCTTCACGCCTGACGGACAGGACCGCCTGATCGAGGTCAAGACGACCAACGGCTGGGAGCGCACGCCCTTCCACATCTCGCGCAACGAGTTGGAGGTGGCTGAGGAACGGCGTGACCATTGGCACCTGTTCCGCCTCTATGAGTTCGCGCGCGATCCCAAGGCCTTCGAGTTGCGTCCGCCGCTGGCGGCGCATGTCTCGCTGACAGCCACGAGTTACGAGGCAAAGTTCCAATGACACTCCACGCCCGCAGGTTTCGCCGCACGATTGGCATCGACTATTCTGGCGCACAGACGGCGGAGAGCAGCCTCAAAGGCCTGCGGGTCTTTGAGACCGTGGAGGATGGTCCGGCGGTCGAGGTGCTGCCCCCGCCAAGCCCGCGCAAATACTGGACCCGGCGAGGTCTGGCCGAGTGGCTGACCGAAGAACTTGGCCGCGATACCTCGACAATCGTTGGCATCGACCACGGATTTTCCTTTCCGATCGGCTATTTCGAGCGGCATGGGCTGGTCCCGGACTGGGACGCTTTCCTTGAAGATTTCTGTGACCACTGGCCCACCGATGCGCCCCATACCTATGTCGATTTCGTCCGGGATGGCAGCGTCGGCAATGGGGCCGCGCGAAGTGGTGAACGCACATGGCGGCGCCTGACCGAAGAGGCGACGGGCTCTGCCAAATCGGTGTTTCACTTCGACGTGCAGGGCTCGGTCGCGAAGTCCACCCACGCTGGCATCCCGTGGCTGAGGCATATCAGACACGCGCAACCGGACCTTCATTTCTGGCCTTTCGACGGCTGGGCACCGCCGGACGGCAAATCTGTCATCGTCGAAGCCTACCCCCGGCTCTGGAGTGCCGACTACCCGCGCAAAGACCGCACCCAAGATCAACACGACGCCTATGCGATTGCCCGATGGCTACAGGACGCAGACGGCACCGGCGCACTGAGCGCAGCCTTTCAGCCGCCGGAACCTGAACCGATTGCAGGATATGCCGCTGTGGAGGGCTGGATCCTGGGTGCAACTTGGCCACCGATAAAGAAGGCCGGACGACGCCGAAAGGCTGCTCCCAAAGACCATGCGGCGACGACGAGCCCCGGCTACGTCAATAGGAACAGCCAAGAGGTTCTGCAAAAGACGGACCAACCGGGCAACGATCACAATCAGGTCGTCTACTTGCTGCTGTGTCACGATTGTGGCAAACGATACGGCGCAAATGGCTCCGACATCTTCCAGCGCAAATGCCCTGCTTGTGGGGGCGGACAGGCTGAAGTGTGATGGACGGATTCCGAGCATTCAAAGTAAATTTCCTACCCTACAGCGCAGGGCGCGAAAGAACACTCCGCCAAGCCCGCGCCGCCAGACATGGAAGGCGATGAGTGAACCTTCGCAACGCACGTCACAAACGGCAGCGATGCGCAACAAGCGAGCTTGGGACAGTTGCCAAGCAAGGACCATCTTCCAGGCCGGCTCGATCAGAGCCGACCGTCGTGATTGGCGACGCAGAGGGCCAGTCCCAGCCCTGTTGGGCACTTTGGCATGACATTTCTTGGGCCAACCTTCGACAGGCAGGGCGGAGAGCCGACCTTCGCTGCAGCCGCGCAGGGGGTGCTCCAGATTCAGAACAAAGCCTATTGCGCGCAGCAAGAATTTTCAAACCTCACCGGGACAGTGTCGCATAACGAAAGCGAGTTCGGGACTCCATCCACCCACTGTCTGCAACTCAGTTTCGACATTGGATGTTCGAACAAACCCTGATAAAGCGCCTCCAACGAACAAGGAGCCGGGTGAAATTCCCGGCTGGCTCTTCCGGCCGCCTATCCGCCGGATAACTCATCAACAGATGACATCGACAAAGACCGCAAGCACCGGCTGGCGGCCTATGGATACAGAACTGTTCATGATCTCTTTTTCTCAATACCAGCGTCAGTGGACGCATAACATTCGTGGCGATCTGCTCTCGGGGCTTGTGGTGGCACTTGCACTCATTCCCGAAGCCATTGCCTTTTCCATTATTGCCGGCGTGGACCCCAAGGTGGGGCTTTACGCCTCGTTCTCCATTGCCGTCATCATCGCGATCACCGGCGGGCGACCGGGCATGATCTCGGCGGCCACTGCCGCGACGGCCGTGCTCATGGTGACGCTCGTGCGAGATCACGGCTTGGAATACCTGCTCGCGGCGACGGTGCTCGCCGGTCTCTTGCAGATCGGCGCGGGGCTTTTGAAGCTTGGCTATGTGATGCGCTTCGTGTCGAAATCGGTGATGACCGGCTTTGTGAACGCGCTCGCGATCCTGATCTTCATGGCGCAGTTGCCAGAGCTTGATCCGACGAAAGTTCCGCCGTTGACCTATGCGCTTGTCGCGGGCGGTCTGGCGATTATCTATCTCTTCCCGCGCCTGACCAAGGCAGTGCCGTCTCCGCTTGTGACGATCATCGTTCTGACGGTGCTGACCGTACTTATGGGATGGGACGTGCGCACCGTTGGCGACATGGGCGATCTTCCGGATACGTTGCCCGTGTTCCTGATCCCTGACATCCCGCTCAACGTCGAGACGTTGTCAATCATCTTCCCCTATTCGGTCGCCGTGGCGGTTGTTGGGCTTCTGGAAAGCCTGATGACCCAGCAGATCGTGGACGATCTCACCGATACGTCCTCGAACCGGAACCAGGAATGTATCGGGCAGGGTGTCGCCAATACCGCGACCGGCTTCATCGGCGGCATGGCCGGCTGTGCCATGATCGGCCAATCGATCATTAACGTTAAATCGGGCGGGCGCGGGCGTCTGTCGGCCTTTGCGGCCGGGGTCTTCCTGTTGATCATGGTTGTCGTGCTCGGCGATATCGTGGCGATCATCCCGATGGCGGCGCTCGTCGCGATCATGATCATGGTCTCGATCGGGACGTTCTCTTGGTCGTCGATCAAAAACCTGCGCGAGCATCCGACTTCCTCGTCAATCGTGATGCTGGCGACGGTGTTTTTCGTGATCTACACCCACAACCTCGCTATTGGGGTTCTTGTGGGCGTGCTGCTGTCGGGCATCTTCTTTGCCTGGAAAATCGCCCAACTCTTCCGGGTTCGCACGGAGATCACGTCGGATGGCGCGCACCGCACCTACACCGTCGAGGGGCAGCTGTTCTTCGCGTCCTCCGAGGATTTCATGAAAGCGTTTGATTTCAAGGAAGCGCCCGAGAAGGTGACGATCGACGTGAGCCGCGCCCATATCTGGGACATCTCTTCGGTTGCGGCACTTGACATGGCCGTGCTCAAATTCCGCCGCGAGGGTGCAGAGGTCGAGATCATTGGCCTGAATGAGGCGTCCGAAACCATTGTCGACAAGCTTGCCATCCATGACAAGCCCGGTGCGATGGATCAATTGATGGGACACTGAGGAGGACCAGACCATGACAACGAGAACACTTATCGCCCTCGTCGACGGCTCAGCATATTCCGAGAGCGTGTGCCATCACGCGGCCTGGATTGCCAACAAGAATGACTGGAAGGTCAAGCTTTACCACGTCATGGGGCGTCGTAATGCAACTGAGAAACAAGATCTGTCGGGCGCGATCCGGCTGGGCGCGCGCAGCGAGCTTCTCGAACAGCTGTCGGAACTCGACGCGGAGCGTGCAAAGCTTTCTCATGCACATGGCCGCGCCATTCTCGAGGATGCCAAGGCGATAATCGCGGGAGATGGCATCATCGAGGTGGAAACCCGTCTGCGGCAGGGCGACCTTGTCGAGACAGTGACAGCCAAGGAAGAAACCGGCGAAATGATCGTCCTGGGCAAACGCGGCGAGGCCGCAGGCCATGCCACAGAGCATCTGGGATCTAACCTCGAACGCATCGTGCGCGCCAGCCACAAGCCGGTTTTCATCGCCAATCGAGCGTTCAAGCCGATTGAAAAGGTGCTCGTGGCCTTTGATGGCGCGGCGTCCTCGCTCAAGGCGGTGGATTTTATCGCCCGCAGCCCGCTTTTTGCCGGTCTGAAGGTCGCGCTTGTCTTTGCGGGCAAGGAAACAGCCGACATAGCGAAATCGCTCAATGGCGCTGTCTCGACGCTTGCGGCGGGCGGCATCGCGGCAGACACGATCATCGAGCATGGCGAACCTGAAAAGGTGCTGTCGCGGCTGACGTCACAAGAACGGTATGAATTGCTCGTGATGGGGGCTTATGGCCACAATCGCATCCGCTCTTTCCTGATCGGATCGACGACCACGGAAATGATCCGCTCTTGTCGGGTGCCGGTATTGATCATGCGATGACGCGCACGAACGATCCTGATGAATTGTCGATTTGGTACCGCCATCTCGGTATCCGCGGGGGAGCTTCAACACTTGCCGGGTGCATCAACGAGTCCGGGTGGGGCGCAAATGAAGCGAACGGCGGCCTCGGAGGGCTGCGCTGCGGCGAATATCAAAACCTGAAAGTCGGCAAAGGGCCGACCGGCGCATGGTGTGCCGGTCGGGAAAGTTGATCAAAGGTCGATCCCCTCCGACGGGGACAACGCGTCCTCGATGTCGACACCGAGGTAGCGCACCGTGCTGTCCATCTTCGTATGCCCCAGCAGCAGCTGGACTGCACGCAGGTTGCCGGTCTTCTTGTAGATCTGCGCAACCTTGGTCCGTCGCATGGAATGGGTGCCGCAAGCGCTCGGCTCCAGGCCGACCGATGTTACCCAGTCGGCTTTGAACAACGCGATCAGGCGCTCTGAGGGCTCGGATTTCGCAGTTCGGGCGAGAAGAGTTCCGCCAGAAACCAAGCGATGATGGCAGCGCAAAGAGCGCTGAGGTGGGCAAGTATCTTGCGAATGTTGTGACCGCAGCCGCACAGCACGGCGAATTTCGCGTCACCAGCGGAGCCTTTCAGCGGGCAGCGTGCAAGGCGACCATCGGTTTTCATGCGGCCGATCTCCGGTTCGATCGCGCTGCGCCGTCGCAGAAGGGTCTGGAGTGATGGCGTCATGCCGCGACGCTGGCCGGATATCAGCACCCTTGTTTTCTCCACGCCATGGCCGCGATAGCCGCGGTCAACCACGGCCAGGTCCGGGCGCTGATCGGTGAGGGTTTCCACCTGCTCCAATGCTTCGGCCACCTACGCCCTCAATATCCCAAGGTGGACCCGCCATGTTCCAGAAAAGAGAAGGGTTGTTGTATCAAGACCGCAGCATGCGTCATAGCGATGGCATTCAAAAAAACTTCAGCGATATCTGCAATTTCAGGTTGACTGCGCCATGCGCGCCAACTGGAGTGTAAAGCAGACGATCTATTGGTTGGGAGATTTGGCTTTTCATGCAGCTCTGGCGCATACCGATACCCTTGTTGATCATGTCAATCGCGTTCGGTGTTGCGGGGTGTCGCTCGGATGAGGACGCGCCGTTCCGCGTGGGATTGGTGGTATGGCCACCCTATGAGATGGCCTTTCTTGCCGAAGACCTCGGCTACTATGACGGTCACGCCATCGAGTTGATCGACTACCGATCACCATCGGATTTCATGGTGGTCTACCAGACAGGATCGCTGGACGCCGTGGGCACCACATTGGGCTACGCGCTGGAGCTGCAAGCCGCCGACCCTCGGCAGGAAGTTGTTCTTATGATCAACCATTCCACTGGCGGTGACGCGGTTGTCGCAGGGGCCCCCGCAGACACCATGCAAGACCTTGTCGGCCGCCGTATCGGCTACGAAGCCAGCGCACTGGGGGGCTATGTCCTGAGCAGGGCGCTGGAAGAAAGCGGCCTGACGAAAGACGACGTGACCCTCGTTCCGCTCGACATGCAAAATCACGAGGCTGCTTTCCAAGATGGGCGGGTCGATGCGGTTGTGACCTATGAGCCAACTGTGACGGCGCTGCTGGGCGACGGCCATAACGTCGTTTTCGACAGCCGGGAAATACCCTTTGAAATCCTCGATGTCCTTTTGACGCCGGATCACCTTTCCGAAGACAAGCAACGCCAGCTACAGGCCTTTGTGGATGGGTGGTTCAAGGCGTATGATTATTTTCTGGAGAATCCCTCAGACGCGGCCAGCCGCGTCGCGGAGCGGCAGGGCATGACCGTCGACGAGTTTCTGGCTTCCTTTGACGGCGTGGAGTTGATTGATCACATGACCAATCTTGCCTGGTTGTCAGGAAATACCCCAAAGCTGACTGCAAGGCTGGAGGAGCACGCCCATAAGATGGTCGAACTGGGCTTTCTGAACGCCGTTCCCGATGTCAGCCAGATGGCGAACCCGACATATGTCGAAGCGGTCGAAGAGTGACGATAGCGCGGTCCATTCTGACCTTGGTGGCCGCAACAACGCTCTTGTTGGGCATGGTGGTTGCGCTTGTCGGTTATGGCTTGTTTCAACGTGAAACAGAAAAGCAGGTCTTTGCGATTGCAGAACGGCAAGCGCTTGAGTTTACCGAGGTGATCGCCGTTGTCCTGCAAGGCGCCTTGCGCAACGGCCAGCTTGAAGAGGCCGGTGGGCACGTGGAGCGCCTGAACCTGAGCCCGCTTGTCCGGTCTGCATATATGATCGACGACGAACTGAAGGTCATGTTCTCAAGCCAATTGAACGTGCGCGGATCAAGCGTCGGGCAGACCGCCGCGTCGCGTTTTGCCGACCGGCTTGAGGTGATGCAGCAGGAGATTGCGCACTTCACGCAGTTCGATCCGGAAACCGATGCGTTCTGGGTCGGCGTCCCGTTTCGAATGCCGCCGGAGCCCGGCGCATTGATTTCGTCCGGGCGCGGCGTCGTTCTTGTGGAATACAACTTGGCTGATTGGCGAACGGTCTCGCAGAATTTCACCACGCGGCACCTGATCGCAGTCGTCGGACTGATCGCGGCGCTGTGTGTCGGCTTGTTGCTGGTCGTCTGGTCCATCGTCACGCGTCGGATCAAGCGCATGACGACAGCCGCCGAGCAAATGGCCAAGGGCGACCTCAAGGCCCGGATCGACAGCCGCGGGTTGGACGAAATCGCCGTGCTCGGGCGGTCTCTCGTCACCCTGACGGAAACTTTGGAAGAGCAACGCGCAAAGCTGGCACAGCAGGCTGAGTTGCTTGGCATGGCGGGCGAGGTCGCGCGCTTCGGCGGCTGGCGCTATGACAAACGGGCTGACAGTTTTGAATGGAGCGACGAGGTCGGCCCAATTTTCGACGTGCCGCCAGGCGATGCGCCCAACGCGTATTCTGGCGTCGACTATCTCGACCCAGAAGATCGGGGCCGTGTCGAAACCCTGCTATACTGCTGTCTTGAATACGGCGAGCCCTATGACGTCGTGACGCGGATCAAGACAGCGAAGGATCGTCACATCTGGGCACGTTCGATCGGGCACCCGTTTCGGGATTCAAGCGGCCAAATCATCGGCGTATTCGGGGCTTTGCAGGACATTTCCGAATTGCAGGACAGCCGCGCCAAGGAAGAACAACAAAGGCGCATCGCGGCGGAAGCGCAGAAGAACGAGAGCATCGGGCGTCTGACCGGCGGCGTCGCGCATGACTTCAACAATCTTTTGGCGGTCATCATGGGCAATATCGAATTGCTTATCGAAGAACTGAATTTGCCGCCGGGAGATGATCGGGCGGATATGATGCGAAGTGCCCTCAATGCAGCCCAGCGTGGGGCCGATCTGACGCGCAACATGCTGGCCTTTGCCCGGCGCGCGCCCCTCCAGCCACAGCCGTTGAACCTGAACGACCTTGTGAAATCCACTGAACAGATTGCCGTTCGCACCTTGCCGGCGACGATACGGCTCGAATGTTCGTTGCTGGCGAACCTCTGGATCGTCCATGCGGACAGGGCGTCCATCGAAAGTGCGATCCTGAACCTTGTCATGAACGCCGCGCAGGCAATGCCCGACGGCGGCAAGATTACGCTGGAAACGTCCAACCTGCGGATCGACCAAGAATACCTTGAGACCCGCGAAGAGGAAATCGCACCCGGGCGCTACGTCATGCTCGCCGTCAGCGACACCGGCACGGGTATCGCCCCGGACATCCTGCAAAAGATCTTTGAACCCTTCTTCTCGACCAAGGGGCCCGACGGCGGCACTGGCCTTGGCCTGTCCATGGTGCAGGGCTTCGTCAACCAGTCCCGTGGCACTGTGCGTGTCTATTCCGAAGTCGGTGTCGGGACGACGTTCAAGCTGTTCTTTCCGGCCGTGCATCAAGTCGACGCCGACGATGCGCGCGGAACAACGCCCGCGATAGAGGCCCCACCGGGCAACCACCGCCTGCTCGTCGTCGATGATCAAAAAGACGTGTTGGAAGCGCTGGAAAAAACACTGCGTCGCAATGGATATGACGTGGCCACCGCTTGTTCTGGCGATGAGGCCCTGACCGTGTTTGAAAAGGACCCTGACTTTGATCTGGTCATCACCGACATTGTGATGCCCGGCGCACTTCAAGGGCCAAATCTGGTCCGCGAACTGCGCGCAAGAAAGCCCACGCTCAAGGCCATTTTCCTTTCCGGCTATGCGTCCGAAGCAACGGTTCATGGCAACGGATTGCTGCCGTCGGACATCCGCCTGATGAAGCCACTCAGCCGGTTGGATTTCTTGGCGGCTGTCGCACGCGCTCTGCGCGACAAGCGACCCAACGAAACTTAAAACAGCGCGCCCTCCGACAGGAGCGGCGCCAAAGGAACAACCCAATGTCAAAAAGCACACCTACGCTGATCGTTGCAGACGATAACGCCGATTTTGCGCAGCTGCTCGCCCGAAAGGCTACGAAAGAAGGATGGACCGTTGTTCTTTGCCGAGACGGAAAGGAACTCTTGACCGCCGTGGAGCACGAAACGGGCAGCGCCCTCGTTCTCGTCGATATCAACATGCCCAACCTGGACGGGATCGAGGCCATCCGTGAACTCACGTGGCATGAAAATGCAAAGCGGATGAGGTTTTGTGTGATGACCGGGGGCGAAGCGTCGAACGCGATTGCAGCGCGGCTGATCGCCCAAGCTGGCGACCTCACTATAAGCCAAAGCTTTTTCAAGCCCTTCAGCATGGAAAAGTTCGGTGCTTTCCTCTCCGAGCAGAAAAAGCTGTTGAGCAAGACAACTTGATTTCAGGTCTTGACCATGATGGATGCGTCAACGACAGGCGGTTAGACTCCGCGCATTTCACAGGTTCTCAGCAGTCTGCGGACGCCAGCGCCGACGCCTGGCATTCCATAATTCAAGGCGACCATATTCATCACTTGGCGCTGATACGCTCTACCCAACATAATTCAATCCGTCGTGATCAATCCTAATAGCGGCATAAGCGAGGGGAAAACTCACTTAAGAAACGCTCAAAACATTTCAGACAGGTCAAGTTAACTCGGCCTACAGCTTTGCGCATGCAGCGAATGTCAGCAATATGTGCTGCGGTCGCAGCACTGCAACTGATTGCCCGATGGCCGGTGTGGGCCGAGCGCGACGTTTCACCAGCGTTGTCAGGCAGAGGCCGTTCGCCGCACCAGATGGCGGGAACCGGCTTGGATGTATTGCCTGCATATACAGTTGCGCTCCACCTTGGGACACAGAGTCTACGCCGTAAGGACATTATCATCGCTGGCGGATTTTCTGAAGTCACCGTTTACCGCACACGGCTGAACTGTCGCTTCAACCATGTCGACACGCCCTTACCAGCCAAGCCCCAGACGACCAGGATCACCGTGACCGACAGGATCGTGAAGGCGATCTCGCGTTCCCAGAAAATCGACAGGCCATCGCGCGAGATCAGCAGGGAGCGGCGGAAGTTCGACTCGCAGATCGGGCCGAGCACCACACCGATCACGATGGGCGCCAGAGGGTAGCCGTAGAGGCGCAGGAAGTACCCCAAGGCGCCGAAACCGAGCATGCTCCAGAGATCGAAGACCGAGGATTGCAAGGCGAAGGTCCCCATGACGCTTAGCATCACGACCAGCGGCAACAGGTGGACCTTGCGCAGCCGCAGCACCGACAGGAACACCGGGGTCAGAAGGAAACCCAGCACCAACAGAGCGAGATTGGCAAAGAGATAGGCGAGGAACATGCCGCCCGCGACGTCGAGGTTCTGCTCGAATAATTCGGGGCCCGGGAAATACCCAAAGAGGATCAGCGCACTCATAAGCACCGCCGCCGAAGCGTCACCCGGAACGCCAAGCGCCATGGTAGGGATCAGCGTGCCGCCGGCGGAGGCGTTGTTGGCGGCTTCGGTCGCGATGACCCCGCCTTCCGCGCCTTCGCCATAGCGCTCTTCCGGGCGGGCCTGTGCCTTGGCCACAGCATAGGAACTAAAGGCGCTGATGACGCCGCCCGCACCCGGCAGGGAGCCGAAGAAGGTTCCGATGGCGCTGGAGCGCACAAGGTTCACAGGGTGCTTGAAGAGCAGGACCAGCGAGAACAGCGAGATCCGCACGCGCGGCACCGTCGGCGCATCCAGCAGGCCGCCGCCCCGGACCTGAAAGAGCACCTCGGAGACGGCGAAGAGGCCGACCACGATGGCCACGATGTGAAACCCGCTGGACAGTTCGAAATAGCCGAAGGTGAACCGCTGGGCGTTCGACATCGCGTCGGTGCCGATCGTCGCGATCAGAAGCCCAAGGACGCCGGTGATGAACCCCTTGAGCGGTGCCTCGCGTCCGACCACGGCGATGGCGATCAGCCCCATCAACGTGAGCGCGAAATACTCGGGCGGGCCGAAGCGCAGCGCGAAGTCGGCCAGCACCGGCGCGAGCGCGATAAGGATGATCCCGCCGATGATGCCGCCCACGGCCGAGGCGGAGATCGCGAGACCGATGGCTTCGCCCGCGCGGCCGTTCTGCGCCATCGGGTAGCCGTCGAGTAGCGTCGCCGCCGCGATGGGTGTGCCCGGAATGCGCAACACGATGGCCGAGACCGCACCGCCGCAAGAGCCGCCGACGAAGATGGCAATCAACGCGCCCATGGCGGCGACCGGCGGCAGGTGGAACACCGCGGGCAACAGCAAGATGATCCCCATGAGCGGGCCAAGCCCGGGCATGACCCCGATGATCAGTCCCAGAAAGCAGCCGAAAACGGTCATGGCGATCGCCAGCGGTGTGCCGAAGAGTTCCCATCCTGCGATTAGTGCGTCGATGCCCATGATAGCCTCTGTCTCAGAAATTCAGCGCGATCCCGAAGAGACCGCGCGGAAGGTTGACGTTGAACAAGCCCTGAAAGACGAGAAGGCAGCCCGCGGTGATGGCCAGCGTCACCCCGGCAAGGGTCACCGGATTGCGGTCGCCGAGCATGAGCAACAGCGCCAGCACGAAGAGCGGCGTTGCCAGCAGAAAGCCCAGCACGGGCAGCAGCGCGACATAGGCGAACATGCCCAGTGCGGCCAAACCCGTCTGCCCGACCTTATCGGGCGTGGCTGCGGGTTCGCCTCCGGCGGACGGCCCACGGGCCCGGACGTCCGACACGACCTGCGCCACAAGCAGGACCAGAAGCAGACCCGCCAGCAGGCGCGGATAGAGCGCGGCATTGCTGATCGGCGTTCCGGAGGCATAGCCCTGTTCGGTCAGCGTGGTGGCCGCTTCGTAGAAAATGAGGCCACAGAGCGCGGCGAGAAAAATTGCCGGAAGATGGCACCAGACGGTCGGCTGCGATTCACCGTCGGTTTCGAGTTGCGGATCAGATTGGGGCATTTCGGAACTCCTGCCTTGATCATCTCAAATCAGGCCGCGCGAACGGCGTTCGGATGACCGGGATCGGACTATGCTGATGGCCCGGACGCGGGAGGACCGCCGGGCCACCAGTCTGAACGGCGGTGAGGTGTCGCCGTGCTATCGTGTCGACTTCAGCTTTTCAGCTTCCCATTCGATCGCATCCGTCGCCGTGGAAAGCTGTTCGCGCACGGCATCGACGGTCGCGATGTAGTCCTCGGGCGGATAGCCCAGCAGGGGTCGGCCAATGCTGTCGAAGTACTCCTGCACTTCCGGCTTTTCGAGCGCGGCGGCCATCGCTTCTCGCAGGATCTGCACTCGGTCGTCTGGTGTTCCCTTCGGTACGACATACCAGCTCCAGCCCATCGGTGCGAGACCGGTCAGCGGATAGTCCAGCGCCTTGGACTCGGAGATCAGTGGCACCCCGCCAAAGATGTCCTGGACGGATTTCAGGTCACTCAGCGCCGCCAGCACCCGCACGTGATCACTGTTGGCACGCACGAAGCCCGGATTGCCGGCCATGAAATCGAGGATGCCGCCGCGCATGTCTTTCAGGGCTTCCTCCAGCCCCGCATAGGGAATGTGCTGCGCCACCGTGTCCGTCGCCTTGAACATATTGGCGATGTCGACATGAGGCAGGTTCCCGTAGGCACCAGAGGTGTAGCGCAGATCGCCGGGATGATCCTTCATGTAGGCGATCAGCGATTCCAGGTCCGGAAACCGGTCGTCGTCGGCGCGCACGATGATCGAATTCGGCACCGCCCCCAGCGCGTAGAGCGGGGTGAAGTCGGTATGATCGGCATCGATCTTGCCCAGCAGAGATTGCACCACCATCGGTGCGACCCAGCCATCGAAGATGGTATAGCCGTCGGCGGGACGGTTCAGCGCCGTCTGCATCGCTTTGACGCCGGTGCCGCCCGGTGTCGAGATCACGGTGACGTTGACACCCAGTTCCTCGCTCAGCGCCTCGGCCATGACCTGGCTGGATGTCATCGTCACGCCGGGGGGCCAAGGAAAGATGACCTCGATGTCGCGTTCAGGGAACTCGGCCTGGGCAGTGGTGGCCAGAGCCGCGAAGGCCAGGCCGGACAAGGCAGTCTTTAGGTTGAAGATCGGCATTTGGTTTCCTCCCTTTGGACGCCTGTTTCGAGCGTCATGCTGGTTTCCTGGCGGTCCAGATCTCCTCTTCCAGCCGCCACATTCCCAACTATTGGCAGGCCTGGGTCTTCGTTTCAAATATCACTTTGCGCTAAATCAATACCTTTTAGGCATGGCACATCCTGTTAAGCCGGTGTCATCTGCGCGCGACGCACGTAAAGGCGTGAGATGCCAGAAATGCATCGATGTATATAAAAACAATATTATTGAAGCATTTCATAGCTTGCTACCCTGAATCCAAAGCCACGATGTGGCGCCGTCATTCAAAGGAAAGGGTCCCATGCGCACCGTCTTCGTTCTCTTCGACTCGCTGAACCGTCTCTCGCTTGGGCCCTACGGGGCCAAGTCTATCAAGACGCCCAATTTCGACCGCCTGGCGGCGCGCTCTGTGACCTTCGACAACCACTACGTCGGGTCGATGCCCTGCATCCCCGCCCGCCGCGACATGCAGACCGGGCGACTGGGCTTCATGCACCGCTCCTGGGGGCCGATGGAGCCGTTCGACAACTCCTTCCCCGAAATCCTGGAAGCCGACGGTGTCTATTCACACCTGATCACCGACCACCTTCAGTACTTCCGGGACGGTGGTGCGACCTACCACACGCGCTATACCACGTATGAGTACCTGCGTGGCCAGCACGGCGATGCCTGGAAAGCCGATGTCACACCGGACTGGCCGAAGCTGAAGCAGCAATACCACCCGCTGCAATACAGCGAGACACGCGGCGTCGATCAGTACCATCACATCATCAACCGCCAGTTCCTGAAGGAGGAAAGCGACTATCCCCTTACGAAGTGCTTCGACTCCGCCGTCGATTTCTTGACGCGGAACCGCGCTTCGGACGACTGGTTCCTGCAGATCGAGACCTTCGACCCTCACGAGCCCTTCAACGCGCCGGAGCGCTTCAAGGAAGACTTCCCGACCGACTACAACGGCCCGGCGCTCGACTGGCCGCCCTATGGTCGCGTTCAGGAAAGCCCCGAGGAATGCGAGGAGCTTAATGCGCATTACCGCGCCAATCTGGCCTTTTGCGACGAACAACTCGGCCGGTTGTTGGACTATTTTGACGAACACGGGCTTTGGGATGACACCGCGCTTGTGGTCTCGACCGATCATGGGTTCCTGCTGGGCGAACACGACTGGTGGGCCAAGAACCGCATGCCGATCTACGAAGAGATCGCCCATATCCCGCTGTTCATCCACCATCCCGACCATGCCGATCAGGGCGGCACGCGGCGGCACGCCCTCAGCCAGACGACGGACCTGATGCCCACCTTCCTCGGATTTCACGGGAGCGATGTGCCGAAAGAGGTCACCGGGCAGTCGCTTCTGCCCGTGCTCGCCGAGGACCACCCCGTGCGCGACACCGTCATTTTCGGCACCTTCGGCAGCGCGTTGAACGTCTGCGACGGGCGGCATGTCTTCATGCTCTACCCCGAACACGTGACGACCGAGGGGCTGTTTCAGTACACCGTCATGCCCACAACCTTGAACTACATGTTCGAGGTCGATGAACTGGCGCAGGCCGAACTTGTCGCGCCGTTCGACTTCACCAAGGGCGCGCGCCTGTTGCGCACCCCGGCGATGGAGAAGTCCCCCTTCAACCCGTTCTTCGGACCCAAGGTGTTCTTCGACACGGAAACCGTTCTCTACGATCTCGCTGCCGATCCGAAACAGGAAAGCCCCTTCCGCGATGCTGATATCGAACTGGAACTGACCTTGGCAATGCGCGAACATCTTCATCGCCATGACGCGCCGGCCGAACTCTACGCCCGGCTTGGACTGCCGGTCCCGCGCGACGCCGGGCCGACCCTTCTGACGCAAAACCGCAAGTCGCCCAAGCGCGTTGCCGAGACGACCTGAGCGGCGGCAAGGTGATTCATGGCAGGATATCGCTTCTGGCCACATCGATGCCCGGGCGCTATGGTTCCCCGGTGTCTGTCCTCGAGCAAAGGCCTGTCATGGACCGCAAGCATGTCGTTTTTCTGAAAGTCGCGGAACTGGGCAACATAACGGCTGCCGCCAACGCGTTACACATTGCTCAGCCCAGCTTGACACGAACCATCTCGTCGCTCGAAGAGGCCTTTGGCACAAAGCTCTTCTTGCGGCAGCCGCGCGGCATGAAATTGACCGAGGAAGGGCTTGTACTTTACCGGCACCTCAAGGAAATGGAAGCCGTCTATAACCGCGCCTGCCGCGACGTCGAAAGCGTAAAACGCGGCTTTCACGATGCCGTTCGCATCGGCTGCGGGCTGACATACCAGTTGCTACTGATGCCGGAAATTCTGCGCCGCCTCTGGCGCGACTTTCCGCAATCCTCGTTCCAGATCCAAACCGGCTCTGCCGAGGATCATGCCCGCGCGCTGCGGGACGGAGAGCTGGATTTCGTCATCACCGCCGCAATTGAAAAGGTCGAAGACCCCTTGATAGAGGTCACGCGGTTATGTCGGATCGAACATGGCGTTGCGCATTGGCCCGGCGTTCTTCCGGACATTCCCGACACCGAGAAGATGCCAATGCAAGCACTTGAGGACCTGTCGTGGGTCCTGTTCCAGATTGAACCGCAACTGAAATCGAGCATGGAGAACCGGTTCTACGAGCTCGAGCTTGCGCCGCCTCGGATTGCGCTGACCACCTCGTCTCTGCAACTGGGGCTGGAATTGCTCAGGACGAATGGCATGGTCATGTCCGTCCCGACATTGCTGCGGCACTGGCTGCGCGAACGCGGATACCGGCTTCACGCGACAAGCGAACCGATCTGGCAACTCGACTCGGGGATCGCCACACTCAAGGCCAATCACGACCATCCCATCGCCGAGGCGCTGAAGAGCCACGCGAAAGAGCTTGTTCAGTCTCTACCGGTCTTCGCGGCCCCAGAGACGTGAGGGAAAGCGCACTATGCCCGACACACCTCCCCCCCTCGCGCATTTCGCTGCTGTCAAGAGTTGGGCCGGCACCCGACACCCGGTCATTCCGGACGACGGTGAAGGCAGCATCCGGCGCGCGTCGCTGCGCGCCTTCTCCATGGAATGCCACGCGGTTTCCGTCGCCCGTTTTGCAACCTTCGTGTCCGAGACGGGATATCGGACCGAAGCGGAAGAAATCGGATGGTCCTACGTCTTTCGCGGGCTGCTGTCCCGGCCGGACGCCGCGGATCTTCTTGGCGGCTACGACAAGGCGGGCTGGTGGTGGGCGATCGGTGGGGCGCACTGGCGGTTTCCGTCGGGCCCCGAAGAGCCCGCCGCGCCGGAGGACCATCCAGTGACGCAAGTCTCGTGGAACGACGCGCGGGCCTTTGCCGCCTGGTCGGGGGGGCGACTGCCGACAGAGGTGGAGTGGGAACACGCCGCGCGCGGAGGTCTGGACGAACGGCGCTATCCTTGGGGCGACAATGAACCGACGGACGAGGACCCCTGCTGCAACATCTGGCAGGGACGTTTCCCCGATTTGAACACCTGTATCGACGGGTATTATGGCACGGCCCCCGTGGATGCGTTTTTTCCGAACTCCGCCGGGGTTTGCAACGCGTCTGGAAACGTCTGGGAATGGACCGCGGATCCCTACCGGATCCCGTCGCTGAAATCCAGGGCTAAGGCCCGCAATGTGCAAGCAAAACGGCACGGCGAGAGGCTCTTGAAAGGTGGCTCGTTTCTGTGTCATCCCAGCTATTGCTGGCGCTATCGCATCGCCGCCCGAACAGGACGCGCCCCGGATACGGCCGCCAGCCACACGGGGTTCCGGCTCGTCCACAGTGCGGACCCATGAAGACTTTGCGGTAGCACAGTTCAATTGGCCGACCGCGCCGCACCACAACGCAAATGTCATCTCCCAGATTTTTTCGCTGCGTCGGAGTAAGTTTGGTCTACGTTCGCTCTGGGCTGCGGAAAGTTCGCGAGTGGCATAGACCATGCGGCCGCAGCGAAAGTCCGGTCTGGCGACGATGCGCCGCAGCACTTGACGATGCTGGCAATGGCCGGTCTGGGCCGATCGGGCAATTGCCAATCACGATGTGCCAAGCTCATTCTAAGATCGCAGCCCGCACGGCAAACGCTTACGAAGACCGAACGCTTGTCATATAGAAAACCTATCTATGGTGACAAGCGATCAAAACCCGAGGCTACGCAGACAACAATGACTCAAACCCTGATTCCCTTCGATCAAAATGAGCGGTTTGCACGTTTATTGCTCGACCCGGAAGACTACTGCGACATCGGTGGGATGTCTTTGAAGAACTTCATGCTCGGAGCGCGTGTTGGGGGCGTTGGTGGCAACGAAGCGCAGCACAGGTCCTGGACCAGAATGCGCAAGACGGGCAAGGCGACAAAAGCATCTGTCAGCAAGTTCATCGGCAATCTTGAAGCCAAATACCAACTGTCCTTCGCAAACCCGTTTGATGTCCGTTCAGAGGTTCTCCAACTCGGCAGATGGTCAATCGCGGAACCGGGACTTCGCGCGAGGGGGGCGCGGACGCTCAAGGCCATTGAACATGCCGTCGTTGCCTCCGATCACTTTCAGGGGGTCGCTGCCTGCGGTGGGCCGAAAGCGCTTGCTGCTGAACTACGCCGTGCTCCGAAATCTCGCGTTGCTCCGCTTTTCCACGACTGTGCGAGCTTGCTTGAAACAACCAACCGCGCCGATTTGCGGGTTATCATGGCGCCGATACATATTTACGTTGTGAGCGTCGTTGTCTTTAATTTGCTAATCGAAACCGGGCCAGATAGGCCCAAGAGCGTCCAGTCGCTCCGGAAGCTTGCGTGTGGCGATGACACCCGCAGAGGCCCACGGCTGGCTTTAGCAAGTTGGCTGGACACGGCCCAAGGCGAACTTCGCTACGAAACGAAAAGCGGCTTCTACGCTGCGCTCTCTCCGCATTTGGATCCTGAAACCGCGCGCATTGAATGGTCAAAGGTTGCAAGTGGAAGAGACGTGCCACCACTGGACAGGTTGCGAAATGATCTCAAACGCGTCAGCGAAACCTCAGACGTGTGCAAAGCCAACTCCGACCTCCACGACCAGCTCGATTTGGGGCTGTGCTATTGTGCCTTTGTCGCGCGGTCCTACGAGTATCTGCGGAAGCAGAACGCCACCAAGGCGCACAAGGTGTTTCTGCTCGCCGCGGCCGAGGTTGAGGAGAGCTGGAGCGAGGCAAATCAGCCTGTGTAGCGATTTGCCGGCCCATTCAAAACCCGTTCCACATCGCGCCGGAAGTTGCGAAAAGCTCGGCGATCGCTGGGAGTGCTTGGCACCGTTACAAAGCCACCAGTCGGTGACACCAGCCTCCCGTGTTTACGTTTTCGGACATACTGCCAGCCCTCTCGTACGCGCGATTGTACCTCTTTCTCAATCTCTCTGCTGGTCGAGTATTTCATGACGTGCTCTCCAGAGGTTGGTAGCGCGCAAGAAACCTGTTGATGGAGAATGGAATTTGCGCAAACGCGTCCTCAATTCCGATGTCGAGAATGCGTTCGCTGTAGAAATACCCCTTACCGTCCAGCCTGTTCTGGAAGAAGCGACCATGCGGATCGATCATAAGATAGGACTGGACCATCGAGGGGTTATCCTCGACGGAAAGGATGCGCTGGAAAGCGGAGTGGCGGCTGACAAACCTTTCGAATGCCGCTTCATCCACGGTCAGTTCGTCATTGTAAGACGGCAGCATTCGTAGGATCTTCCAACGGTCTGGCGCAATCTTGGAAATGAGTGCCGAGAAATCTTCTTCGGCATTCACCGCATTTACGACCGTGTTCAGCTTGATCTGCAGTGTAGGGTTGGTGGTGCGCAATTCGCGAACCAAGTCGATAAGATCGTCCGAGCCGATCTGCGCGCGCTTTCTATCCACCCGTCCGATCGCCAAATTCCCGTCGCAATTGGTGGAGTCCACACTGAGACCGAGCATTGAAATTCTTGATGCAATATTACGCAGCGTCTCGGGACAGCTGCCATTGGTTATCAAACTCACGTCAAACCCGGCTGCAACGGCGTGATCCACCACGTGACTGAGCTCGCCCGCCCAAAGCGTCGGCTCACCTCCGGCAATGTTAAGTCGCGGCCGGCGGGCAAAACGTTGTTCCCAAAGCAGGTTTTCAGGTGAAAGAAACCGGCCCAGTTCCAATATCAGCGACCTACACGCAGCATGATCGCGCCAAAGTTCCGAAGTCTTTGGTTTGGACCAATGCGCATAGCAAAATTTGCAACGGTAATTGCAGGCTTCTGTAACATGCCAATTCGTCACGAGTTGAGGTTGAAGTTCCATTGCGCTCTCCTTGCAAAAGTGTGCTTGAAGAAATGGCAGATGCGGGCAGCGCAAAGACGTGGGATTCTCGGGACATTTTAATTGATCTTGGGCTCTGTAATGCCTGCAAGACTTGCCTGTGACATAAGTTCTGCCTATCCAGGTCACTCATTTGACTTCCCCTCCGGACCGGTGGGGAAGTCCCGTTCTGCTATCAACCGCCAGCTCCAAATGCTGCACTATCCATGAATGACCGGTTCGGTGACGCTGCTCTGCAGCGGCGGCATTCCAGATCAATGGCAGCTCAGGGCCGGTCACGCCGTCAGGCTTGGCGCGCTAAGGTGGGGGCTGCCGCGCCGCCGCAGATCTGATTCGAGGCCATTGCAGCCGTAGCGAAAATCAATCATCGAGACAGCAGTACATTATGAATGAAAGGCAAGTAAAATGTCGACGAAAACAAGTTTGAAGAACGCGCTATCAAGCATTGATGATGCAAAAAGAAAACTGAAGAAACTGCCGCTGCCCGAAAATGTTGATATTGAACGTGATATCAAGAGGGTAGTTCGAGAATTGGAAGATGCTGAAAATTCGATCAACCGAGCGTTAAGAGACGTAAGACGGGCTGAATAGGAGCACACGATAACCTTCTGGCCGCGAGTTGGCATTCGAGCACCTCATCAACCGTAGCAACGCAAGCCGCCAGAAAGCGGAAACCGTCTAAGAAAAACCTATTTGCAGGGAGCCGCTTTGTGCCACGAACTGTGATTTTCGAACCTGGCCAGATTCTGCTCGCGCAGCGAATGTCTCCTTCGAGGAGGCGCGTTGCAGCGACCCGAAGCTTTACTCCAAGTCCTCATTGGGCCGTCTTGGCAATGATTTTGAGCGCAGTGATTCTATCGATGGACCCGAAATGGATGTACCATCTGGTAGGTTTCTTGGGTCCATAGCCTGATTTTCTCCGCCCGAGGTTGGCCAACGTAACGTCGATTCCAAGCACTTGATGATGGATGGCCGCACACAAATACCTCAATCTCTGGAAAATTGGCAACGAGCCTTTCAGCAAGCCATTGCGGCTTTGTCCCTGCCAACAGAATACGAACAATGCCTGATTGTAGGAGTTGTTGGTTCAGCCTGACGATGTTTACATCGCACATGACCTCAGGCCTTGTCGGTTCAGTATTTCCATCATATCCAGCTTGGCCCTTATAGCGCGGCAGTGGGTGTGCGTTGAGCAAGGTATAGTCATCGCGGTCCTCCGAGGGGAACTTAGCAGGGCTTATAGCGCTGATGATCCGAATCATCGCAGCAAGGTGTGTCCCTGCATCCCCGATGAAGGGCCTGCCTTGTTCTTCTTCTTGTGCTCCAGGGCAGGCACCCATAAGTGCGATCTCCGGATGTTGATCCCCAAGGCGGTAGTCGGGTCCTGCAAGGCACATTACTTCACTCCGGTTGGTCTCTTTTGTCCGCGTTTCCGACCTCCAACAGTCAAGCCATGCTGCACAATGCCTCGAATGGCGGGTATTGGGAAGCTACGCTGCGGCAATGGCGATCCTGGCCAACGGCGGCATTGGGCCGATGGTGCATAGATATGTGGCCGAATGAGCCATTGTTACACGGAGGCCGAGACGCTGCTCTTATTTCCTATTTCCGATTCTACAAAATTTGTCTCTCTCGTTATCGTCTTAGTGTGGCGATAGAATGGTAGGTGCCATCGCTGTCCTTGTATTTCCAGGTTCCATTCCATACGTTTTCATTGCCAGCCGTTATAGACGCGTTAAGTTGGTTTAATGAGGGAAAGCTTTCACCGGTGTCGGTGCGTTTCCATGCCCCATCTTCCGCCGTAGCGGAATACTCTTTCCGTTTGTAGGTTCTGAAAATAATGAATCCGTGCGGGAAGGTTACACCGTTTCGGGTATCTGTGTAGCCGTTGGCAGCGCTATTAGTTTCGTTCACCGAGGAAGCGTCAGAGTTGCACTGGCAACCAAGCACACGGCGCAAGATGGCGTCTTCCGTTTCCTCACCTTCCACTCGATGAGCCCAGATCGTTGCGAAGACGTCGGTGGAAATCGAGATTGATCGGTTCATCAGCTTCCCTCCCTGCTTTGAGTGGAAAATAGTAGATAGTGCTATTTGTTGTCAAGGCCGGGGTTGGGTTGTTTGGCCGGACTGCTTGTTTGCCGCTCGTGTACTGCGTCGGGTTTGCCAGTCTGGGGCATGATCGTTGGCGCAGAGCACCAGGGTGGGTTGGGGACCCATGATCTGGCTGCCTGTTGATGCCTGCGAGGATGGACCACATACTGTGCCATCGACGCAGGAGGAAATGCTGATGGCATCGCTCTTGGCGAGGGCTGCACACGTGCGGTGATCTGGAAAATTGCCGCGGTTTGGCTGCAAAAAAACAACGACGCTGTCGAAGCCGAGAAGAAGTTGGTTGCTGCACGCTTGGGGGGGGCGGCACCCGCCAGAATGCATGGAAAGGTTCAATGAACCTTGGGCGCATTCTGGAGAAGGTAAAAAACCCCTTATTTTATTGGTAGGCCCGGAGGGACTCGAACCCCCAACCAAGGCGTTATGAGCGCCCTGCTCTAACCAATTGAGCTACAGGCCCACCGTAGCGCACTGAGTATCAGAGAGTCTTGCAAGGTCAAGCAGGGACATTGCAGGGAGGCTCACAATGGGCTATCGCGGCGCCAATTGCCAAGGAGAGTCCCGATGAGCGAAGCCAAAACCCCAGTGACCTATGCGCAGGCCGGCGTGGATATCGACGCGGGCAATGCCCTTGTGGACCGGATCAAACCGGCGGCGAAAAAGACAAACCGACCGGGCGTGATGTCTGGCCTTGGGGGATTTGGCGCGCTCTTCGATCTGAAGGGGGCAGGCTATAGCGATCCGATCCTTGTGGCGGCCACCGATGGCGTTGGCACCAAACTGCGCATCGCCATCGACACCGGCCACGTCGACGGCGTCGGCATCGATCTGGTCGCCATGTGCGTCAACGATCTGGTGTGCCAAGGCGCTGAGCCGCTGTTCTTCCTTGACTACTTTGCCACAGGCAAGCTGGACACCGACACTGCTGCGCGTGTGGTCGAAGGCATCGCCGAGGGTTGCGCGCAATCGGGATGCGCCCTGATCGGCGGCGAAACAGCCGAGATGCCGGGCATGTACCCAGCGGGCGATTTTGACCTTGCGGGCTTTGCCGTGGGCGCGATGGAGCGCGGCTCTGACCTGCCTGCGGGTGTGGCCGAGGGCGATGTCTTGCTCGGGCTGGCCTCGGACGGGGTGCATTCCAACGGCTACAGCCTTGTGCGCAAACTGGTCGAGATTTCGGGCCTTGGCTGGGACGCCGATTGCCCTTGGGGTGACGGCTCGCTTGGGGCGGCCTTGCTGACACCGACGCGGCTGTACGTGAAATCCGCTCTGGGGGCCGTGCGGGCAGGGGGCGTGCACGCGCTGGCCCATATCACGGGCGGCGGCCTGACCGAAAACCTGCCGCGCGTTCTGCCCGAAGGCATGGGCGCCAACATTGATTTGGACGCATGGGATCTGCCCCCGGTGTTCAAATGGATGCAAGCGACCGGCAATATCGAAAGCGCCGAGATGCTCAAGACCTTCAACTGCGGGATCGGCATGATCCTCGTGGTCAGCGCGGACCGGGCCGACGCCTTGAAAGCCAAGTTGCAAAACGCTGGCGAAAGCGTCTTTACGCTTGGCACAGTGACGGGCGGCGAAGGTGTGGCCTATGAGGGCGCGCTGTCGTGAAGCGCGTCGCGATCCTGATTTCGGGCGGCGGCTCGAACATGATCAAGCTGGTGGAAAGCATGGTCGGGGATCATCCGGCGCGCGCCATCGTGGTGGCCTCGAATGATCCGTGCGCGGGCGGTCTGACAAAGGCCGCTGAAATGGGGATTACCACATTTTCCGTCGATCATCGCCCCTTTGGCAAGGATCGCGCCGCGTTTGAAGCCGCGCTCCAGCAGGCGCTGGCGCCACATGCGCCTGATATCATCTGCCTTGCCGGATTCATGCGCGTCCTGACGGCGGGTTTTGTTCAGCCATGGGCGGGCAAGATGCTGAATATCCACCCCTCGCTTTTGCCCAAATACAAGGGCCTGCACACCCATGCGCGCGCGCTGGAGGCTGGCGACGCCGAGGCCGGATGCACCGTGCACGAGGTCACGCCGGAACTGGACGATGGCCCCATTCTTGGCCAGGCGCGGGTGCCGGTTATGCCGGGCGATACGCCTGATACCCTTGCAGCGCGCGTTCTGGTGCAGGAACATCGGCTGTATCCAGCGGTTCTGCGCCGCTTTGCTGCGGGCGACAAGACTCCGGTTTTGCTGTCCGGCGAATAAATTTCCCTTGGGCGTGAAATCGGCTAAGGTCGGGGCACGAGGCGCAGCGGGACAAGAAAAACGAGGAAGATCACCTGCTCATGCAGACCATCACCAAGACCGAAGAACTGGCCGCCTTTTGCGCTAAAGCCAAAGACCAGCCCTATGTCACCGTCGACACCGAGTTCCTGAGGGAACGCACCTATTATTCCAAACTCTGCCTGATCCAACTGGCGCTTCCGGGCAAGGATGACAGCAACGCGGTGCTTGTCGATCCGCTGGTGGACGGGCTGTCGCTTGATCCGCTGATTGATCTCTTTCGCAATGAGAACGTGGTCAAGGTGTTCCATGCCGCACGGCAGGATCTTGAGATTTTCTTTATTGATTACAAGGTGATCCCCACGCCCTTGTTTGACACGCAGGTGGCCGCCATGGTCTGCGGCTTTGGCGAACAGGTGGGCTATGAAACCCTTGTGAAACGTATCGCCAAACAGCAGGTAGACAAGTCTTCGCGCTTTACCGATTGGTCGCGGCGCCCGCTGACCGATGCGCAAAAGACCTATGCGCTGGCCGACGTCACCCACCTGCGCCAGATCTACGAATTTCTTGCCCGCAAGCTGGACGAAAGCGGACGCGCCCGCTGGGTGGCCGAGGAGCTTGCCACCCTGACCACCCCGGCGACCTATATCTCGCTTCCTCAGGATGCGTGGAAACGGATTCGGACCCGCTCCAATGCGCCCAAGTTCCTTGCCATCGTGCGCGAATTGGCCGCCTTCCGCGAGGATTTTGCCCAAAGCCGCAATATCCCGCGCACCAGGGTGTTCAAAGACGACGCGCTGGTCGAACTGGCGTCGACCAAGCCGCAAAACATGGGCGATCTCGGTCGATCCCGCCTGCTGCTGCGCGAAGCCCGCAAAGGCGAGATTGCCGAAGGTATCCTCAAGGCGGTGCAGGACGGCCTCAACTGCCCAAAGGACAAGCTGCCCGAGGTCGATCTGAGCCGGGAAAAGCTGCAAGTGAACCCAGCGCTGGCCGATCTGTTGCGGGTGTTGCTCAAGGCGCGGACCGAAAGCTCGGGGGTGGCCTCCAAGCTGATCGCCCCGGCCGCCGATCTCGATGCGATTGCCGCTGGGCTGCGCGATGTCCCGGCGCTGTCGGGCTGGCGGCGTGAAGTTTTTGGCGATGACGCATTGCGACTGTGCGAGGGGAAAATCGCGCTTGCCGCCAAAGGGAAAAACGTCGAAGTCATCGAACTGTAGGGGACCTCAAGATTTTCCCTTGAACATCCGGTGCTTTGCATCACTTTCCTCTATCAAAATATGTGGAGAGTAGCATGCGCGTCTTCGGAGCAATCCTGATCTGGTTAGTCTCGGTCTCGGCCGCCCTTTCGCATGAGGTGCGTCCGGCCATCGCAGATCTGACCGCCGCGAATGGCAAGGTCTCCCTGTCGCTGGAGCTGAACGCCGAGGCGCTTTTGGCCGGGGTCGATCTTGAGGGACTTTCGGACACCAACGAAAGCGAAGCCTCGGGCGATGTGGACGCGCTGCGCGCCTTGCCGCCAGAGGAGATCGCCAGTCGTCTGCGCGCTGCGGTGCCGGGGTTTGTTGCCGCCATGGGGCTCAGCGCCGACGGCACGCTTGTTGCGCTCGAGGTCACGGATATAGCGGTGCCGCCGATAGGGGATCTTGATTTGCCGCGCGACACGGTGCTCGGCATTGAAGGCAACCTTCCTGCCGGTGCGGAAACGGTGGAGATGCAATGGCCCGCGCGCTATGGTACTCTGGTGCTAAGGCAAGTCGGAGTCGAAGACGGCTATACCGGCTATCTGGCAGGCGACAGCAGCGGCCCGATTGCCGTTCAGGGCGGCGGAGCCCTGGGCGCCGTGGCAACGTTTGCCTCTTATATCCCGGTCGGATTTGACCACATCCTGCCCAAGGGGTTGGACCATATACTTTTTGTATTGGGGCTGTTTTTTCTATCGACGCACCTGCGCCCGCTGCTATGGCAAATCTCGGCTTTCACGCTGGCGCATACGGTCACTTTGGCTTTGGGTGCATTGGGTTATGTGAACATTCCCGCTTCCATCGTCGAACCGATCATCGCCGCTTCGATCGTCTACGTGGCTGTAGAAAATATCGTGTCGGACAAGCTGCACAGATGGCGCCCGGCAGTGATCTTTGTGTTTGGCCTGCTGCACGGACTGGGATTTGCCAGCGTGCTGGGCGAATTCGGCCTGCCCAAGGCGCAGTTCTTTCCGGCGTTGATCGGGTTCAACATCGGCGTCGAGATCGGCCAGCTGACGGTCATTTCGCTGGCCTTCCTGCTGGTCTGGCTGGCACAGCGCGTCGATGAAGGCGAGGCAGATATTCGCACCGGGCAAATCGTTTATGGCATATTGGTGCTGGGTTTCGTGGGCCTCAGCTTTGCGCTGAACGGGCCCGGCTTTGTCGAAAGCATGGGGGCAGGGGCGCCGACCTTCTTCTGGCCACTTGCCGTTATCAGCCTGCTGTGTTTCCTGTCGGTCACCTACCTTGACCGGCTCGAAGCCTATCGCCGGTTCGTCGCTGTGCCGACCTCGCTTGGGATTGCCGTGATCGGGGCCTATTGGTTCGTCGAACGCGTCTTTTTGTAAGCCGACAAGGCCGTGGGCACTTTGCCCCTTGCCATCCCCACACAGGCAGTCTAAAGGCTCGCGCACGAACCCCGCAGGCGGGGGCGGGCATTGGGACAGACATCCCCCAACGTCCACCGGTTGAGGCAGACGCCTTGATCCCCCGCCGAGGATATGAAACCGGAAAGGATTTACGGCATGGCTCTTCCTGAGTTCACCATGCGTCAGCTGCTTGAAGCTGGCGTTCACTTTGGCCACCAGACGCAGCGTTGGAACCCCCGCATGGGCGAGTTCATCTATGGCGCGCGCAACGGCATCCACATCATGGACCTGACACAGACTGTTCCGCTGCTGGATCAGGCTCTGAAAGCGATCCGCGACACCGTCGCCAAAGGCGGCCGCGTTCTGTTTGTCGGCACCAAGCGTCAGGCGGCTCAGCCCGTCGCGGATGCGGCCGAGAAATGCGCACAGTATTACATGAACCACCGCTGGCTCGGTGGCACGCTGACCAACTGGCAGACCGTGTCGCAGTCCATCAGCCGTCTCAAGAAGATCGACGAACTGATGGAGCAGGGCGCCGAAGGCCTGACCAAGAAAGAACGTCTGGGCATGGAGCGTGACCAGCTCAAGCTGGAAGCCTCGCTGGGCGGGATTCGCGAAATGGGCGGCGTGCCGGACATGCTGTTCGTCATCGACGTCAAAAAAGAAGCGCTGGCCGTGGCCGAAGCCAACAAGCTGGGCATCCCGGTTGTGGCGATCGTCGACACCAACTGCTCGCCCGATGGCATCGACTACATCATCCCCGGCAACGACGACGCCGCCCGTGCCATCGCCCTGTATTGCGATCTGGCCTCGCGCGCTGCTCTGGACGGTATGACCGGCCAGATGGAAGCCGCTGGTGTTGATCTTGGCGCGCTCGAAGAGGCCCCGACCGAAGAGCTGCTGACCGAGGCAGGCGAGGCTACCGCCGAGTAATTCCAGCTGTCGCACACGCGACATCTGTTTCGTGATATAGTCCGGGCGGGCCTTCGGGGCCGCCCCTTATCCGCACTTATATATCGAGGAGAGCCAAATCATGGCGATCACAGCTGCACAGGTGAAAGAACTGCGCGAAATGACCGGCGCAGGCATGATGGATGCCAAGAAAGCCTTGGTCGAAACCGACGGCAACGTCGAGGCCGCCGTTGACTGGCTGCGTACCAAGGGTCTTGCCAAGGCCGCCAAGAAGTCCGACCGCACTGCGGCCGAGGGCCTTGTGGCCGTCAAGGTTGAAGGTGGCAAAGGTGTCGCGGTTGAAGTGAACTCGGAAACCGACTTTGTTGCCAAGAATGCTGACTTCCAGCAGATGGTTGGCGGAATTGCCGACGTTGCTCTGACCGTGTCCGATGTCGAGGCGCTGAAAGCGGCTGACCTGGGCGGCAAGACCGTGTCCGACGTCATCACCGACAAGATCGCCACCATCGGCGAAAACATGTCCGTGCGCCGTATGGCCACTGTCGAGGGCGAAGTTGTTGCGGCCTATGTGCACAACGCAGCCACCGCTGGCATGGGCCAGATCGGTGTGCTGGTTGCGCTCAAGGGCGGTGACGAGGCCTTTGGCCGTCAGGTTGCCATGCACATCGCAGCGGCCAACCCAGCCGCTCTGTCCGAAGCTGACCTTGATCCGGCTGTTGTCGAAAAGGAAAAGCAGGTCCAGATCGATATCGCCAAGGAATCGGGCAAGCCCGACGCCGTGATCGAAAAGATGATCGTTGGCCGCATGAAAAAGTTCCTCGCCGAAGTGACCCTGACCGGGCAGCAATTCGCGCTGAACCCCGACATCACCGTCGAGCAGGCCGCCAAGGAAGCTGGCGCCGAAATCGTCGGTTTTGTGCGTATGCAGGTTGGTGAAGGCATCGAAAAGGTCGAAGAAGACTTTGCCGCCGAAGTTGCCAAAGCCGCTCAGGGCTAAGGGACACAAGGGTAAAACCCCTGTCACTGTTGAAAATAGGAAAGCCGTCCCATAAAGGGACGGCTTTTTTTGATTGGTGAAGTTACAGGCAAGCACCAACCAAAGTAGGATCCGGGGCCCCCAAGAGACATTGGGGATGAGATGAGGACCCCGGAAGGGACGCTGGCCCAGCAAGGCGGTAATTGCCCTGCCGGAACCAGCACGAAACCTCAGAGCCCGAAAATCGTCGGGATACGGTCTCTGCGTTCCATGGCCTAAGGCCACCACTCACGGAACATCTGTACTTTGACAAATGACGGTACGTAACGAAAGTGGGGTTTTCCAGACCTAAGGGAAACTCAGCGTTTTTCACGCTGAATTCACGCAGACAGAGTGTTTCTGATAAATCTACAATCAAAAGTAAATAGAGGCCCATGCCTTGGGGCAGGGCGCTTTACCTTGCTTCGATGATGTACATCTGGTTGTGAAAGGCCGCTTTGGCCACCGCTTGCGCCGTGGTTTCCACGTTCAAGGTTTCACGTGCAAGACGAAGATGTTTTTCGATCGTAGCCTGCGTAAGTCCCATGATTTGCGCGATATCTTGCATGGTTTTGCCATCGCCAACCCATTCGAGCGCCTCGCGCTGGCGCGGTGTCAGGGTCTGGTTTTGCAAGGGAACAGGAAGCGTCAGGATCTTGAGGTGAACGATGTTGTTCAACAGGATGATATCCTGACCGTCCTTTTCCCAGATCGCGTCCGCCTGATCCTGGTTCATTTCCGCCCGAGTCGTCAGGGAAATCGCGCCCTTGGCGCGGCTGGAGACGGATTTGAAGCTGATCGTATAGCCAGCGTGCACTTTGTGGGACAGGTTGAACTCAACAACCTTGCGGGCATTCTCAGACAGGCTTCCAGCCGTGATCTGTTCAGCCAGCGCGCGCCAGCTGCAATGGCCTTCGTTTGTCATGGCCCAATTGACCATCGGCGCATGGCGATAAAGGCCGTCCTCGACAAAGCCTTTGCGATAGGCTGGGGTGTGGTTGGTCAGGATAACGAAATCATTTGGATCGCCGAGTGAATTTTCCGTCCGGAAGTTTGTGAAGCCATAAATCAGCCGATCGAACCCATATGTGGCCATACGTTCGCAATGCGCGCTCCACAGCGCTTCGACGCTATCCATATTCGTCAGCTCGATCAGATAGTCGCGCAACTCGGCCTTCATTTTCTGGCTCTCCAATACACGGACCAAGCCGTTCTTTAAGTTCATCAATGCGGTAAGAACGCTAAGCGGTTGGTTTGGCTCTGTCTAGCATCGGCTTTGGGACAATGACCGCTTTTCATGGCTCAATGGGTCATATGAACCTGAAAAATCGGTTCTTCAGAGAATATACAATCCATCTGACATAGTTTTATTTACATAATACTGATTATAAGACTTAAGGTGGAGGCTGTCTGGCTACAGCCCACAATGTCGCGCTATGGATCATAACCCCTTGCCCAGAAATGCGGGAAGCGAGCCGGTTGCTCCGCCTCGCTTCGCTATTCTCAAGGGGACTCGAACCCGTGCGGCACCAAACAAACATTTGCCGAAATTTGAGGCTTTTAGGATATCACAGCTCATCCATCCTCCAAAGGAAATTCATCCCTTGGGTTGCGCCTATCGCAGGAAAAGCCCGTTTTCGCGCGCTTTGAGGTTCTGGCTGGGCGTAACCTTATGCGCCACGGTTCCTTTGGGCCCGTTGATGATGTTTTCTGCAAAGATCCATACGCCCTTGGGCTCGGTCTCGGGGGCGCTGTGGTTCAGCCGCAAGCCCATGGTCGCCATGGCGATACGATTGCGAGAAACGTTGATCTGTTCTCCGATAAATCCCCAAATTCTAATCCCTTGCGAGAAATACTTCGTGTAGTTTGGACGGCTCGACAACGCCATGTCATTGTCGAGAATTCGCACTGACAAGGCGTTTCCGACAAGCAGCCCAAATCCTGCGTAGGCTTCTGCGCTTTGCGCCATCAGTTCCATCCGGTTGCGCTCGATCTGGATCGAGCGGGCCGAATAGGTTTTGTCATCGTCGCCGCTGGTGGCCACCCGGGCGCCGATCTGACAATCACGGATGACATTGCCGTGGATGGCCACGTTATCCAGCCTGCGTCCACCGCAGATGATCCCCTGAAACGCCATGTTGACCCGGTTGACGCGAAAGCGATCCAACCAGGCCTTGACCGATCCAAAGGGCGCGCGCGCCGCCTCGTCGGTCAGCAGGCGTTCGGCCAGTTGCATTGTGACCGCCAGCAATTCCTGAGAGTTGACCACCTTGGTCGCCAACTGACTGCGCGCCAGGGCCGTGTTCCAATCGCGTTGCGAAAACGGGGAATCAAAGGCGATCAGCTGGCCATTGGCCTCAAGCACGGTGTTGCGCTTGTCGCGCCCGCCGTCGTCGAACCGGTAGGCTCTGGGCTCGCTCGTGACGATCAGGCTCCGCCGCACCTTGGGGTCTTTGAGCAAATCGGCATTGCCGCCAAGGCTTTCGCGCAGTTTGGCAAAGCTGCGCTTGAACGCTTCGAATTGCTCTGCGTTTTCAACAACTTCCTTGATACGTTCCTGAGCGTACCTGTCAAAGGTCGCAAGCGATCGCATTTGCACCTTGCTGGGCGGCGTCTTGGCCACAGCCTCGTCCCACAGATCCTGCGGCAGAGGACTTGTGAACCCGACGCGCCATTGGCCGGACCGGATCATCTTGTCCGGGCTATCAACCTGTATCTTGCCCAGAACCGGCCGCGCCACGAGGCTTTGCACGGTTTTGACAACCCATTTGCGATCACCAAGGAAGGCGTCGATCGGAAGTTTGCTCGATCCGCCGGGTTTCGCGCGGATCTGGTTGTCTGCGATGTCCACGTCGATGGCGTCGGTGACAAGGATCGCCTCTTGCATATTGCCAACGGTCAGGGTGTTGCCCCGGATGCTGACCGAGCGGGCCGCCTGACTGCCAACCGCCCTGCCCTGAACCCGCAGACAGCTGCGCTGGGTCGAGGTTCCACCGCCACAACTGAGCGTGCATCCTTCGACTGTGACGGTTTCGCACTGTTGGAAATCCAGCGTGCCGTGGCGGTTTTTCTTGACCGCTGCGGCTGTGTTGGCTGCCGGGGTCGAAACGGTCAGCCCGTGAACGGTGACGGATTTGCATTGAATGAATTCAAGGGCCGATTCCGAGCGGTCGATCATGATATTCGCGATCCCGGGCCCGCCACTGTGCAAGGTGAGCTGCCCCAGCCCGGTCATTTTCACCGGCCGCGCGAGGCTGTAGTTTCCGGGGGTGAAACAGATGCTGGCGTTGCTGCCCGGTTTCAAATTCTCCAGCACTTTTTCCCAACCCGGCCCGGGCGTGATGAAATGCGTTGAACAGCCGATTTGCTGCAATCCGGCGAGCCGTTCAATCGCCTCCTGAACCGTATTGGCCCCGGCAAGTGCATTGATCGAACCGGGGTCAAAGCTTGTGTGGTCGGCGGTCGACAGCGTGGCGGTGAAAAAGATCGGGGCATGGGTCGCGGCGCCTGCGGCATTGATCCGGTGCGCGGTGACGACCTGCCGGAAAGTCCCGGCGTCCAGCGACCACGACACGCCCGCCAATCCCTGCGCGTTGGTACGCACCTCCATGGTCTTTTGGCCGTTCTGGAACCGACCATCGCCGGCAGTGATCGCAAAGCGGATCAATTCGCCTTCGACGGGGGCATGGCCGCGGGTGGCAGAGACCGTCAGGTTAGACGGCAGAGCCACCCGTGTCGCGGGCGACAAGGGGTCTGGCATCGCCTCTTGCCCGTCACCGCCAACATAGTTGAATTTCAATGCGTTGACGGCGCTGGGGAAAATCGGGCGGCAATCCTCGGCCAAGGTCCAGCCCGCGTTTGACTTGGTCAGCCGGGCTAGCGCGGCATAGTCGCGGCGCGGCCCTTCGGGCGGTTGCAGCGCGGGCTCATTGCTGTCCTCGTGGACCGGCCATTCCACGTCACCCGTCACCGAGCGCGCCGGAATGGTCCAGTAATCGCCTTCCTGAAAACGCCCTTTGGCGAAATTGACCTGCACGCCATTGTCCAGATCCTGCCAGACATCGGGATCGATCTTTTGCGGTATACCGCCTTCCCAGCGCGTCGCGATGGCGGCACGCGGCAGGGCGTCGATATCAGGGGCGCCGCCATTGGTCAGCGGGTCAAGCGTCACGGGGTCAAGCACCTGATCCAGCGTGACGCGCCCGCCCTGCACTTCTGACACATGGGCGAAAAAGCCCGGCTCTTCGGCAAGGATCATGTCCTGATCGCGGATCTCGATCCAGTTTTCCGCGGCAAGTGCGCTTTGTTCGTCGCGACCAGTGTTTTCAAAGATCAGGACTGTTCCGTCGATGCTGCCATAGCGAAACCGGTGGATGGCGTTTTCACGTGACCACTTGAAGCGCTGCGCGGCGCCGTTGTGGATTTCGACGCGGTACAGCAGGTTCAGCAGACTGCGATAACCTGCTGCTGGCGGCAACCGGCAAGGCCCTGCGTCCTGCGCCGATACCTCGGCGCGCGCGCGCAGCTTTCCCGGTGCACGGCGCCCCAGAACCGGATCAATACCGCCTGCCATGGCTGTGCAGGTCAGCGCGTCGTCCGTCAACCCACGCGAGTTCAGCAAGGACCGGCGATATAGCTGCACCTGCCAGATGGTGCGGTCCCGCGTGGCCGTATCCGGCCCGTCAAAGGCAACCTCGCGCAGCGAAGGCTCGTCCAGCGCCGTGCAGGGCATTTCCGTTGATTTCAGAAAGGCGAAATAGGTGTCGTTGGCGGCGGGCTGTTTCCATTTTGGCGCATAGGGCTGGCGTTCAAAGGTCACCTGCGCGAAGACTTCGGTGGTGTTGTCCGGCAGCGCTGGATCGGCCTTGAATGTCAGGGTGCCATCGCCCTCCTCGGCAAAGGAGCCAAGCCGGGAAAACGGCGCCTCTCCTTCGGCACTCAACGATACCACCGCGCCGTCGCTCAGCACCTCGGGGCCGGCAAAGGTCCATTTACGGGCCGCGCCATTGCCGGAATGCTTCTTGATCATCAGGGGCTTGGGCGCGGCATTTTCGTGCCGCACACCTTCGACATAGCCGGTGCCCGCCCCGATGATCAGCGCGCCGATCGTATTGTCCGGCGTCAGGCCAAAGCCCGGATGATCCTGCGGAAACCCGGCGTGGCCGATCAGGTCGGCGGCGCTGGCGCGTTCCGCGCTGCGCAGGATGTCACCCTGTTCGTTCCAATCCGCATCGGTAAAAAGCCGCCCCTGCTGCATCCGGACAAGGCTGAAATCAGACTTTCCGTCAAAGCTGTTCTTGGAATAGTCGCCGCTCATGGCATATCTCCCACGTCTATAAAGATCAGGCCGGAAGCCAGCCCGAAAGGAGCAAACTCTGCGATTGCATCAATGATATTGGCCCGGCGTGCAGGCTCGCGATTGGCAAAGCCCACGCCCATTTCCATCCCGTCCTCGGCGCCCTCGAGAATTTCGGGCGGAGTGATCATGCGCAGGCGGCCAAAGCCCTGATCCTGAAACCGGGTGGACACAAAAACCGGGCGCATGGTCGCTGGATCGCCTTCTTCGGGGCGGCAGCGATAGCGCCGGGGCAAGGCCGAGCCGCGCGGCGCAAAGCAAAACCGCACGCATCCCCGTTGCCGATGTTCCAGAGCGATCTGCCCCAGAAGAATACTGTTCTCGGCCTCGATGCTGCGTAGGGAGGCGTGGCCCAAAAGCGTGCTGCCCGAGATGTCGGCGTCCATCCGCCCTGCCTTCAGCACCGGAGCCGCGGGCAATTGGCCGTCGGCTGTCCGGTCCTCGCCGATGATCGAGCGGGAAATCGACAATGCGCCGGTCATCTCGCCCAGAGCGATCGGCCCTGCGATGGTGCGATGCAGGGTCACGCTGGCCGAAAGGTTGCCCGCAGCGCAGGTGATCGCGGGATCAAGCCGGTCGCCCTGCGCGCCAAGGGTGCAATTGTAGACGCCCAGATGGTGCAGATCACCAGTTGGCGACAGCGCGACCGGCTGCTGGATCACCAACCCGTCAAGGATCAGCGTGCCACCGGTTTCCTGTCCGGACTCTGCGGCCTCGACGATGATTTCGCCCTTGATCAGCGGGCGGCGGTGGATCGGGAAAACCTCGCCGGGGGTGCGTTGTGACTGGCCTCCGCCGGTATCCACCTTGGCCCATGCGGCGGCGGTGATGGCCAGTTTGGCGCCTTGCGGCAGCGCGATCGTGCGGTCCTCGCCGGGGGCCTGATCATAGGTGGCATTGTCCATCACCACGATGATGCCGCGCGCGCCCGGCGTGGCCTGCGCGTTCCACGCCTCGATCGCCGCGCTGAGGGTGCCAACAACCGGGCCGCCCTGCGTAGGCTCATCGGTGATCTGCCCCGCGATTTGCGTCACGCCAATGGTCCAGGGCGGGTCTTGCTTGTCAGCGGTAAAGGCATCGCTCCAGCGGGCCATGCTTTCGCGCCGGTCATAAGCGCCGCCGCCGATATCGAAACTGGAGGCGGTGGCGTATCCCAGTTCAATCGTTTTGCCCGCGTCATCGTCATGCAAGGACAGACGGCCAAGAACCGGATCGACCAGAACATTGCCAGCGGTCTTGGGGCGGCGGTACTCCCCTGCCCCGCTTTTGCTCAGATCGCAGCCAAAGATCTTTGCTGGCGCGACCTCGGCCCCGTCCAGTCTGATCCGGAACGGCGGAGAGGTTTCGAACCAGCCATCCTTGGACAGGCCGACATCGCGCGCCGCATCCAGCGCTTCGCCCAACTCGGCCCGTTCGATGGCAGCCGGGACGGTGCGCGGCGTCATGCGCGCGGCGACGGACAGATCCGCCGCGGGGCGGTTCAACAACGGCAGATCGCGCCCCAAGGGGTCAAAGCGGAACAACCCCGCCTCGGCTGCGCGATGAAACGGCATGGCCCCCCCGATATAGCCAGCGCCATCCTCGACAGGCCAGATCGGCTGGGCCGTCTGGCGCCAGATGAACAGACCCAGATGCGGAATGTTGTACCGCCCAGCCCAGCCTTCAGGCGCGCCCGCCGCGGCGCTATGGGCCATGGTGGAAAACGGCGCGCGGCTGTGGCGCACGCGGCCGGAATTGCGAATGTCGGGAAACACCACCGCCTGCGCCCGCGTGTGGTTCATATGCTGGCTGGTGGCGAGGCGCTGAAAGAATTCCACCGCGACAACCGCCCAGCCAGAGACATCGCGCGCCACCTGTTCGACCACCGCAGCGGTGCCTTTGGCCTGTCGGTATTGCAGCACATTGGCGATATAGGCACGCAGCAACCCGGCCTGTTCCTCGCCGATGTCGCGCATCGGGCGCGCGCCGACCAGATCGGCGATATAGGGCAGCACCCAAGGCTCGCAGGTCTCGATAAACCAATTGTCGTATAGCTGGTCCAGATCCTGTTCGATGATCTTCAGCTCATCGCCGAGCAGCCCCATGAGCGCCTGAAGCGGATCGCCCACCTCGGCGTCGCGGATGCGGAAATGCCCCGGCAGGCGCGCGAACAGATCGGCTGGGGAACGGTTATGCATCGCTGGCCTCCCTCGTGGTGAGAATGATCGCCGATGGCAGAACGGTCAAAAGCTCGGCCGGAGAAAACCCCTGCCCCGCGCCGCTTTGCCCTGGGCCGCGCGCCGACTGAACAGCCAGAACAGCTTCCGGCGTGGCCTCTCCGGTGGGCATGCTGGCGCCGTCAAGAAGCACCGCCAGACTGTCCAGATCGGCCGAGACCACGCCCGCCACATCGTGCAGCGCGGCGATCACCTCGGCGGCGCTGACCGGCTGGGCCAGATCGCGGCTGTCATAGCCAAAGCTGGTCTCAAGGTGCAGGCGGGCGGCATTTTCGACGTCCGCGAGCAGATAGGCCGGATCAATATCGAGCCGCGCAGTCAGAGTGAACAGACGGCGTGTATAGGGCTGGATCACCACCGGGCGCGCCGGATCACGAACCTTTTCGACCGCCTCTTTCAAATTGGTGATCAGCGTATCGCTTTCGCTGAGTTCGCTGTCGTTTTCCGGGGCAACGGTCAGATGCACGACCTTGTCCTGCAAAGACCAAAGCTGCCGGACCTGCGCCTTGCCGATCCCGGCAAAGTTCAAGGCAAAGTCCTGATAATCGGTCAGCGAGACGATCCTGCCCAGCGTCTTGACCGCCGCCGGAGCGTTGACGCGTGCGTTTTCAAGGGTTTCAGGATCGCCTGACCCGGTAGCAGGCGATGGATTGACCACCGATTTGATGCCCAGCGGCCGGGTCTTGAGCTGGCTGATCGCTTCGGCCCCGACCTCGCCGCTGATACCCAGCCCGCTGCGATAGCTGGCAGTCACGTTCAGCTCACCTGTGGGCAGGCGTCGCCCGGTGCGCCCATCGCCAAAGCGGACATGGCTCTTGCCGTCATTGCTTTGGCGCAGCTCATAAACCGCATCCTCTGGCCCCGCCTGCCCCAGCGCCGGGATCTCGCTCCACAAGATGCCGTCAACGCGGATCTCCAGCGTCGAGGCCCGCCCCGAGGCATTGACCGCCGAGACATAGGTCAGGGGCGGTTTGGACAGGGTGAAGGTCTGGAAACTCAGACGCGCATCGCCCGAGCCGAGATCTTCTTGCACGCGCTCGCCGTGGCTTGCCGCGGCGACGTTGGCGTTGATGCGCACGGTTGTGCGGTCATAGCGATAGGCCGTTTCGCCCTCGAAAAGCAGCCTTGTGACACCGTCCACATGCTGGATCTCCCGGATGATCTGGGTTTCGCGCCCGTTGATCCCCTCGGCGTCCAGCCGGGCACCGAAAATCGAGACAGGGCGCCCGCGTTCCAGATCGAGATAAAGCCCGTCCAATTCGACCGAGGTGCTCGCCTGCTCCAGTTCCTTCGACAGCGGCACACCGGACTGTGGCAGGTGCTGACTGACTGCGAACAGCTGCGCGCCGCGAAAACGGAAGTTGTTGTAGATGGTCGCATCGCTGCTGTCGCCAAGCTCCAATTCCTTTCCCGCAGCGGTTTCAAAGCCAAGGCCCATGGCCTTTCCGGTGATGGCATAGTCAGCCCGCGATTCAGCGGCGGCATGGGTGACGCGCAACCCCAGTGTGTCGCCCTTCGGGCTTTCCAGAATGGCCCAGCCACCGGGCTGGATTTCCTTGATCTCGCGCTCAAGATAGGCCTGCGCCTCGCCGGAATAGAGGTTCTGCAAACCGTCCATCCAGATCGTGTTGGTGCCCAGAACATTGTCCCAATTCTTGTTCTTGTACGGGCCTTTCGAGCCTTCGCCATAGTCCAGCGTATCCCAAAGCGGCGCGGTATTTCCAAAGAACCCGGCACTGTCGCGCATCGCGAAAAAGCCAAGGTCCGTGTCGTCCTTGGGCTGCTTGGGAAACAGCAGAACAGCAAGCAGCGTCATCACCTTGGTGCGCTGCCAGTTTTGCGATTGCACCAGCGCCGACAGCCCGTCTCCCGTCCAGCTTTTGCCGCGCACCGTGGTTTGCAGCTGGGCGGTGTCCAGCGGCACCTTTTTGTCCGGCATGATCCCCGGCAGCAAAAAGGCGAAGGTAAAGAACGGCGATTTGCGCACCTTTTCGGGCGGTTTGCCATTCTTGGTCAGAACCACGCGCGTCAGACCAAAGGGCCGGTCTTCTTCGGCCGAAACGACGCGCAAAGGCAGGGCTGTGACTTCCCCTGTGCCCTGCCCGACAGCCAGCACGCGGGTGCCGGGTTTGAGGTTCAGACCAAGCCCGGTCAGGCAGATTTCGTCCACCGGCAAGGCGTAGATTGCCGGGGAGATCTGGTCATTTGTCTGGCTGTCGGCGATACGATCCGCCAGCGCGTCCGCCAGATCAATGCGCCGCGACAAAGGGTGATAGCCCGTCAGATCGGCGCCTTCTTCCAAGGTCAGAAGATCCGGATCGACCAGCGTATTGGGGCCGAAACTGCCATCAAGATCAAACAGATAAAGCGTGCCGTTGCGGGCATCCTCGGGATCGTCCGGATTGGTGTAAAGCACAAGGTTCTGGGGGCGCTCCGTGCGCGCATGGATGGCGTTCCATTCCGCCCGCGCGGTGATTTCTTCCAGCGTTTCGAAAATCTGCGGCAGCTCGTCCTTTTTCGCGGGGATCGACATGGCCTGCACGCCGGGGGCTACGGCCACGGTGCGATACGGGTCATCCGCATCCTCGACGTGAAAGGCCAGATGGGTCGAGGCGGCGACGCCGGGCGACAGTTCATAGCCGATCATTCGCGCCAGTTCGAGAACGCTGCGTCGCTGGGTAGCGGTGGCGAAATAGCCTTCGTTGGCCACACGCTCCGAGTAGAACGACAGCACATCGGCGGCCATGGCCCAGGCATCGATCAGGCTGATCGTCGGATCGTCCAGATCGCGGGTGCGCAGCGCGGTCAGAGGATAGCTCGCAGGGTCCCCGGGACCCTTCTGACGCGGAATGTTCCACGTCATCCGGTCAAAGCTTTGACCGTGCCGCGTGATGCGATTGGCGATCTGATCCAGACCGGGGCGGTTGTCAGGGCGCTTGGGGTCGTGGTCGGTCACGCCGCAGGGTGACGGGCTGCCTTTGTCGGCCATATCAGCGCCCTCCTTCGGTGACAAAGCGGATGCGGCCCATCTCGGGGCGGCTGGGATCGTTGTCGAGCCGCGCAATTTCACCCGCAGCGATGGGGATCGCAGCGGCATCGCCATAGTCGACCCTGGGCTGGTCCATGCGGGCAAACCGCCCGACGATTTCGCCCGCTTCGTTGCGCAGGCTGATCCAGCCGACGCCCGGGACGCGCATCGCCCGCGCGATCAATGGTGACAGCGCTACATCGCCGCCAAAGCTCAGCAGATCAGGGTGGAACAGCCCAAGCTGGCCATTGGCCAAGGGGCGATCGGAAAACAACTGAAGCAGATCAGCGGTGACATCGGCGGCGTAATGATCGGGCTGCGCGCAGACGAAAAAGATCAGGTCCAGCGGCACGAAGACCGGCGAGACGATATTGAGATCATGGCCCGCCAGACGGTGGCTTTCGATAAAACCGCGCAGGTCGTCCTCAAAGCTTTGATCCACCTTGCCGCCGCCAACCAGATCCACGGCCAGCGTGATCGTATACCAACTGCCGGTCCATGTCCGACGGCCATAGGCGCGGGCGACCCAAGGATGACGCGCGGCAACTTCTTCGTAATCCTCAACGGTGACGGCGCGCTTGAGCGTACGGAAGGCTTGCGGCGCCGCGATCTGCACCGACTGGCGGCTTTCCATCGCGGTGCCGCCGACGGCTGGCAAGGGGTTGCTGACCGCCTTGATTGCATCACCATTCGCCGTCACCACATGGGCAATCGCCTCGGCGCCAATGTTGCCGCGCGGGCCGCCGCCGTGACGGATTCGGGCGGTAAAGTCCTCGGTGCTTGGCGCCCGGCCCAGAACCCCGTCGCCAAAGCGTACATAGGCCGCGCCATCCGCCGTCCCCGGCTCAACCGCGACATGGGCGGCAAAGCGGTCGGAGGCCAGAAGGTCGGGCACCGTTTCCCAAGACTCGCCCTCGCCCGCCAAGGCCACGGCCGCGACGGCGGGCGCCGGATCAAGCAACGCGGTGCTGGCGCCCGCCATGCGGGCGTTTTCGGGATGGAACGGCGCCGCGCGGACAACGCTTGCGGCATCCAGCCGATAGCGTTTCGCCGCGCCCGGGCCGTCATCGGGCAAGAGCCCGTTTTTGTCTTCGCCGCCCGAGGCATATTCGTCTTCGCCCGCTGCTCCGCCCTTGAGGGCATAATCGACGGTGCGACCTTCGTCTGCCAAAAGGATATTGCCCCGCGCGACCGCGCGCGGCAGGCCATCCACCTCCCCCAATGGCAGGGCAAAATGCAACGCGTCGGCGCCGTACCAGGTGATCTCGGTCAGAACCAGATCAAAGACCGGGTCTTTGAGTTCGACCGGATCAGTGGACAGGCGCACCAATTGCCGATGCGTCGGATCGGGCGGGTCATCCTGCGATCCACCAAAGGGAATGCGCTCTTCAAGGATCAGCAAATCGCCTTTGGACAGGCCAAGATCGCCGGGGGCCTTGCGCAGATGCGCCTGCGTGGAGCCAATGGGCAGACAACATCCTTCGTCGCCCCAATCATGCAGGGCAACACCGTTGAGCGCGTGGTTCAGGGTGGGCAAATCCTCCATCGCCTCAAAGATCATGGCGCCGCGCGCCAGCAAGTCTTCGAAGAGCCCGGGATCGCGGGGAAGGACCACGGGCTGCGGTGGCCCGGGTTGCGTTGGTGCTGTCAGAAAGCGGGTGCCTCGGGCAATCGCCGGAACCGGCGCAACGACACCTTCATGCGCGGACACGGCCACCGCACAGCGGGCATTGCGGCCTTCATTCGGACGATAGCCCAGCAAGCGCGCGTGACGCACCAGAGATTGCCGGAACCGGGTCTTTTCAAAGAACGCCTCGGTGCCGATGGCGTCCTGCATCCAGCTGACCTTGTCGGCTGCATCGGCCAGCAGTTCTACCAGCGTCACCCCCAGATCCGCCGGGTTACGCTCAGACCAGCCGGGCATGGTGGTGGACATCCGGTCCAGCATCAACTGCCGGAAGCCGGACCATTCGCGGGTCAGATAGTCGATAGGCGGACCGGCCGGGCGCGGCGGCGTAGGCGGATCGGGCTGCTTGCAGTCAAAATCCGAGGGGCATTCCACCTTGAAGCCAAAGGTGATGCAGGACAGCCGCCGATCCATGTTGGCCACCGGCTCATCAAGGTTTTCGGGGGCGTGAATGTGCAGGTCGTAGTCAGAAAAATCTCCGGCCCAGTTCAGGGTCAGGCGCAGGGTCCTTGCCTCGGCGGTCGGATCAACCGAATTCACGCGGATACCGGTGATCCGCGTGCCCCCAAGGATCGAGAAATTTTCCTTGGTCAAAGCGGCGACACCATCGACCTTGAGAAAGGTGACATCAATCAGCCTTTGGCGGAAATCGTCCGGGGCCTCGCGGTCAATCACCTCGACAAAGTCGATGCCGTTCAGTTGCAGCCCGTCGCCCATGTCGGCGTCACTTTCGGTGACCCGCTGGCGGCGCAGGGACGTGCCGCAATAGATCCGCTCGCAACTCATGGTGTGCCCTCCACCACCAGTCGCCGCTCCAGAGGATCGCCGATCAGCGCATAGGCCACATGCACGCGCAGAATGCTTTCGACCGCTTCGGTGCGGACCTGCCGGATTTCAATCACATCGGCCAGCCATTGCTGCAACCCGGCCTGCACCATGTGCTGCGCCGCAGCCGCGATTTCCGGCGCGTTTTCGGAAAACAGCAGTTCATGCATCCCGGCGCCAAATTCCGGGCGGTTGATCCGCGACCCTTTGGGGGTAAAGAGGATCTGTTCGACCATATCGCGGATCTGGCCTTCGCGGTCCGTGCTGGCGGTGCGGCCCGTCGGGGCAATACGATAGGGAAAGGAAAACGCGCTCATGTCGCCAGCACCTTAGTCTGGGGGCTGGACCAGATCACCGGGCCGTTGGTGATCTGATCGCCGGATTTGCACATGTCCGATGGGTTGAGCAGCAGCACCGGTTTGCCGCCGGTCTGCACCTTTGAGGCCGCCTTGGTCAGCTCTGCGGTCACGCAGGGCTGCGGTTTGCCGTTGGGCAACGTGAAGGGGCAGCCAGACACCATGCCCTTGTCGCCCTGAACCGCCGCAGGGGTGCCCGCGACCAACAGCTTGGACCCGCCCGCCATGATCGTCGCGGGGATGGAATGCGGACAGGTGATGACGGTGCCCTGTGTCACGATGGGGGTTGTCATGGCAGCACCTTCAGGTTTCCGTCGTTCACAGTGACGCCTGTGGCGTCGATCTTGACGCTGCTGCCCGAAAAGCTGAGCGACATGGCCGAGGCATCCGCCGAAAGGACCGCATCCCCGGTGGCCGTGGTGACCGAGATCGTCAGTTCGCCCAGTCCGGGCAGATCGTTGATCTCGACACGAAAGCCATCGCCGACCCATGCTTTGACATTCTGCTGCGTCGGGCCCATGGGAACCGGAGCATCCCCGGCATCCCAGAAGCCGCCGGAATAGACCGGATAGTCCGGCTCACCGCGCTCGAACTCGACCCAGACATTGCCACCGACGGGCGGGATGGCATAAAGCCCAACCCCCGGTCCGGCGCCGGGAAAACAGGGCATGGCCCAGGCCATCGTGCCATCACCCAGAACATCCGCGACGCTGACCTTGACGCGGCCCAGCCCCAGCGGATCAAGATTGTCCTCGACCTTGCCGCGGTACTTGCCAAAGAACTTTTCGCACCCGTCGACGACAATCATCAGGCCACCTCCGGTGTCACAAGCGGCACCATGGGGTAGACCCCGTCGCCGTGCAGGACAAAGGTTTGCCGATAGTCGCCGGGGCGCAGCAGATGGCGGACCTCGGCCACAACGTAAATGCCGTTATAGACCATCCCCAACCCGCGGATCTGTACCCAGCGATAGGGTTTCAGCACCGCGTTGTAGCGGGTGTTGTCAATCGTGCCGCTAACCTTGACGGTCGCCTCGGCGCTGTCGTTGACCAAAGCCATCAGCCGCGCCATCACCTGCGCCACGTTCATGCCGCTGGTGGCAATGCGCTTTTCGCGTATCTCCGAGGTCAGCGACTGGCTGTCCGGCATGGCCGAATTCGGCAGTGTCGTCGCGGTTGGCATCTGCAGTTCCGTCACCTGCCCCGTGGCGCTGTCCTGCACCTTGGCCCGGGCGGCGGTAAACCGGGCGCCGTTGTGGTTGACCTGAACGTCAAACGCATCGGACATCGGCCCCAGATTGACCGAGATCGGCTTTTGCGGCGCGCCGGGCAGCGGCACCGGGCCGAAATAGAGGATACTGCCGCCAGGCGCTGGACCCGGATCGATAAAGACCTTGTAGCCGTGCCGCTTGGCCATCTTTTTCAGATAGCCCAGATCGGTACAGCATTGTTGTGGCGTGCGCTGGACGGCGATCGGCGGGTCGATCACGGTGGGCGGGATGACGGTGGGAATGATGCCGTATTGCGCATACTGCCCGGCGATCTTGAGCGCGATGGCGGTTTCATCCTGCATCGGATGCTCTTCGCGCTTGTCCTCCAGGTTCATCAGCCAGGTCAGATCGTGCCCCAGCAGGATATAGCGGCCCTCATTGTTCTCGGTTCCTGGCAGGTATTGGGTTTCGGTCACGATGCCATCGAAGATCGGCGTTGGCTTGATCCCATTCCAGACCGTCAGCACGGCCCGCGCGCCTTTCTGGAACCTCGGGTCTTCGACAAAGGGCGGCCCCCAAAGACCCAGTGGCCCCTCGCGTCCGGCGGCCAGCACCAGTTTGAACCCCGAGGGGCGCAGCGTGGACTGGCGCACTTCGATCTCGAGGATCGCCTCCATGGCGTTCAGCGGCGCGGGCGCGATCACCGGCCCCTTGCCCAGCATCAACGAGGCGCGAATGCCCAGAATGTTGCCGAATCCCGCCATCAGGTGCCGCCTGTCCCGGGCGATGGGATGACCAGAGGCGCGCCAACCGTCTGCGTCAGCTGATCTGGGTGCGCGGCGCTGTTGCCATTGGCCAGTATCCACCACGCCGTCGCCTGCCCATAAGCGCGGGCGGCGATGGTATCGGGGCGGTCGCTGTCAGACACATAATGGGTTTGCGCCGCGCTGTGATCCTGCGGATGCGGCAAGATCGGCGGAACGACAAAGCCTTGCTCGGACCCGTCCGGGGTGGTCAGCTTGTCCTGCGTCGCTGCCGCGTATCGGCTGTTCTGGTCGATCATCGCAAAACTCCCTAAAAGGCTTCGATCACGTTGTTGACGCTGGCCACCGTGGCAAGGGTTTCCTTGACCACCTGATGGGTCAGGAAGGCCCAGTACCCCGGGTTCAGCATCGACAGATCATTGTAGGTCAGCACCCGCATCGAGAGCGAAACATCGGCGCGGATCGGGTTGAGATAGGTGTCATGGGCGGTCTCGGTGATTGACAGGCTTTCGATCTTGACCGGGACCACCTTTTGCACGCCGTAGATGAAAAGGGTCATCGGTGCGGCGGGCGGCACAACCTCCATGGTGCCCGCCAGCATGAGCGCCTGATTGATCGCCACATTGATCGACTTGGGGTAGACCAGCATTTCGATCGCCGCCAGATAGCCGCCGATGCCGCCACCAAGCGGGCCATTCTTGCCCTCTTCCATCTGGTCGATCAGATCCATTTGCAGGTTTGCGCTGATCGATTCCGAGGGCGGTCCGGCCAGCCGCATGGGCTCGGCCTTGCCGCCGCCACCAGCCTGACTGTAATTCGGCGTGATCGAGCGGGAAAGCTGCTCGGGGTTGTACTGAAAGATCGCCACGGAAGAGATCGGGTTGAACAGATCAACGCCGACAATCGCGCCTTTCATAAGCGGAGGAGATCCGGGGAAATTGGTCATTTCATGACGTCCAACCCATTGACTTCAATCGACATAAGTTCAGTTCCATTTTTCTCGGCAGTCCCTTTCCCGGGGAAAACCCTATTGATCCTCGTAGGTGACCCAAAATTTTCCGGCCGTTCCGGTTTCGATCTTGAGCACGTAGATCGTCCCATTGAACCTGTTCACGACAGTGCCGTCTGGCTTCATTTCGATGAACTCGACCTGGACCGGATTTATGGGATCATCACGCCCATAGTCCCCGACCTGCCACTCTTTGCCATCGGCGCGTACCACGGCAAACGTATTGGCGTTGCTGTCTTTTTTCTCTTCTTTATCACTCTCTGGCTGGCTTGGCGGGCCGCCTTTGCCCTGATCTTTCTTGGTTTCATCCTCACCGGGGAGTTTGCCGGTTTTCTCGCCGGAGGTGCCCTTGCCCTTACCTTTCCCCTTGCCGCCTTCCTTCGGCTTCTTGAACTTCCATTTCTCGCCCGTTTCAGCGGCCTTTCGCACGCTTTCCACCGCTTCTGGCAGCGATGTCTCGGCGCCGTCGGTGCGGGCCTGCGCGGCCAGTTCGCTCATCTTGCTTGCGCCGGTTTCTTCGGCCCAATCCAGAAGCGTCTCCATCGCCTCCCAGTCGACCTGGGTATCCTGCTTGACCCGGGCGAATTTCATCAGCCGTTCCAGCGCCTGCTGCTTGGGTTCGGGCAGGTCTTCCCAGCGTTCCCAGAACGCCTGCGCCTCGGGGCTGGGTTCGGGGCTGTTCCCCAGCCCGCCGCCCTCTTCACAGATCGTTTCATTCGGCGGCATGGCGACGGTCGGCGCTTCGGTGCCGCAGCCCTCGAGGAAGCCTTTGACCGGTTCGGGGAACAATCCGCCGCCGTTGACAAGAATGGCTTTGCTCAACTCGTTCGAGGTGTTGCCGATGAAATTCTTGACGATGTCGATCTTGAGGATCTTGGGCGTGATCTTTTTCATGAACCAGCAGGTCTGAATGATCTTGCCCGCCGCCCATTCGATGGCTGAGCGGGCCAGTCCCCAAAGGCAGCCCACAACCGGCGGCGATGCGCAGGCCAGCGCCTGAATCCCCCATTTCACGACCTTGTAGGCGGTCAGGATCGGCCCAGCGCGTTTGGTCAGGGTTTCAAGCTGTTGGCGCGCCTCATCGACTTTCTTGCCGTAAGGTCCAAACAGGCTTTCGCTGAGGCTGTTCAATCCGCCATTGATAAAGTCCTTGACCGGTCCGACGGTGCTTTGTTCGAACTCTTCAAAGCGGTTCTTGACCTCACCCAATGTCCCCTTGCTAAAGAAATCGTCAAGGAAGCTGTCCAGACATTTCGACAGCCGTGTATTGAGCGCCATCATGGTCCCGGCCACCACCTGCCGACCGATCAGCAGCAATACCTTGAGCGCGACCTTGATCAAGGCCCCCAGAATACCGCCGCCCTTTAGCTTGTTCTTGGGGGTGGCGTTGCGATTGAACTTGGCTTTGATCTTTTCATAGGCCTTGGAAATCTTGATGAAGGTGCCACCAAGCAACCTGCGCCCGCGCGACATGATCGGCGCAAAGGGGGCCGTCATCAGCCGCAGATCGCGGTATTTCTTCAGGTGCTTGCCCGCGGGCGTCGCATTGATCTTGCTTGCGATACCCTTGCGTTTGTCCGATGGCAGGTTCGAGTCGATCTCGGCCATGTAATAGTTGGTGACAACGGCATCGCTATCGGGCTCTTTAAAGCGCTTTTTCAGGCCCTTATGCGCCTTGTTCCACTTCTTTTCGCGTTCCTTGTCAAAGCTGTTCTTGATCGGTTTGACGTTGCCTGACCGTTTCGGCGACACCGTTGCGGCACCCGGGGTGGCGGCAGGCAAGGCGGGAATATCAACCGGCTTGTTGTATTTCAGGCTGTCGATCATCGCGCTGCTGACCGGGAACAACTGGGTCAGCGATTTCGAAGGCGGGCCGGTCAGCGGAGCGGTGGTCGGCTCCCACCAATAGTAATAGACGCCATTCCCGTCCTTGCCCGCTTTCAGCTTTCCTTTGACCTCGGTCGGGGGGGTATGGACCAGTGTGCCGATGCGGAATGTGCCGTCGTCGTCCTTGAACCCGCCAAAGTCATAGATCGCCAGTTTCTTTTCACCGGCAAGGGCCGAGACATCCTGCGGGTCCGGCGTTTTCGCATTGATCCAGCCATAGTTGATGTCGGGCCAAGCCCAGGTGATTGGGTCTTCGCCGACATGTTGGCCTTCGACGTATTTGTTTGACAAACGCCGGGTTTCATTGATCCCGGTCTTGTATCCGTCAAGCTGCTTGTGGCCCTTTTTCAGCTGGCTCGCCGGTTTCAGGTCCGCCAAGTCAATCTTGACCGGGGCCTCGGTCAGGCCGATCAGCTCTTTGGCTTTGCCGTAAAGCCGGGGGCGCGCCATGGTCGAATGGCGATAGCTGCTGTTGTTGCTTTGCCCGGCGGAAAAGCTCAGGTCGCGCGGATCATTGGCGCGGCGGAAATTCACGCCGATGGCCCGGAAATTCCCCCCCACATCGGTGCCGCGATACAGGTCAGCCCGGCCGCGTTTGGCTTGTTTGCCGCGCGCGCGGGTCTTGGACAGCGGTATGGAGACTTCGGTAAACACCGACGGGTCAACCTGCTGGATGGCGGGCAAAAAGTTCTTGTGAACAAACTCGCCCGAGTTCTTTTTGCCAAGCGCCCCGCTGCCTGCAAAATCTACCGCATCCCAATATGGCGCATAGCCGAACACCTTGACGACGGGCTTGCGGCGCAGGCTGTCGTCTTCATCGCGCTTGGCCAGCACCGCGCTACCCGCGCCCAGCGGCCCCGGCGCGGTCTGCTGCAAGACATGCGCCAGTTCATGCGCCATGGTGGGCGTTGGCCCGGCGCTTTCGTGGCGGCTGAGCCAGATGTGGTTCTTGTAGGTAAAGGCGCGCGCAGAAATCGAGGCATTCAAGGCATCCGCCGCCGCGCCGCTGTGCAGCCGCACGCCCGACAGATCCCGGCCCATACGCGCCTCGAAAAACTGGCGGGTCGAACTGGGCAAGGATGCCCCGCCCGAAGTCAGCTGAAAGGCCGAGGCGCCGATGCTTTCGCCGCCAGCCGTGTTGGCCCGCATCCGGACCTTTTCCTCGTCGTCCTCGGTCGCCTGTTTCTGCGGGTCGGCACGGCGGCGCACCAGATCGTCCGAGCTGGAACAGGCCGCGCAAGCCCGTTGAACAACAGGCCCCGCGCCGGTGGCGGGACCGGGGTGGCGCATGGCCATAACGCGATCCGCGATATCATCCGCCTCGCGTTCAAAGGGGTCATCGACCGGGCCAACCTCAAGCTTGGGGTGGACCATGGTGTGTTCGTCTTCGGCCTCGCAGGCGGCGCATTTGCGCTGGACCATCGGCACCGCAGCCAGAGAGGTCGAAAGACGCTGCGGCGCGTCCGCGACCGCTTGCGCGCTGACCTCGGCAACCGGAGCCGCTGGCGCGGGGGCCGCGACCGGCGGCTGGTGTGTGGCGACAGCGACGCTCATGGCTTGCCTGCCTTTGGCGCGCCAAGCGATGCGCCGATCCGAGCGCCAGCGGCCTGCCCCTGTTGTCGGGCCGTGCCGTTTTGCGGCAATTGAACACGCAATGTCGGCTGCCCTATGCCAGCGTTCAATAGCCCGGGGTTGGCCGCCAGATAGCTCGCCAGACCCGACTTCAGCCCCTCGGCCAGCGCATTGGCGTCTGCCGAGGTGCCGCCGCGCAGGCGAAGATTGGCGATGGTGACGCGTATCCGGGCGGGATCAGGCATCAGAACCACCCCCGCACTTCGGCGTCGGTCATGCTGCGCCCTTGCTTTTCATATTCCAGCCGCGCGGCGGCATGGATGTCCCGCAGTTCGACCTTTCCGCCGCGCTCGGCAGCTAGAAAAGCGGCCCCCAGCGCGATGTTACGGATCGCGCCGCCCGGAATGTTGAGCTGGGCCAGACGCGCCAGATCAAACGCCTCGCGCGGAACCGCGTCAGGAAAAGCCCGCTGCCAGATCGCCTTGCGTTCCTCGGTGCCGGGAAAGGGGAAATCCACGATCACGCGGAACCGCCGCAGGAAAGCTTCGTCGATATTGTCCCTCAGGTTGGTTGTCAGGATCGACAATCCGGAAAAGGATTCAATGCGTTGCAGAAGATAGCTCACCTCGATATTGGCGTGACGATCATGGCTGTCCTTGACCTCCGAGCGTTGTCCGAACAGCGCGTCGGCCTCGTCGAATTGCAGCAATACGCCGCCCTCTTCCGCCGCATCAAAGACCCGGCGCAGGTTCTTTTCCGTCTCGCCAATGTATTTCGAGACGATCGATGACAGATCGACCCGGTAGACATCCAGATCCAGCGCAGCGCCCAGAACCGCGCCCGCCATGGATTTGCCGGACCCCGATGGGCCATAGAACAAAGCCGCCAGTCCGGTGCCCATACCTTGCAGTTTTTGCGCGAACTGCCAGTCGTGCATGATGGTGTCGCGGTGGCGCATATGGGCGAGGATCATCGCCAGCGCGGCTTTCTGGCGCTCCGGCAAGACCAGATCATCCCACTCTGGGCAGGCGGTCACGCGTTGGGCCAGATCGTCCAGCCGGGGCCGCATCGCGCGGCGACAGGCCGCCCAGGCGGCGCGGGCCAGTTGATCAGGCCCGGCGCCAGGCATGGTGGCACGCAGTTCTGTTGCGATGGTCGCGACGGTTTCGGGCGGCGCGCCAAAAGTGCTCATCAATTGCGGCAACCCGGGCTGCATCGGTTCGGCCATCTCGCCCAGGGCGGCCTCCCAGATAGGGCGCTTTTGCGCGGGGGTCATGGCTGGCATCTCAAGGCGCATGGCGCGCCGCCGCCCGACCGGCAAAGCCTCGGCCGAGACGATGGCCAACGGGCCGGGATAGCTTTCGGCAAACAGCCGGGCGCTTTTGTCGTCGCTCAGCCCGTCATGGATCAGCGCCAGCCCAGCCCCGGCGAGACGCATATCGCGCCAAAGCTCGGACGTGAGGGCCATGATTTCCCCGGCGGTTGCGGGCAAAGTATGGCTGCCAAGGGCATAGGCGCGCCCGCCGGCGGCGTCGGCAAAGGCCTGCAGTTTGCCTTCGGTGTCCGGCCCGTTCAGATGCAGCGCATGATCGCCGGGAAGACCGATCCGCGGGGCGATGTCTTTGGCAAAGGCGGCGCGATGCGGGACAAGGCGTTCGGGCACCGTGATCGGCTCCAACAGACCGGCCGATACCTGCCCCAGAACCGCCCCGCCCAGCAACCGAAACAACACCGGTTCCTCAAGCGACAGACCCCGGGCAGGCAATGCGCCCTGCCCCGACATGGCAATCAGCCGGCTGCGGCGCAGCGGCGCATCCGCTGAAAGAGCCTGCCAATGGGCGCCGGGCAGATGCGACAGGGCCAGCCCGACGGTGACCATGGGGCTGCCGGTCAGACGGTCTGGGGCATCGGGTTCCAGCGTCGCATAGGCGCAGAGCAGCAGCAGGTTGCGGCCAAACAAATCCATGCCAAAGTCACGCGCCACCTCGCAGGCCTCGGTCCGGGGCGGATGGGCGGTGCGCTCGGCGCCATGATCCAGCCAGTGGCGTACCGTATCAAAGGACTCGGACAGCGGGATGATCGGATCGCAGAGGTTCATATCGCCGCCTCCGGTCCGTTGATCTGTTGCGTCGCCGGGTCCAGAGTCACCGGGCTGACCAACCCGTCGACATCTGCCCGCACCAGATAGGTGCCGCGCGGCAGATCCTTGAAGTCGAAATCGAGTTGGGCGGCGTCCGCTCCGTCCGGCACCGGAGCGCGCCCGGGCAAGGCAACTTGCCCGGGTTTGGCAGGATCGCGGGAATCCAGAAGCAGCCGCACCTCTTGATCCGATCCAACGACAGGTGAAAACGTCACCTTGATCGATCCGGTTGCCGTGTCGCCGCCCGGCGGCGCCGTGACCGCGCCGGGCACGATGCTGGGATGCAGGGCAAAGGCGATGGCGTTTGAACGATAGGCCAGATGCGCGGGTTGGTCCGGCGCGCCGGGCATCACCGCCTGCACCCGGTGCAAACCCGCCTTGGGGGCCGTCCCGCCAAAGCTGGCGGCGGTCAGTGGCAGGGTGATCCGTTCCGGCGATTGGGCAAACCCGCTAAGCGCGATGCCGTCAGCCTCAAGCCCCAGCCCGGTTTTGCCAAGTCCCTGCCCGTCGATCACCAGCGTTCCGCCCAGAACCGGCAGGCTTCCATCCGGCCCCGTCGCGCTGTCCAGTCGCAGGTTGGCCAGCGGCGCAACCCAATTGCGCACCATGGCGACAGGAAGCGACGGCGCCTGGTTGGTCTGTTCCTCGATCACCACATGGCTGACCTCGTAGACCAGCGAGATCGCGTAAGGCACCTGATAGAAGATCGACCAGATCTTGGAGAATTCATCGATATTATGCAGTTGCCGCGTCACCCGCAGCCGCGACAGCGCCTTGTCCAGATCGCTGCCGGCCAGCACGGCGGTATTGTCGATGGCCGCCTTGACGGTATTGGGGCCCAGACCCGGGCGTGTCTCCATCGAAAGCAGGACCTCGGACAGCATGCGCTCGGGCTCATAGGTGTCATGGCTGCCGTAGAAGGTCAGCACATAGTTGAGATCCAGCGCCAGCTGCGCCCGGGCAACCTGCCCTGCCTGAGAATTATGGGTGGGCAGATGGGCATTGACCAAAGCCGGGTTCGGCGCCACCCGGAACAGGTGCAGATTGACCAGCGGATTGGCGTCTTCTGCCAGTTTGGCCGAGGGTGTGCCGACGCGCACATTGGCGTTGTTGACCGCCGTGCTGGCCGCCTCCAATAGCCGCCGCGAAAAGGCGGCTGTCACTGTCGGAATGGCCAGCACATTGCTCATGAGCGCCCTCCGTCGAGAAACTCATCCAGCGAGATACCCGGCTGGCCTATGGGTTTTGCCGGTTGCGGGGCTGGTTGCGGCGGTGCGTCAAAGATCACCTCGACCGAGCCGATCTGCACGTCGATGACCGTCTGCGTGGCCTGCTTCGGGACAGAGGGTTGGGCCGCTGCCGGGGGCTGCGGCAAGATCGGTTTGGGAGGCGTATCTGTCTCAACCAAAGCGCGCGGCGTTTCGGGGGCTTGCGCCAGAGGCGAAGCGACGGGCGCGGGTTCGGACGCGCGGTCCATCATGGGCTGGTCGCGTTCTGGCGGTTTGGCAGGTTCCACCACGGGCGGTGCAAGAGGTATGGGATCTGTGGATTGCATCGCCGTTGGCGCAGGGTCGATGGCGGCCTGCAATGGCGCCGGTTGGCTGGGGGACGCCGGGTTGGTCATCTGGGAAGGCCCGGGCGCCTGACTGGCTGCCGTGGGCGCTGTGGCGCGCGGCGCGGCGCTGGGCGTTGCGGTCGGGGTGGTGGCGGCGGTGCCTTCAGCCGCGCGGCGCATCGCACGCGGCGCCGAAACCGAGGCAGCCAAAGTCGGAGCGGCGGTCGTCGGGGTGGCGGGCGCAGTGTGCAACGGATGAGAAGTTGGGCTTTGAGGCGCATGAACCGATGGCGTCGTCGGCGCCTCGGGCGTCAAAGGCGCGTGAGCGGGCGTATTTGATCTCTCACTGAGTCCACTGTTGCGTAGCGGAGCAACATCCGCCGAGGTGTCGAAAAAAGTCTCCTCCCCTTGGCTGTTCTCAAACGGCTGAGGTTGCCGGGGGCTGAGCGCGGGCAAGGCGCCAAGCCCTTTGGCGGCGATATGGTCGAGAAACCGGCTCATGCCAGCGCTTCTGAAAGGTAAAAGGCGCGGCGGGCTTCGGGCATTTCCAGAATATCACGCTCGGACCAATGAAAGATGCGGGCGATCTCGACCACGTCCCGCAGGATCCTTTGCGCCATCTGGCGAATCTCGTGCGCCACGAAAGCCACCGGATCAAAGGCGATGGCCTGTTCGCTGCCGCATTCCGCGCAGGTGCAAGACACCCAGATATCCGCCAAGGGATCGCGCGCCTCAAGCGCCGCGCTGAGCGCCGGGCCCAAGGCGATGCGTCCGCCGGTGACCTGCTCTGCCAGATGCGCAGCGGCGGCCTCGGGGGTGGGCAGTTGTTCGACTGCCTGAAGGTCCGCCAAGGTGACGGGGCGCAGCAGGACGGTCTTGCCGTCGATCTCGGTCTCTTGAAAGGCCGGGTCGGCGGTGGGCAAGTGGCCATAGCCAACCTGCTCGGCAGAAAAGCTCAGCTCGAAAATCGTATGGCAGTCCGGGCACTCGGGTTCAGCGCGAAAAGAGGCGCCGCGGTTGACCCCGCGCAGCGCCACCACCAGCTGATCACGGCTGCCTAAAGGCAGGGCGCATATGTCAGCGGGCTGGGCTTCGGGGTACCCAGCGCGCAACAAGGCGACGGACCAGGCCGCAGGCGACATCCGCGCCGCCGCTTCCGACAGGTCGATCAACGCTGACGCGCCGAGCCGTGACGGAGCTTCGAACATCATGCATCACTCCGCGAAATCAAGCTTGGGCTCTTTGGGCTCCGGATGTCCTTCGTCCAATTCCCAGCCTTCCAGTTCGATCTTGAGGGTCTGGATCGCCACCGCGCTGGTCGAGGCATCCAGATCCGGCAAGGCGGTGAATTCCGATGGCCAGCAGCGGTAAAGGTTATAGCTCAGCACCACCTGCCCCGCCTCGTTCATCAATTCGATGATCAGGTTGCGGCGAAAATCCTTGAGCGACACTTCGGCCCCGCGCCCGGCGCCAAAGTTCCACACCTTGCTGACCCAGTTCTGGAACTGCTTGTCATGGGTCACCCCGCGTTCCAGCGTGATCCCGTCAAATTCCGTCTGGCCGGGCGATTTGCGCGAGGTCGAAGGATCGCCGCCTTCGCGGTGTTTGACCACCTCGGTCGTGCGCTTGAGGGCCGAACACTTGCTGACCCCGGCCACCACATCGCCGCCGGGCTCGAACTTGATCAGGAATTTATAGGTCTTGTAGGGGTCAAAGCGGTCACTGTTGGTTTTGAACATCGGCATGTGAAAATCTCCTTAGCTCGCGCTGCGAATTTGCTGGATCGAGATCATGACGAACTCGGCCGGTTGCAGTGGGGCGAACCCGACAGAGATGTTCACAATGCCCCGGTTGATGTCGTCCTGCGTCGTGGTCTCGGCATCGCATTTGACGAAATAAGCCTCTTTCGGGCTGGCCCCTTGAAAGGCGCCTTGCAAAAACAGCCGCTGCATGAACGAACCGACCGAAAGCCGGATCTGTGCCCAGAGCGGTTCGTCGTTGCCCTCAAAAACCACCCATTGCGTGCCGCGGAACAGGCTTTCCTCGATGAACAGCGCCAGACGGCGGACCGAGACATATTTGTAGTCGTGTGACAACTGATCCGAGCCTTTCAGCGTGCGCGCGCCCCAGACCACCCGCCCGATGTTCGGGAAGGAGCGCAGGCAATTCACGCCAATCGGATTGAGCAGACCGTTTTCGTTGTCGGTCAGGTTGACCGTCAGCCCGTCGACGCCGGAAATTGTGGCGCCCAGCCCCGCAGGCGCCTTGAACACGCCCCGGTTCACATCCGTGCGCGCCATGACACCGGCAACCACGCCGCAGGGGGGAAAGGTGTCCACCTGCCCGCCGCGCAATCGGTCGCGTTTGCGCAGGCGCGGGAAATAAAGCGCGGCGTAATCGGCATAGGTCAGCGAGAGAACCTGGTCATCGGCGTTCAACTGGTCTGTCTTGACCTTGCTTGCCGCTTCTGCCGGGTTCTTGTCCCAGGCTTTGAGCGGATCGACGATCAAAAGCGCCCGTTCTTCGGAGCAAAGTTTGACTGCCGCTTCTCGCACGGATTTCAGCAAATCACCGTCGCGTTGATCCGGCGGGATGCACAGCAGGTTAAAGATATCTGCCTTGCGCAGGGCATGGATGCCGGTCTTCTTGTCGGGGTCACCAAGGTAGGTGGCCTCGCTCAGGGCGATCCCGTCGCTTCCGCCGTCCGCCTCGATCGGCGTATCCACGGCGGTTTTCGCCGGGCGGGCATTGTCAAACTGCGCAAGACCGTCGCCGTCGGGCGTAAAGCTGATCAGGCTCGATCCCTCTATCTGCCGGTCATACCGGATTTCCCCGGCGTCCTCTTTGACGGACAGGTTGCGATACACTTCCCGCGCATTGGTGGCGCTGTCGACAATCGTCAGATCGAACAGATCGTCTTCGCTGACGCCATAGCGTTGGGCCACGGCCTTGGCGCCTTCGGGGTCGCTGTCCTTGGGATAGGTGATTTCCGCCGTCAGGCTGTTGCCCCAACTGCCCGGACTTGCCGCGCGCACCTTGAGCGAGCCGTGATCGAACGCGGCATAGCCGTCGTTGTCCTCGGCTTCGGGCGTATACAACCGGACGATTTCACACTGGCCGCCGCCATTGGCAAAGAAATCTTCGACCGCGTAGCTGACCGTGCTGTTGATATCCAGCCCGCCAAAACGTCTGGTGAATTCGCCATAGTTGAAACAGGCGGTGGGCGCGTCCACCGGCCCTTTTTTCGTGCGCCCCACGAATGCCGCGATCGAGGTCGGAACGCCCGCCAGCGTCCGGACGCCGCTGTCGACTTCTTGCACGTAAACGCCGGGATAGGTTGGATTGATAGCCATTGGCAGCTCCTTCGGTTCCAAGGATCAGGTAAAGGGCGCGCCGCGCGGCCCGCTGGAAAGGCGCCCGGACTCAGGGCGTGGAAACGATGTTCAATCCCACGAGGATCGTCAGATGTGCCGCCTTGTCGGGGGATGTGTTCTGGACTTTGACAACGGACAGATCCGTGGCGAACAGCTTGACCGCCTCGCCAAACAGAACAATCGGCCCGGTCAGCGCGCGTTTGTCGCCGGTGCCCTGAACGGTCACTTTCCCGTCGTTCAGATCACTGGAAATCGCCAGGAAACTGACATTGTCGACCTTGTCGATCATCAGCTCAACATCCGTTTCAGCCCCGGCCGCATCAAAGCTGCGCGAAACAGACATACTGGCGTCCACCAGCAAAGTTCCCGCTGCACTTATACCTGAGCCGGAAGAGCCTCCGGCAGACAAAGACCAAGCGATAGATTCAGGCATTTTCCGCCCCTCCTCTATGTGAAAAAAACTTGCTTCAAAAAAACTTATGCAACTTAAGCAAGAGTTTCGGGTAGAGATGTGCGTTTGTCTAGAAATATTTTGGGTAACGGATTCTGCCGTTTATCCGAAGTGGATCAGGCCTGTGAACATGGGGAAGCTGTAGGGACTGGACAGGTGCATTTTGAATGCAAGTTTTTTTACAAATATAAATCAATTATATAGGCCGTACTATTCACCTAATTTGTGAAGATTCATACGGTGTTTGAAATACAAGTCTTCACTTCCGGCCAAGGTGCAATACCTGTGGCACCTTGCGAGATCCCGCCGACCCAACACACCTATAAAATGTACTGGCAAATGATTTTTTTGAACGGGTACTGCGGTGCTGGCCGATGTTTACCGACGGCTCGTGTCGTTCGCGTGCCGTTTGACCCAGCCTAAGGGCGGAGAAATATCCTCCGCCCTATATTTATTGTCAGCGCGGGCCCATCGTGCGGACCTGCTCTTGCCGCAGTTTGACCACGTCGAGGTCATCGACAAAATCCACGTCCGACATGCGCACGATCTGGTCGCGCCTGATGTCATTCTTGAGCTTGACGTGATGCGCCAACCCCATCGGCAGCGCGTCGATGGCAACCGATTGCGTCGCCGGGATCGCCTTGGCCCATGTGGCAAAGCCGCCCTCGCCGTCAAGATAGCTGCCTGCCTTGAGGTCAGACTTGGCCGTCGCCACCGCATCGCCGCGGAATTCGCGCGAACTACCGGTCGGTTCACCGCGCAGAACCGCAGACAGAACCGAGACCGAGGTTTCAAGGCCGATCAGGTGAAACGGCCGCCACATCGACCCGTACCAGCCTGATTTATCGGTCAAAAGTCCGTATTGCTCGAAACAGCCGCGGGTGTATTCGTCGGGGGCGCGGAAAGTCACGAACATGCCGTACTGGATGTTGTTGACCACCTTGCGCCCGTCCGGCTCCATACTGGCGGCGATATCGACAAGGCCGTTCTTGGGCAAACGCCCCCCCTCCGAAGCCGGTTTGAAAACCTGCGCCAGATCGTGCAAGCCGGTGGGATAAAACGCCAAGCCGTCGTCCGGACAGTCAAGGCCGGTGCCATTGGCCACGGCGGCCATCTCGATCGCAGCCTTGGTGCCATCGGTGAAGGAATTGTACATCTTGGGGTTAAAGTCCCCCTTGGCGACGAATTCCTCGGACCAGCCGAAATAGCCCCAGACGGTGTCGGGCGTGGAGTAACGATATTCCGGACGAAAATTCATACCCTTACCGGCGGATGTTAATTCAAAGCCGCAAGAGCGCACCCAATCCACCAATTCGCAGATGAACGCAGGCTGATCGCCATAAGCCATGGAATAGACCAAGCCTTTGTCGCGGGCCATCTTGCCCAGGATCGGGCCGACCATGACGTCAGCCTCGACGTTGACCATGACGATATGCTTGTTGCCTTCGATTGCTGCCAAGGCGTGGCGGGTTCCGGCCAGCGGATGGCCTGTCGCCTCGATGATGCATTCGATCCCTTCAAAAGCGCAAAGCGCCTTGGCGTCGTCCATCACATGGGTCTTGCCGGTGTCCATTGCATCACTCAGCGAAGTGGCGCTGTATTCGTCCTCTTCCCAGCCGGTGCGCGCAAGCGACTTGCGCACTTTGCCGACATCCAGATCGGCCACGCCCACAATATGATAGCCGTCGATCTTGCGCGCCTGCGCCAGCACCATCGAGCCAAATTTCCCGGCGCCAATCAGCCCGACACGTATGGGTTTGCCGTTGCCGGCGCGTTCAGCAAGCATTGCATGCAGGTTCATGGAATGGGTCCTCCCAGAAAGGTTTGACCGGACTTCATTCCTTTCGCACAAAAAGGGCAAGGGTTTCCCCTTGCCCTTTTGCTTAACGATCTTGCAAGTTTTGCTTCAATGAATTTTAGAAAAACGCCTGAAGCCCTGTCTGTGCACGGCCAAGGATCAACGCGTGAACGTCGTGCGTGCCCTCGTAGGTGTTCACGGTCTCAAGATTCAGCATGTGGCGGATCACCTGGAATTCGGCGGAAATGCCGTTGCCGCCGTGCATGTCCCGCGCCATCCGCGCGATATCCAGCGCCTTGCCGCAGTTGTTGCGTTTGAGAATGCTGATCATCTCGGGCGCGGCCTTGGCCTCGTCCATCAGGCGACCAACCCGCAGGCAACCCTGCAGGCCAAGGCTGATTTCGGTCTGCATATCGGCCAGTTTGCGCTGGAACAGCTGCGTCTGCGCCAGCGGCTTGTTGAACTGCTTGCGGTCCAACCCGTACTGGCGCGCTGCGTGCCAGCAGAATTCCGCAGCGCCCAAGGCGCCCCAAGCGATGCCATAGCGCGCCCGGTTCAAACAGCCAAACGGGCCTTTCAGCCCTTCCACATGCGGCAAAAGCGCCTCTTCTGAAACCTCGACACCGTCCAGCACGATCTCACCGGTGACCGAGGCGCGCAGGCTGAGTTTGTTGCCGATCTTCGGCGCGCTCAGCCCCTTTGTTCCCTTTTCCAGAACGAAGCCACGAATCTTGCCGCCATGAGCGTCCGATTTAGCCCAGACGACGAAGACATCGGCAATCGGCGCGTTGGAGATCCACATCTTGGAGCCGGTCAGCTTGTATCCCCCATCGATCTTTTCGGCGCGGGTCTTCATGCTGCCGGGATCAGACCCGGCGTCCGGTTCGGTCAGGCCGAAACAGCCGATCCATTCGCCGCTGGCCAGTTTGGGCAGGTATTTCTGCCGCTGCTCTTCGGATCCATAGGCATAGATCGGATACATGACGAGACTGGATTGTACGCTCATCATGCTGCGATAGCCGGAATCGACCCGCTCGATCTCGCGGGCAACCAGACCGTAGGCCACATAAGACGACCCGATCCCGCCGTATTCCTCGGGCACGGTCACGCCCAAGAGACCCATTTCACCCATTTCGGCAAAAACCTCGGGCGCGACGGTTTCCTCTTCAAAGGCCTGAATGATCCGCGGCGCCAGCTTTTCTTGCGCAAAGGCGCGGGCGCCATCGGCCAACATCCGTTCCTCATCGCTCAGCTGGTCGGTCAGGCGAAAGGCGTCTTCCCAATCGAACCGCCCCAGATCGGGGGCATCCTTGGGTTTGAGACTTGGGGCTTCGGGGCTGATCTTGTTCATCGTTGTCTCCTTCAATTGGGCGCTAGCATACCCTTGTCAGAGCCAAGTGAAAGCCCCTGCCCGGCCTAAAGAAATCACAGGCCTTTTGGGACGTGGGGTAACTGAAAAAAACTGTCCAGATGGCGGTACCGATCCGCGCGGACCTGCCATTCACCGCAGGTTTGTTGGACCGCTGGCCCTGCGAGGCGAACGCAACAATGACAACCGTTCAAAAATCGTAAAGCGCCCTCCTGACAAGCCGTTCGATTTTTCACGATGGAAAGATATGGAATGCACTCGGTAGATGATACTCTTGGCGTCAGTTTTAGAACCCGGGTCGCAACCATGCTTTTCCAATTTTCAAACAAAACCCCTTTCTTGGCAGCGCCTTTGCCGACTTGGCAGGTCATGGAAAATGACTTTCGGGCCGAGCCCGGTTTTGTTCCGGAAACGGCCCTTCGTCTGCACGGCACGTTCGACGGAGCCAGCGCAGTTCACGCCATTTCTGTTGACGAGACCGGCCAAGCGAGCGCTTTGGCAGAGGCGGACGCAGACATGCAAAGCTATAGCGCTGTTTGTGACCAGGGCCGGACCGCGCCAAACTCTCAAGTTCGGGGTCACAGCCAAAGCGTCGTTGAGGTTGACGTTGTTGCTTTGACCATCGCCGATGATGGCCGTTCAGGCACCGCACCGGCTTCGGAGACGCTTGAGGATATCGATCCCGATCCGGCGCCGCCGCCGGTGGACCAGCCGGAAGAACCAGATGTCCCAACGGATCAGGGCCGACCGGAAGGTTCAGTCCCCGGAACACCTCGGGATTCGCCTCCAAGCCTTCCTCCGGGCGATGACAACGCCGATTACGGCCGCCCGCCCGGCGCGTTGCCTGACCCGCCACCGGATACCGGCATCGTCGATATGTATACCAGCGGCGGCCCGGCAGGCACGTCGTACAATGTCACGATCGAATTCGTCGGCATCTGGACGGCGCAATTGCAGGCGGCCTTTATTGAAGCTGCCGATTATCTCAGTTCGATCATCCTTGCGGATCTGCCAGACGCCATTATTGGCGGTACGGTGATTGACGACATCAAGATCACCGCAACGCTTGAGGTGATTGACGGCGTTGGCGGGATACTGGGCAGCGCAGGTCCGCAGCAACTTCGCGGTGACGGCACATATCTGCCCGTGACGGGGGCTATGACCTTTGACAGCGCCGATGCTGAAAACCAGTTCAGTCTCGGGAATTGGGAAACCATTGTGCTGCATGAAATGATGCACTCTTTGGGCTTTGGCACATTATGGTCTCTGATCGGGCTGACCAGCGGCTCTGTCACCGGCGGGGACATGCGGTTTGTTGGCGTGAACGCCACCGACACCTACCAGACGGAATTCCCCGGCATCGCAGGGTCCGATCCCGGGTCATTGTCGGGTGTTCCGGTTGAAACCGACGGCGGGCCCGGGACCGCAGGCGGTCACTGGGATGAATTCCTGTTCAATGAGGAAATCATGACAGGCTACGTGGATACAGGCGGCTATGTGTCGGATATGACAATCGCCGCGTTGGAGGACATGGGCTATGATACCGTCTTCGACAATCCATACAGCCAAACCGACCTGAGCGGGCCAATCCCGGCGGATCCTTTGCTGGATCTGTTCGTCTGACAGGGCCGGGCGTGGCCGCGGCAGACTGAAATCCAGTCCCTTGGATGTGCACCGGACCTCAATCCTTTCCGGCGCCCAAAAAAAATACCCCCCGGCCCGCAAAGGCCGGAGGGGTGTTTTCAGACAGTCGCAATCAGCCTGCCGCGGCAACCGCACGCTTGGTCATCACACCCACCAGATGCGCACGGTAAGCGCCCGATCCGTGCAGGTCCGAGATCATGTCATCGCCGGAAATGGACAGGCCGTCGACGGCTTCGGGTGCGAAATTGGCAGACAGCGCCTCTTCCGCCTCGGTCCAGCGGAACACGCCGTCATTCGATGCGCCGGTCACCGCCACGCGCACGCCATCGGCGCCCTTGGTGACAAAGACCCCAACCAGAGCGAAGCGCGAGGCAGGTTGCTCGAACTTCATGTAGGCTGCCTTTTCCGGGATCGGAAATTTGACGCCGGTGACGATCTCACCTTCTTCCAGTGCCGTGGTGAACATGCCCTGGAAATAGTCGTCCGCCGCAATTTCGCGCGTGTTCGTCACGATGGTCGCGCCACTTGCCAAAGCCGCGGCGGGATAGCAGGCCGAGGGGTCATTGTTGGCAAGGCTGCCGCCAATGGTCCCGCGGTTGCGCACCGCAGGGTCACCGATGTTGCCCGCGAGCGCCGCAAGGGCCGGATAGGCGCCAGCCTCAGCGGCCACGGTCGCATGGTTGGTCCCGCCACCGATGGTCAGAACACCGCCTGCCTCGCTCACGCCCTTCATCTCATCGATGCCGGTCAGGCTGACCAGAACCGACGGCGAAGCCAAACGCTGCTTGAGCGTCGGGATCAAAGTCTGACCGCCACCCAGGGCTTGCGCCTCGTCCTGACCCAACGCCGAGACCGCATCGGCCAGGCTGGTGGGTCGTACTACGTCGAATGAATACATCTTTTCTTCCTCCTAGGACCGAAACGGGCGCGGTGCCCCTGTTTCATTGGTCCAGAAATATCCTCGGGGGGTCCGGGGGGCAGACAGCCCCCCGGCGCTCTCCAATCAACCGTGCATCGCGGCCCAAACGCGCGACGGCGTCGCGGGCATGTCGATATGGTCCACTTTGTGGCCACCCGATTGCAGCGCGTCAATGATCGCGTTGATCACTGTCGGCGGTGAGCCGATGGCCCCGGCCTCACCGCAGCCCTTCACACCCAGAGGGTTGTGCGTACAAGGAGTCTGGCAGCTGTGATCGACCACGTAGCTTGCCATATGCGGCAGGTTGTCAGCGCGCGGCATCGCGTAATCCATGTAGGACGCGCTCAGCAGCTGGCCGTTCTCATCATACGAGCAGTTTTCAAGCAGTGCCTGACCGATACCCTGTGCGATCCCGCCCTGAACCTGACCTTCGACAATCATCGGGTTGACGACATTGCCAAAGTCGTCCGCCGAGACGAACTTGAGGATGCTGACTTCGCCGGTGTCGGGATCGACCTCGACTTCGCAGCCATAGGCCCCGGCCGGATAGGTGAAGTTCGACGGGTCGTAGAACGCCGTCTCTTCCAGACCCGGTTCAAGATCTTCCAGCGGGTAGTTGTGCGGCACATAGGCGGCAAGGGTCACATCGCCCCAAGCCACGGATTTGTCCGTGCCGGCCACGCTGAACGATCCATCCTTCAGTTCGATATCAGCCTCAGAGGCTTCAAGCAGGTGGCTGGCGATCTTCTTGGCCTTGTTGATGATCTTCTCGGTCGCACGCACCATGGCCGAACCGCCAACCGCCAAGGAACGGGAGCCATAGGTGCCCATGCCCATCGGCGCATTGTTGGTATCGCCATGCACGATCTCGATCATGCTTTCGTCGATGCCGATCATTTCCGCGATCACCTGCGGGAAGGCTGTTTCGTGGCCCTGACCGTGGCTGTGCGAACCGGTCATGACAACCAGACCGCCGGTGGCATTCACCCGCACGGTGGCGGATTCATACAGACCGGCTCGGGCGCCAAGCTGCCCGACAAGGTTCGACGGCGCGATGCCGCAAGCCTCGATAAAGCAGTTGATGCCAAGGCCGCGCAGCTTGCCGCGGGATTCGCTTTCCTTGCGACGCGCTTCAAAGCCTTCACGGTCGATCAGCTCCAGCATCTTGTCCATCGTGGCGTGGTAATCGCCGGTGTCGTATTCCACCGCGACCGGAGTCTGATAGGGGAATTCGGTGATGAAGTTCTGACGACGCAGTTCCACCGGATCAACGCCAAGCTCGCGCGCGGCCTTGTCGATCACCCGCTCGACCTGGAAAGTCGCCTCGGGGCGCCCGGCGCCGCGATAGGCGTCAACCGGAACCGTGGTGGTGAAGACGGCTTTGACGTTGGTATAGACCAGCGGTGTCTTGTAGTTGCCCGCCAGCAGCGTGCCGTGCAGCCAAGTGGGAACCGACGGTGCGAAGGTGGACAGATAAGCGCCCATATTCGCGTAGGTCTCGCAGCGCAGCGCCGTAAAGTTGTTGTTTTCGTCCAACGCCAGTTCGATCTTGGTCACGTGATCGCGGCCATGGGCGTCGGACATGAAGGCTTCCGAACGGCTCGACGTCCATTTGACAGGTCGGTTGCAGGCCTTGGCGGCAAAAGTGCAAAAGGCTTCTTCGGCGTAGTGGAAGATCTTGGTGCCGAAACCGCCACCCACATCGGGGGCCACGACGCGCAGCTTGTGCTCGGGGATACCAAGGACAAAGGCGCCCATCAGCAGCCGGATCACATGCGGGTTTTGCGAGGTGGTGTAGAGCGTGCTGTCGCCGGTGCCACGGCTGTAATCGCCAACGGCGACGCGCGGTTCCATCGGGTTTGCGACGAGGCGGTTGTTGACCAGCTCAAGCGTGGTCACATGCGCGGCGTCCGCGATCGCCTGATCGACGGCGGCCTTGTTCTCTTCGACAAAGCCCCAGTCATAGCACAGGTTGTCGGCCAGATCGTCGTGCACCTTGGGGGCGCCTTCGGCCAGCGCGGCCTTCATGTCGACAACGGCAGGCAATTCGGTGATGTCGAGATCAATCGCCTCGGCGGCATTGCGCGCCTCTTCGAGGCTGTCTGCAACGATAGCGGCAATCGGATCGCCGACGTGGCGTACCTTGCCTTGGGCAAGAACCGGGTGGGCCGGCTCTTTCATCGGTTGGCCGTGCTTGTCAGTCACGCACCAGCCACAGGGCAGACCGCCAATGCCTTCGAAATCCGCGCCGGTAAAGATGCGCACCACGCCGGGCATGCCGTCGGCTGCCGAGGTGTCGATGTTGTTGATGGTGCCATGCGCCACGTCAGAACGCAGGAAATATACATAGGCCTGGCCATGTATGTTGATATCGTCGGTGTAATTGCCGGCGCCGGTCAAAAAGCGGATGTCTTCGCGCCGCTTCGGGCTTGCGCCAATGCCATGATCTTTCGGCATGGGTTTATTCCTCCCTTGGGGACGGCGGGGATGATCCCGCCATACAAATCCTGCGCAGCGCGGGGGTGATCCCCCGCAGCCGCGCGTGAAAATCACTCGGCTGCGATGGACGTGACGTCCTGACCGCTGGCTGCCATGATCGCCTTGACGATGTTATGGTACCCGGTGCAACGGCAGATATTGCCTTCGAGGTAGTCGCGCACTTCCGCTTCGGTCGGCTTGGGATTGTCTTTCAGCAGCGCCGCTGCCGACATCACCATGCCGGGCGTGCAGAAACCGCACTGAAGGCCGTGATGATCCTGAAACGCCTGCTGGATCACACCCAACGAGCCATCGGCATTTGCCATGCTTTCGATGGTCGAAACTTCGGCACCCTCGGCCTCGGCGGCAAACATCGTGCAGCCCTTGACCGCCGCACCGTTCACATGGATCACGCAGGCGCCGCACTGAGACGTATCGCAGCCGACATGCGTGCCGGTGAGGCTCAGTTCGTCGCGCAGGAATTCAGTCATGAGCGTATTGCCCTTGACCGACTTGGTGACGGTTTTGCCGTTCACCGTCATCGTTACTTCTGCCATTTCACTCCTCCCTTAGGAATATTAGTCCGTTTTTTCAATTGATTGGCCTTGGCTCGGGAAACTTAGCCCGAAACCATCCGCTTGAACCAACCCTTTTTCTTGTGCTCGGTGCCGTGACCTTCTTCGGCTTCGGTTTCATCCGACGGGCCTTCGACAGCTTCTTGAAAATTGTTGAAGAACTGGTCCGCCATCTTCTTGGCGAAACCGTCGATAATGCGGCTGCCAAGTTGCGCCAGCTTGCCGCCGACCTTGGCTTCGACCTCGTAAGTCAGCAGCGTGCCGCCGTTATCGCCGGGCGCCAGGGTCACTACCGCGCCGCCCTTGGCAAAGCCCGCTGCGCCGCCTTTGCCTTCGCCGTTCAGCGTCACCTTGTTGGGCGCCTCGACATCGGCAAGGGTCACCTGGCCCTTGAAGGTGGCCTTTACCGGACCGACCTTCTGGACAACCGTCGCCTCAAAGCCGTCTTCGGCGCTGCCAGACATTTCAGTGCAGCCCGGAACGCATTCTTTCAGGACGTCCGGGTTCAGTATTGCTTCCCAGACCACCTGTTGAGGTGCGTTGATCTGGCGGGAATCGCTCATTTGCATGGGGGTATGTCCTCTTCCTTGGATGCCAGCCTAGGCGGGAAAGCCCGGCGTGGCATATTAGACCAATGGCTTACGCCGGTTCTTGAAACTCACCATTGCGGAGGGTGATGGCTCAGGCCGTAAGATTCGAATATCTCAGCGATCCTGCCATTCCCCAATGCTTCTACCACCGCGTCATCCACGCTGTAGAAAAGGCCACGGTAGGCGAAATGCACTGCAGTCCCAAGCGGCCATTTCGATTTTGCCAATCCGGCCAGGGGCGGTTCGTGAATCGCTACGCCGTCGCCTGCGAAAAACTCAAGCTGCGTGCGCGGGCCCATGGCGGCCATCGTCTCGCCCGCGTTCAGCGCCTCCATCGCGGCCTGCATCGTCGGATAACGCCGCACACCCTTGCCGGTCTGCCCGCCGGCAAAGCTGGTCAGGTAGAAATCCGCAATCGAGTCGTTCTCGACCGCGACGGTATCAAAGCGGAAATAGGCAGGCACCGGGCCACCATCGGGATACTCGGCCTCGCGGTAGGCGATGGCGATGGCCTCCTCCTGATAGACACCGGGAAAGACAACTTGCTCAACCCGGCATTTGAAAGTTGAATCGTAGGGCACCCGCATCATCATGTTGGAGACAGCGCCGCCGAGCAAAGGCCCCTTCCAGATGTTGTAGCGCAGATCCGCATCAAGGTTTTCACCGGCGGCAACAAAGTTGAACCGCGCCTCGACGCCGATATATTTCGCGATCTCGCGGGCAACATCAACGTCGACACCGCGCGCCTTTCCGTCTTCCAGCCAACTGTATGGCGGATAGTCGTCGTAGACCGCGACCGTCATATAGCCGCGTTCTACGATCTGGTCATAATCTTGCCCGACGATGTCGCGGCTGGCGTTCTGCGGCTTGGCTTGGGGCACGTAATCGGCGCAGGGGTCGTTGGCAAAAGCGGGTCCGCTGAGGGTCACGGCCAGCAGGGCCGCAGCTACTCCCCGGCCAAACCTGCCGATGGCATCTGCCTGTCGCATCATCACGCGCCTCCCCTGCCCGTTTTGATCAGTGTGCCGCTGACAACCCGATGGTCAAGGCCTCGGCTGCGTGGCGAAAGCCTTCCTGCGTGCCGTCGACCAGCCGAGCGGCGCGGCTGGCCGCACTGTCGGCAACCGGCGCACCAGACAGGGTTTCGATCCCGGCGGCAATGTCGCTCAGGCGTGCTTTGACCGCATCGCTGTCCGCGCCTTCCGGCGCTTCGGCCCAAGCGGCCAGTTCATCGCGGATGCCTTTCAGTTCGTCAGCAACCTCTTCCATCGAGGCGTCGTCAGGGCGGGTTTCGATATAGGTACGGATCGCCCAAGCCGCGTCTTGCCCCAACAATTCCCCAAAGGCGGGCATTTTGGTGATGCCGTTCTGAGTATAGCCTGTCTGGAACCGCTCAACGAACCATTCGTCGCCAAATTCCTCGGCTTCGAGAAAGCGCAGATCCGGCGCCAGCCCGCCCGAGATTACCTCGAGCCCGTGGCAGCGCGCGCAGTTCTGATTATAGCCCGAGGCACCGATTTCCACCGCTTTGGCCCAAACCTCTTCGCCCGCCGCTTCGGCGCGATAGGGGTTTTCGGTCAGCCATTCTTCGCCGGTCTCCGGCAGGCCCGTGGTGTCCACCGCCTGCGGGGTTACATCGCCGTGCGCCAGCGCCAGCACCGGCGTCAGGATAAGGGCGCCAAGGGCAGCTGTCAGGGTCAATTTGGTCATGTCGTTTCCTCCCGGATGATCTCCGTTCCCGTTGATCATAGGGTGTAGGCCATGCGGCCCCTGCAGCACTATTGGACTTTCGTGGCGCGAAACCCCGAAAGCGGGCCGGGAAAACTGCACCTTGGTCGTATTGAGGTGCCCCGCCTCTCAGATAGCCTGTGCTTCGGGAGGAGCGTCAGACATGCTCAAAAAGATCGCCGCGATTGGGGCTTTGGTCGCGCTGTTTGGCAGTTCTGCGCAGGCAGCCGATATTGTCGTGCACTATCTGCGCCAAGAGGTGGTTCAGCCGCCGACCCTGTCAAATCTGGACCCGGTGCCGGAAGATCTGGGGCTGCGCGGCGCCGAACTGGCGCTGGCCGACAACCAGACCACCGGGCGCTTTCTGAATCAGACCTGGGGATTGACCACAACATCCGTGGCCCCCGGGGGTGACTTCATCGAAGCCGTCCGTGCGGCGCTTGGTGCAACGGACCTGGTTATTCTCGATGCGCCCGCCGACGCCATGCTTGCCGCCGCCGATCTGCCCGAAGCCAAGGCCGCGCTGCTGTTCAATGTCGCCGCGCCCGACACCCGTCTGCGCGGCCAGGACTGCCGCGCCAACCTTCTGCACACCTTGCCTTCGCGCGCCATGCTGTCGGACGCGCTGATGCAGTTCTTTGTGAAACGCAAATGGACCAAGATCGCCATGATTGACGGGGAAGGCCCGGGCGATGCCGCCATGGCCGAAGCTTTCGAACGCTCGGCAATCAAGTTCGGCCTCAAGATCCGCGCCCGCAAGACCTGGGCCTTTGACGCCGACATGCGCCGCAACGCCAGCCAGGAGGTGCCGCTGTTCACCCAGGATCTTGGCGACTACGACGTGCTGATGGTCGCCGATGAGGCCAATGATTTCGCCCGGTACATCCCCTATAACACATGGCTCCCGCGCCCTGTCGCTGGCGCTGAAGGGTTGACCCCCAAAACTTGGGATCACGTGGTGGAACAATGGGGCGCGGCGCAACTGCAATCGCGTTTTGAAGCCCTGTCAGGCCGCGCCATGCAGGACAGGGACTATGCCGCATGGGCCGCCCTGCGCGCCCTTGGCGAAGCCGTGACCCGCACCAAGGCCAGCGAAGCGCCGACACTACGAGCCTATATGCTGGGCGAAGATTTCGAACTGGGCGGCTTCAAGGGGCGCCCCCTGACCTTCCGTGCGTGGAATGGCCAATTGCGCCAACCTATCCCGCTCACCCATCGCGGCGCGCTTGTCGCTCAGGCCCCCCTCGAAGGCTTCCTGCACCGCAATTCCGAACTTGACACGCTTGGCCTCGATCAGCCCGAAACCCCTTGTACGGCTTTCAACTGAGATGTCCTTCGCTGGTCCATAAAAATCCCGGGCAACGCGAGGGGCTGGCCCCTCGCATCCGCCCCGCAAACACAAAGGCAAACGCCATGAAATATACGCCGCTACTTTCTGCCCTGCTGCTGTCTGCCCCGGCATTCGCCGATGAAATCTGGGTGACGAACGAAAAGGACGACAGTATTTCGGTCATCGACATCGGCACGCTCGAGGTCACCCGCACCATTCCCACGGGCGAACGCCCACGCGGGATCATCTTCGCCCATGACTATTCCGTGGTCTATATCTGCGCGTCCGACAGCGATGCCGTACAGGTCATGGACCCGGAAACCGGCGAAATTCTCTACGATCTGCCCTCGGGGGAAGACCCCGAACAATTCGCCCTGCATCCCGATGGTCGCCATCTCTATATCGCCAACGAAAACGACGCGATCACCACCGTGGTCGACACCCAGACTCGTCAGGTGGTGGCACAGATCGACGTTGGAATCGAGCCAGAGGGCATGGCCGTTTCGCCCGATGGCAAGATCGCCATCACGACCAGCGAAACCACCAATATGGCGCATTGGATCAATACCGAAACGCAAGAGCTTTTTGCCAATACCCTCGTCGATAGCCGCCCGCGCGATGCCGAATTCGTCAAAGACGGAACCGAGCTTTGGGTGTCTTCCGAGATTGGTGGATCAATCAGCGTTTTCGACGTTGCGACACAGACCGAAAAGGCCAAGATCACGTTCGCTCTGCCCAACATCCACCCCGACCGCATCCAACCCGTCGGGTTCGAACTGGACGCGGACGATACCTATGCCTTCGTCGGTCTGGGGCCCGCAAACCACCTTGCGGTTGTCAATGCCAAGACCTTTGAGGTCGAAGACTATATCCTTGTCGGTCGCCGCGTCTGGCACATGGCGTTCAATGCCGACAAATCCTTGCTTTTCACCACAAACGGCGTGTCAGGTGACGTGACCGTTGTGGATGTGGCGGCGCGAAAGGCGTTGAAATCCATTAAGGTCGGTCGCTTCCCTTGGGGCGCGGCGCTGCGCCCGACCAATTGATCGCGCGAGGATTGACCGATTTCATGCGCAATTTGACGCAAGCTGGTGATATGAACAAACAGCCATGACCCTCAGCATCACCGATCTTTCGTTTTCTTACGGCGCCAAACAGGCGCTGGACGGTGTTTCCTTCACAGCGCATCCGGGCCGGTTCACCGCGCTGCTTGGCCCCAATGGCGCGGGGAAATCGACACTTTTCGCGCTTCTGACCCGGCTTTTCACCACGCATCAGGGGCGGATCGAGATCGCAGGCATTGATCTGGCAAAAACGCCACGCTTGGCGCTGGCGCAGATGGGAATCGTCTTTCAACAGCCCACTCTGGATCTTGATTTGACCGTTCGGCAGAACCTGAGCTATTTCGCAGCGCTGCATGGCCTGTCCGGAGCCGATGCGCAAACCCGCATCGACGCAGCGCTTGACCGGTTGGGCATGCGCGAACGTGCCTCCGAAAAAGCCCGCGCGCTGAACGGCGGCCATCGCCGGCGCACCGAGATTGCCCGCGCCTTGTTGCACAGTCCCAAGGTGTTGCTGCTGGACGAACCCACGGTCGGGCTCGACGCCGCCTCTCGCGCCGCGATCACCGATCACCTGCACGATCTGGCCGAACAGGACGATCTGACGGTTCTTTGGGCCACTCACCTGACCGATGAAGTGCGTCCCTGCGACGATCTGATCCTGCTGCACCAAGGACGGATCAAAGCCACTGGCCGCGCTGGCGAATTGCACGGCAAAGAGACGCTGTCTGATTGGTTCCTTGCCCAGACCAGGGCACCCGCATGACCCCCTACGCCACAGCCTTTGGCGCCATCACCACCCGCGAGGCGCTTCGCTTCATTCACCAGCGCGAACGATTTCTGGCGGCGCTTGTCCGCCCCTTGGTCTGGCTATTGGTTTTTGCCGCGGGCTTTCGCGCCGCGCTTGGGCTGTCAATCACGGCGCCCTACCAAACCTATATCACCTACGAGACCTACATCGTCCCGGGGCTTTGTGGAATGATATTGCTTTTCAATGGGATGCAAAGCTCTCTTAGTCTTGTGTATGATCGTGAAATGGGATCGATGCGATTGCTTCTCACGGCGCCGCTTCCGCGTTGGTTTCTATTGTTTTCAAAGCTTTGCGGGGCAACATTCATCGGAATTCTTCAATGCTATGCCTTCCTGGCGGTCGCCAGCCTGTTCGGCATCACCGCGCCGCTTTGGGGCTATCTCGCGGTTCTTCCCGCGCTGGTGCTTTCGGGCCTGATGCTTGGCGCTTTGGGACTGGCACTTTCCAGCTTTATCAAACAGCTCGAGAATTTCGCCGGGGTCATGAACTTCGTCATCTTCCCGATGTTCTTTCTCAGCTCTGCCCTCTATCCTCTTTGGAAGATGGCGGAATCTTCGAAGCTCTTACATGACATCTGCCAGGCAAACCCATTCACCCACGCGGTCGAGCTGATCCGTTTTGCGCTATATCAGCAATTCAACGGCTGGGCGCTGCTTTGGACAATTTTGGCCGCCACCTGTTTCATGCTATTGGCGCTGTGGGGCTACGATCCTGCGCGCGGCCTTGTCAGGCGCAAGAAATGAGCCATTTTGTCCCCTGTCTAAGGAGAACGACCATGTTCACACGATCCGCGATGTTCCTGATTTTGGTGACCGGCGCCGCGCCGGTGTTCGCGGATGATTTCGGCACTTTGAATCCGGATGAAATGACATGGAAACACATGCTGGACCGCGCGGATCGTGGTGAGACCGGGATGGCACTTTGCTCCAGCGGTTACATGATGACCAAGTCTGGCGATCACGAAAGCGCACGTCGGATTTTCGAGGCCTGCGCCAAAGCCGGGTATACCGGGACGATGACCTGGATGTCCTATATGGAAAACAATGGCTTCGGCGGTGAGTATAATCCGGACGCGTCAGCGGAATGGGACCGCCGCGCCGCCGAATTGGGCGATCCGGTGGGCAAATTCAATCACGGACTGAACTTGATCCGGGGACATGGTATCGCGCGCGACGAAGCATTGGGCCGTCAATATATCGACGAAGCCGCCAAAGACGGTCTGCCTATCGCCAAGCGAATGCAAGCGGCCGATTATGATCCGGACGAGGTGACACCAGATGCCGACAACTGGCGGTACGCCAAATCGTTCTGAGGTTTCAGGATCTTAGGGCCATCCCCTTAGACAAGACGCGAAGATTAACCAACCTTATCTGTCCGTTAACACTGCCGGGCTGCCCGATAACCGCAGGACGCGATCTGCCAGCCTGCGCGCTTCGGCTTCTGAATGCGTCACAAGCAGTGTCGTGACGTCCCGCCTGGCCCTGAGGTTTTCGAACAGGGTCATCATGTCATCGGCCAATGCCTCGTCGAGCGAAACAAAGGGTTCGTCCATCAACAGCAGTTCGGGGTCAGCCGCAAAGGCGCGGGCCAGGGCCATGCGGCGTTGCTGTCCAAGGCTGAGCAAGCGAGGGAAATCGTCGCCGCGCCCACCAAGCCCAACTTCGTCGAGCACGGATTCAGCCTTTTCCTTGGTGGCGCCAACGGTCAGGCAGATGTTGTCCCGCAGATTGCGCCAGGGCAGCAAGGTCGGTTCTTGAAAGACCATGGCCAGGCGCTTCGGCGTCTCGACACAGCCGCGATGGCGGGTTTCGATCCCCGCCAGAACCCGCATCAGGGTGGTTTTCCCAACGCCCGAAGGCCCGGTCAGCGCAACGGTTTCGCCGCGGTGAAGATCGAAAGCGACAGCGCCCAACACAGCCCGTCCGCCAAGGCTGAGACCCGGCAAAGACAGGCGGGCCACAAGGGTGCCCGCCTGATTTGAAGCATCATGCACGAGGCGCAGCCCGGCCATCTTTACGATCCGGGCTGAACAAATAGCCCCTCGGGAAGCTCGGTTGCTGTCCCGACCAGATCAGATCCGCCCAAGTCCGCCATAAGTTTCAACATCTTGCCGGCGGCCACTTCGTCGACGGGACCGGGCTTTGGAATCCCGGCGACATAGCCCGCTTTCAGCGCTGTGAACTGCGCGTCGGTCGCGGCGTTCATGCGTGGGCGCAGGCGGTCCCATTCGGCATCAGAAGTGGACAGCAGATCCTTGGCATCGCGGGAGGCATCAGCCAGCGCCTTCACAAGTTCGGGGTTCTCGCGCAGCAATTCGCCCTTCAGGACATAGCCCAACAGCGGTGTTTGCGGATCCAGTCCCAGCGCCGTGGCAGCCTCATCGACCGTCACCAGCGGCCTCATTCCAGCCGCTTCCATCTTGGCCAGAAAGTGCCAAAAGTTGATGGCGCCAGCCAATTCCCCCTGAAGCGCGGTTTTGAAGATCAGCGGCGGCGCGCCAAAGACCTGCTCGGTCTCGGCGGCCAGATCCATACCGTATTCCTGTTCGGCAAAGGCGCGCAGGATCAACCAACTTTTGTCCAAGGGCCCGCCCGCGATGCCGATCTTCTGACCTTTCAGGTCCGCAAGGCTTGTGGCTGTCGAATCTCCGGCCACCATGACGGCACCAACAGCGCGACTATAGGGCACAAAGACAAAGTCATGCCCTGCCGCGCGCTGGCGTGCCACCCACAGCCAGTCCGAGACGATCACATCCGCGGCGCCGCCCTGAAAGGCCACCTGCGCCGCCGAGCTGCCCGCCACGCCTTGAACCTGCAGATCAAACCCGTGGGCGGCGTCGAATTCGTTGCTTTTGATGACGTCCAGTTCCCAGTTGACGGTGCCGTATTCCAGCACGGCGGCGCGCAGAACCGGCGTTTCGGCAAGGGCTGCGCCCGCGGTCATTACCAACGCGGCGGCGGTCCCGGTCAGGAATCTCATAATGCTCATGTTTCTCCTCCCAGAGATGTCTTGACGCTAGAGTATCAGCCCGGAAAGCGCCAGATATACGACCAATGGACAGGGCGTGACGGCCGATCCGTTGACATGGATCAACATAATGAAACCCGCCGGGCCTATCTTGGGCGCAGACCATGAAAGGACTAAAACGATGCGCTCAATCCCGATGATTTTTGCCGCCTGCCTTGTCGCCGCGCCGGTGTTGGCCGACACCTTTGAAGAGGTGAAAGTGACTGCTGGCAAAACCTTGTTCGATGGCGAATGTCGCCGCTGCCACGCAGTGGACGCCAATGACCCGTCTTACGGCCCGCCACTGGAGAACGTTCTGTACCGCGCTGCCGGCAGTTACGAGGGCTACGACTATTCGATCGCTCTTGAGGCTTCGGGGATTGTCTGGACGCCGGCAGCCCTGCGTGCGTGGATGGAAGATAACGACGGCTTCATGCCCGGCACCAAGATGCGCCATGTCGGGATCGAGGACCGCACCGTTCAGGACTTTATCCTTGCCTATCTGGCATCGATAAGCCCGCAGGATAACAAGGCGATATCCAAGTAAGTCGCTGCGTCAAATGAATCTTCCTCCCCCGCGCGGGCCAATGGCTGGCGTGGGGTTATGGCCCATGTGGGTCAGGTGATGCCTGTACAGAGTCGCTGATTCCAAAGGTGGTACGAATCGATCACCTGCTGTCAAGACTGCAAGGGTCGTACGACCTATGGCCCGTACCAGACAACACGGTTCTCCCTGTAGATTTATTCCAGCACCGATCCTGATGAGTTTGCTTCACGGGATCACTAAGATGCTGGTTCACGGGAGGAGACACAATGAACAAATTCGTCGCCGCTGTTGCCCTCAGTCTGATTGCCGCCACTGGCGCACAGGCTCAGGTCACAGAAGAAATGCTGGCCAATGACGCCACGATAACCGATCAGGTCGTCACGAATGGTATGGGCCGCCACCTTCAGCGCTATTCGCCGCTGGAAACCCTCAACAAGGACAACGTCAAGAACCTCGTCCCGGCATGGGCCTTCAGCCTTGGCGGAGAAAAGCAGCGCGGGCAGGAAACCCAGCCGCTGGTTTACGATGGGGTCATGTATATCACCGGGTCGTATTCGCGTATCTATGCGATCGACGTGAAGACCGGCAAGGAACTATGGCAGTACGATGCCCGTCTGCCCGAAGGCATCCTGCCCTGCTGTGACGTGATCAACCGCGGCGCCGCACTGTACGGCGACAAGGTGATCTTTGGCACGCTCGACGCGCGTATCGTGGCGCTGAATGCCAAGACCGGCGATGTGGTGTGGCGCGACAAGATCGCCGACTACAAGGCTGGCTACTCCTACACTGCCGCGCCGCTGATCGTGAACGGTCTGGTGATCACCGGCAACTCGGGCGGTGAATTCGGTATCGTTGGCGAAGTCCAGGCACGCAACGCCGACACCGGCGATCTGGTCTGGACCCGTCCCGTGATCGAAGGCCACATGGGCATGCTGAACGGCGAAGAAAGCACCATGACCGGCACTCTGAACGCGACCTGGCCGGGCGATATGTGGAAAACCGGTGGCGGCGCCACCTGGCTTGGCGGCTCGTATGATGCGCGGACCGACACCATCATCATGGGCGCTGGCAACCCGGCTCCCTGGAACAGCCACCTGCGCGGTGCGGGCACGCCCTCGGACGATGGCATGGGCGACAACCTTTATGCCGCCAGCCGCATCGGCATCGACCCCGCCACCGGCGAGATCAAATGGCACTTCCAGACCACGCCACGCGAAGGCTGGGACTATGACGGCGTCAACGAAGTGGTTGCCTATGACGACCGCGAGGGCAACATGCGCCTCGCCACTGCCGACCGTAACGGCTTCTTCTATGTGCTGAACGCCGAGGATGGTGGATTTGTCGGGGCCACGCCCTTTGTCAAGGACATCACCTGGGCTTCGGGCATCGACGAAAACGGTCGTCCGATCTACAACGAAGACAATCGCCCCGGTAATCCCGCCGATGCGGCTGATGGCAAGAAGGGCGAAGTCGTCTTCTCCTCGCCCGGCTTCCTTGGTGGCAAGAACTGGATGCCGATGGCCTTCTCGCAGCGCACCGGCAACTTCTACGTGCCCTCCAACGAATGGGGCATGGACATCTGGAACGAGCCTGTTTCCTACAAGAAGGGCGCCGCCTATCTGGGGTCCGGCTTTACCATCAAGCCGAACTACGAAGACCACATCGGCAGCCTCAAGGCGATCGACCCCGACACGCTGGAAACCAAGTGGGAGTACATGAACGACGCACCGCTTTGGGGCGGCGTGATGACCACCGCTGGCGGTCTGGTGTTCTTTGGCACCCCCGAAGGTGAGTTCAAGGCGCTGAATGACGAAACCGGCGAAGTGCTTTGGTCCTTCCAGACCGGCTCGGGCATCGTTGGCCAGCCTGTCACCTGGGAACAGGACGGCGAGCAGTATGTCTCGATCGTGTCTGGCTGGGGCGGCGCGGTTCCGCTCTGGGGCGGCGAAGTGGCCAAGAAGGTCAGCTACCTGAACCAGGGCGGCACAGTCTGGACCTTCCGCCTGCCGAAAGAGCTGGCCTCGGCCAACTAAGACAAGGCGTTGTGAAACCGAAACGCCCGGGCCAAGTGCCCGGGCGTTTTGCGTTGTGCCGCCGCAAGTCGCATTCCGGTCAGTCGAGGCCAATCCGCTGCGCCACCAGCTCCTGCAAAAGCCAAAGCCCCGGATCATGCATGTCGCGCCTTTCAAGCTGCGTGACGGTATTCAACAGATAGTCGGCCCCGGTTCCCAAATGACCGCAGCTTTGCGCCAGCACATCCGCCACATCTTCCGGCGTCAGATCCCCGGCGTATTGCGGCGACTCGCGGTTCATCACAATGACCAGCGCTTCGACTGGCCCGTCCTCGGTCTGAACCGTTAGCCAAGTTGGGATATTGGTGATCGGTTTGACGGTGAATTCCCGCCTGAACAGCTTGTTGAAGCGGGTTTTCAGGTCGGTATCGGGCAATTCGAACAGGACTCCCTGACACTCGCCCCCCTGATCAAGCGACATCATCAGCCCCGGATACTCCGGTGAGCCGCGAAACCGCCATTGCCGCAGGCAGAACGAGCGCCGCCATCCCGACAGAACCGCACCGCGTTCCCCAAGATGTTCGATCTCGGGCTTCCAGATCAGCGAGCCATAGGCGAACAATTGCGTCGGCCTGTCCGGCGCCGGATGCGAGGCCAGAATGCGATCCACCCATTCGGCGTAATCCTCATCCGTCTGCGGATGCAATCCCGGCGGCTGCCCCCTGTCCTCAATCTCTCGATGAACGCGCGCCACATGCTCTGGCGTCAGCGACAACGTTCTTGGCCCATGGCCCATTCAAATCCCCTTTTTCAATTACGGTTTGCGCCCGGTAACCGGGGCTATTCTGGCACGGTTTCGCCGCTGCCGCCCATCTCGGCGGGGAAATCCTTCATCTTGGGCAGGCCATCGACCATTGGCAGAACGGTTTCGGCATAGTTGACGTGAACCGCCGGCACGAATGTCTGCTCAGGAAGGGTTGCCGCATAGACATCCATCAAATCCCAATGCGGATGATAGGTCATCAGATGCCCGCCGCATGCGGTGCAGAACTGCCGATCGCTACGCTCGGTCTTTTTGAAATGACCGATATGATCCTCTCCGCGCGTCACCCGCACGTTCTCATTCTTAAACAATGTAAATGCATTTACCGGACCGGCAGACCAAGACCTGCAGGACTGACAATGACAATAGCCCATTGCCTCGGGCTCACCTGTCACTTCAACTTCGACCGCGCCGCAAAAACAAGTTCCCGTTTTCGTATTTGTCATCTTCCGTACCTCCTTCGCTGGTGTCCCCGGCGCACTGCCGGATTTCACCAAGACATCGCAGGATAGCACAATTCTCAAAGCCCCGTCGCTTATCTTGCGCGGGCCTTGAGATCCGATATGGAATTTCGTTCAGTCCGGCACACCGGCATCACGGCCTCACCCGCACCGCCCTTCATTGGTCAAAAAATATCCCGGGGGGCGCCGCAGGCGCGGGGCAGAGCCCCAAACCCGACTGGATCGCTCAGCGGGCCTTGAACAATCCGCCCAGAATGCCGCGCACGATGCGGCGCCCCGTGGTGCCGGTCAGCTCCTTGACGACCATGTCCGACATGGCCTCGCCAAAGCTCTTTTCCTTGCTGCTTTTGCGCACAGTCCGCGAGGTCGAGCGCCCTACCCTTGTGCCGGAATACCGTCGCCCGGCGTTATAGTCGCGCTGCGCAGCCTCCATTTCCTCTTCCTGCTTTTCGGCCTCTTCCGCCGCATGCGCTGCATCCTCGGCGCGTTTCTTCAGGATCTCAAATGCCGAGATTCGATCCAGACGCTCGTCATATTTTCCGGACAACGCCGAGGCGCCCATGATCCCGCCGCGCTCGGCCGGGGTGATCGGCCCCAGTTGCGACGATGGCGGGCGGACAAGCGTACGCTCGGCAATCCCCGGCACACCCTTTTTCTGCAACATCGAGGTGACCGCTTCGCCGACGCCGACTTCGCGGATCGCCTCTTCTATGTCAAAGCGCGGGTTCTCGCGGTAGGTTTCGGCCGCCAGACGCAGCGCCTTGCGGTCGCGTGCGGTGAAGGCGCGCAGCGCATGCTGGACCCGGTTGCCCAACTGGCCGAGAATATCCTCGGGAATGTCGTCCGGGCTTTGCGTGATGAAATAGACCCCGACCCCTTTCGAGCGAATCAAACGCGCCACCTGCTCGACCTTGTCGACCAAAGCCTTGGGGGCGCCATCGAACAGCAGGTGCGCTTCGTCGAAGAAGAAAACCAGCTTTGGCTTGTCCGGATCGCCCACCTCGGGCAGATCTTCGAACAGCTCGGACAGCAGCCAAAGCAGGAAGGTCGCGTAAAGCCGTGGCGATTGCATCAGCGTGTCCGAAGCCAGGATATTCACCCGTCCGCGCCCATCGGAATCAGTGTGCATCAGGTCAGAGAGTTCCAGGGCCGGTTCGCCAAAAAGCTCATTGCCCCCCTGATTTTCAAGGATCAGGAGACGCCTTTGAATCGCGCCAACCGAGGCCGTCGAGATATTGCCATAGCGCAGCGACAGATCGGCCCGGTTTTCGCCGACCCAAACCAGCAGCGCCCGCAGGTCCGCAAGATCGAGCAGCGGCAGACCTTGTTCATCGGCAAGTCGGAAGGCAATGTTGAGGATACCTTCTTGCGCTTCGGACAGCTCCAGCAACCGCGCCAAAAGCAGCGGCCCCATATCCGACACCGTTGTGCGGACGGGATGGCCTTGTTTGCCGAACAAGTCCCAAAAGGTGACCGGGAAAGCGCCGTAGGCGAAATCGTCAAAGCCGATCTTGGCATTGCGTTCCATGAAAGGCGCGTGAAGCTTGCCAGTTGCACTGCCGGCCACCGCAAGGCCGGACAGGTCGCCCTTGACGTCCGCCATGAAGACCGGGACGCCCGCATTCGAAAACCCTTCCGCGAGAATTTGCAGCGTGACAGTCTTGCCTGTGCCTGTCGCCCCCGCGATCAGCCCATGGCGGTTGGCATATTTCAAGGCCAAATACTGTTTTTCGCCGTAGTCTGGCCCGCCGCCGCCAACAAAGATTCCGTCCGTCATTACTGTACTCCCACTCGACCGCACCGAACATACATCCTTAACCAATTGATGCCAGAGTGTATTCGTCCGGGATGACATGTCCTCTCCTATCCCGGGCAGACTTCCTCCCTGTCAGACTGGCCGCGCCCTCGGGCGCGGCTTTTTTCGTTCCGATAGCGAGAAGAAATTTCTTTGATAAAAGCCTGTTGACCGCCGCGATCAGTTTTCGTAGCGTTCCGTTCAATGAAAAGTCGGCCGGTCCGACAGGGAGTGAAGCGGAAAGGGGCCTATTCGGGCCCCTTTCTTTTTTCCTCTCACTGTGAAAGCAAGAACGTCATAGCTGACAAGCGTTTATCCGCGTTCAGATGGCAAGGTCTGGTTTTTCTACCCTGACACTGCTGCAATGGCATGATAAGCGATGACCAAATGATAAAAGAGGATTTCAGAGGACTTCCATGAAAAGATCGTTCCTTCTTCTGTCACTCGTTGCCGCACTGGGTGCAGCACCGGCTTATGCTCAGGACACCGCGACAGGCACGGATCAGGCCGAAACGGCTGCTCCTGCTGCGGATGGCAGCACAAACATTGGTGGCGCACTCGACCTGGGTGAAGACGCGTCCACGCCCGCAGCCGGCCAGCCGGAAACCTACATCAAGGATACGTTCGGTGATTGGTCGCTGCAGTGTCTCAAGGTGCAGGACGCCGATGACGTCTGCCAGATGTACCAACTGTTGAAAGACCCCAATGGCGCTTCGGTGGCCGAGGTCAGCATCTTCAAACTCCAGAACGGTGGTCGCGCTGTGGCTGGTGGCACCTTCGTGGTTCCTCTGGAAACGCTTCTGCCGCAAAAGCTGACCGTTACGGTGGATAGTGGGCAAGCGCGCCGCTACGACTATTCTTTCTGCGCACCTATCGGCTGCTACGCCCGCGTTGGCTTCACCGCCGAGGATATCGCCCGCTTCAAAGGCGGCGCCAAGGCGACCGTAACCCTGGTGCCCGCTCTTGCGCCGGACCAGAAGGTGACTGTCGACATGTCTCTGACGGGCTTCACCGCAGCCTTTGAACAAGCCTCGTCGCTGAACCAGTAAAAGCTGGACCCAGACAAACAAAAGCCTCCGAAAGCGCTGCCTTTCGGGGGCTTTTTTTTGACGGGCTGTCGGTTCTAGTTTTTGGTCGCGGCGCCCGCGATCCCGTCCAGGACCGCCCGCGCGGCCCTGAGGCCCGGGAATTCGCCCCCCTGCCCGAGCCGTTGCATGGTCAATTCCATCGCCTGCTTTTGCGCGTCCGGTGCGTCCAGAACCTGTACCAAAGCCTTGGCGATGGGTCCGGGCTGGCAGTTTTGACCGATGAATTCGGGGATCGCCCGCGTATCCGAAACCAGATTGACCAGTGTCACCGTATCCACCAGCAACATGCGCCCGATGATCTGGCGGCTGAGCCAACTCATGTCATAGGCGATAACCATCGGCGTTCCTGCCGCCGCCAATTCCAGCGACACGGTGCCAGAGGCTGCCAGTGCCACATCGGCGGCCCGAAACGCCGCGCGTTTTTGCGCACCGCTTTCATCATCTTTCGGAGAGATCACCAAAGGCGCGCCCGGCCATTCCGCGACAGCCGCTTGCACGGTCTGGGCCACCGCCCCAGCCGCAGGCACCACGATGCGCAGGTCTGGCCGTGCTTTATGCAGCCGTTCCGCCACGTCAGTAAAGATCGGCAACAACCGCGACACCTCGGACCGGCGTGATCCCGGTAGCATCAAGGCCATCGGCCCCGCGATGCCATGCGCGGCGCGGAATGCCTGCGCTTCGGCCTCGGTTGCCTGAGGATCCGTGACCACCGGGTGGCCGACAAAATCACAGTCGATCCCGGCAGCCTGCATATATGGCGGCTCAAACGGCAAAAGCGCGAGGACCTGATCCACATGCGCCGCCATTTTTTGGGCGCGCTTGGGTCGCCAGGCCCAGACCGTGGGGGCCACATAGTGAACGATCCGCACGTCCGACACGGCCTTGACCAGACGGTTCACACGAAGGGAAAATTCGGGCAGGTCGATGGTGATCAGAACATCCGGGCGCTCTTCGATCACCGCATCCGCTGTTTGCCGAATGCGGCCCTTTAGCGCCTTGTATTCCTTAAGGATTTCCGCGATTCCCATGATGCTGATCTCGTCCATGGGGAACAGGCTGTCCAGCCCCTCGGCCTGCATCCTTTCGCCGCCGATGCCGCGAAAGCTGACATCGGGCACCAATTGCTTCAGCCCCTGCATCAGCGCCGCGCCCAGTTTGTCGCCGGACGCCTCTCCGGCTGTGATGAATACGCGCATCAGTGCGGCCTTTCCCGAACCCAAAGAAACAGGCCCGCCTTGTCCAGAATGTCGATTACCTTTCGCTGGTCCAGCACCATGACGCCGCCTGCCTCGATCACCAGACCGGCAAGGCCAAGCTGTACGGCGCGCATGGCGGTTTCCGGGCCAATCACCGGCAAATCGGCGCGGCGATCCTGTCCGGGTTTGGGCGCCTTGTAAAACACCGCACCGGGCGCGCTTACTGTCCCGGCCAGCATCGCATCGGTGCCGGCTTCGCTTTCGCGGGCCAGAACATCAACCTCGGTGACGACGCAGGCCTGACCCAGATCCTTCGATGCCTGTTCTTCACTGACACGATCGCCAGTCTCGGCGGCCTGTTGGGCGCTGTGGTCTGGCTGCGCGGTGGTGAGCGTTCCGGGTTTGGGCAACAAATCGGGCGCAGCTTCGTGTGCCGCGATCACCTTGAAACCCGCCTGTTCGAGGATCGAAATGGCAATGCGCAGCGCACCATCGTCGCCGCGCCTCAGCGCCCGACGGATACGCGGCAACAAGGCCAAAGTGGCAAGGTCCAACTTGAGTAAATCAAAGCGTGGGCGATCCACGGCACCGCAGAGGCACACATGGGTCACGCCCTGCCGCCGCAACCATTTCAGAAAACCGCCAAGCCGTTCGAGCCGAAAGACATGCGACGCGGTCACGGTTTCGGGCATCGAGCCTTCAAGCGCGCAGATCAGCGGGGCCGTGTCCTGCGCCATAGCGACCGCGCGGGGCAACTCCCCGCGCCCTGCGATCAGCGCCAACATGTGCTCAGCCCGGCGTCAGGAAGGAACGGTCACTGTCCCCCAGGACGAAATCAACGATCTCCCGGACATAGTCGCTTTGGGTTTCTTCGCCCAAACGGCGCGCCCGATCCTGAAAGGCCCCCTCGCCCTGCGCCAACATCTGGAACGCGGCGCGCAAGGCGGTGATGTCCGACCGGGCGACGCCTTTGCGCTTCAGGCCGACAAGGTTCAGCCCGTCCAGTTTGCCGCGCGGTGCCTGTACAAGCCCGTATGGGATCACATCGTTGGTCACCATCGTCACGGCGCCAATGATCGCGCCGCGCCCGATCCGTACCCATTGGTGGACGCCGGAAAGACCGCCGATGATCACATCGTCTTCGACCACACAATGCCCGGCCAGCGCGGCCGAATTCACCACGATCACGCGGTCACCGACCTGCGCATCATGGGCCACATGGCACCCTGCCATGAACAATCCATCGTCGCCGACGCGGGTGACACCGCCGCCGCCCATCGTGCCGGTATTCATCGTCACATGCTCGCGGATGCGGTTACGCTTGCCGATAACCAGCCGAGTCTTTTCGCCCTTGAACTTGAGATCCTGCGGAATCTCGCCCAGCACCGAAAACGGGAAAACCACGGTTTCATCACCGATCTCGGTTTGGCCGGTGACGACCACATGTGATTTCAGCACAACGCCTTGGCCCAGAACCACCTCGGGGCCGATATGGCAGAACGGACCAACGCTGCATCCTTCGCCGATCTGGGCGCCCTCTTCGACATAGGCGCTGGGATGGATACTGGCAGAGGTCAAGACGGCAGGTCCATCATGGCCGTGAATTCAGCCTCGGCAGCCATTTCACCATCCACTTCGGCCACACCGCCAAATTTCCAGACCTTGCCGCCGGGTTTGCCGCGCAGGGTCGTCAGGCGCATCTTGAGCTGATCGCCGGGGATCACCTTGCGGCGGAATTTGCATTTGTCGATGGACATGAAATAGACCTTCATTTCCTTGTCTTCCATGCCCAACGTCGTGCCAACCATGACGGCCGCCGTTTGGGCCATCGCCTCGACGATGGTTACACCCGGCATGATCGGCAGACCGGGAAAATGGCCCTGAAAATGCGGCTCGTTCATGGTGACATTCTTGATACCAACAGCGCTTTGGGTACCGTCAATTTCTTCCACGCGGTCCACCAGAAGAAAGGGATAGCGGTGCGGGATAATCCGTTGGATCAGCTGGATGTCAGCGCTCAGCAGCGTTTCGGTCATTGGGGTCCCTCGGTCTGGTGGTGTTAGCCCCTGTCCCTAGCAACACAGATGAATTTGAGCAAGAGTCAGGGATTGGTCTCGGGGTCGGGAGCAGGCAGGTCGCGGCCATCGCCAATTTCCGCGTCGACCCGTTCAATCACACGATCGCTCACATCGATTGCTGAAATCGACACAAAGGTCGAACGGCGTTCGAGGATCACGGCGGCGCCGGCCTCTTGCATGATCTCGCGCAGCACGGGCTGCATGGTGACGACGAATTGGCGCCGCGCCTCTTCTGGGCGGGCACTGACGGCCCGTGCTTTGGTATCCTGTTCGCGGCGCAGGCGCTGAACCTTTTCGTCAAAGGCATCGGCAAGCGTCCGAAAATCCTCGGCAGGCAAGCTGGCGCGTTGTTGCGTCAAGCGGCGCTCTTCCTCGGTCAACTCGGTTTCAATCCGGCGGTTTTCTGCGGCCAGGGCCGCACCTTCGCTTTCAATGTCAGCAATCACGCGTTTGCCAAAGGCGCTTTCGCTGAACACACGTTCGAATTCAATCACCAGAACCGGGCTTTGCACCACGCCTTCGCTGAGCGGCCCGCCAAGGTTTTGCCCTGCCGCAAGGGCTGGCCAAAGGCCGAGCAACAGCAAGGCAAAGAGGCGGCGCATCACGTTAGAATTCGGCCGAAATGGTCAGGTTGAAGTTCAGCGGAACGTCCTGCTTTTCCTTCTTCAAGGCTTCGGAGAAGTTCAGACGCAGCGGGCCGATGAAGCTGTCCCAGAAAACTGACACACCAATGACGTGACGCGCGCTGAAATCTTCGTAAAGGACGTTGGCATTGGTGTTGTCCAAACCCCAGACCGAGCCAACGTCATAAAAGACGCCGCCGGTGATGCCGTATTCCTCGGGCAGGCCAAGCGGGAATTCCGCCTCGAACCGCGCCACGGCGTAGAAGTTGCCGCCCAGCTTGTCGTTCACATCGGTGCCGGCGATGTATTCGCGTGGGCCAATGCCGCCGTATTCAAAGCCGCGCATGATGTTCGGCCCGACAACGAAACGATCGACCACGCGGCTGCTGCCTTTGGAGTAGTGCAGCGCGCCGCCTTCCAGTGAGGCTCGCAGAGTCACTTCTTCGTTGAAAACCTTGGTCTGCGCCACGGCCTTTGCCTTGGTGCGTATGAAATTGCTGTCGCCTCCAAGGCCGCCAAAGTCCTGACCAAACTCGAGCAGAACACCGGCATTCGGGTTCAGACCGGTGCGCCGAGTGTCATAGCTGAAGGTGTACCCCAACGAACTGTCATACCGTTCGCCAATCGCAGCCTCAGCGGCAATGAGCGATCCGAAATCAGTCCCGACCTTGGTTTGATCCAGATCGCGCATATCCGAATAGCGGAACGTATAGCGCAGTTGCAAACGGCCATTGTCAGACAGCGGGAAAGAGATCGACGGCTGGAATGTGCCTTCGGCGGTGTTGAAGAACGACGACAGCAGCGTCGTTTCGGAATAGTTCATGTCCAGTCCAAAGGCGACGTCGCGTCCCAGCAAGCGAGGCTCGAGGAAGGACAGCGAATAGCGGTTCGCACCGGCCGCGGTTTGGATGGCAAAGCTGAAGGCCTGCCCACGTCCAAGGAAGTTCCGCTCGCTGAACGAGATCGAGGCGCCAAAGCCATCCGTAGACGAATAGGATCCGCCAAAGCTGAGCGCGCCTGTCGGTTTCTCTTCGACATTGACGTCAACAATGACCTGGTTCGGGCTGGAGCCTTCGCGGGCCTGCACTTCGGCGGTTTCAAAGAACCCCAGAGCGCGGATACGCTCGGCGCTTTCGCGAATGGCGCGAGGGTTGAAGGGATCGCCTTCGACCACATCGAACTGTTCGCGAACAACCCGGTCCAGCGTGGTGGTGTTGCCTTCGATGTCGATGCGTTCCACAAAGATCCGCTCGCCGCGGGTCAGCATGAATTCCACGTCGAGCGTCAAATCGCGGTCGTTTCGGGTGACGCGAGGTTCGACCCGAACAAAGTTCAGACCTTCTTCGATGGCCAGACGTTCCAGCCGCGCAATCTCATTCTCAACCAGACTGGGCGAATAAACCTTGCCCGACCGCAGCTTGACCACGCGTTCAAAGGTGTCCGGATCAACATCCGGAAGGTCCGAGGTGACCGAGACTTCGCCAAATTTGAACTGCTGCCCTTCCTCAACGTTGAAGGTCACAAAATACCCGTCACGTTCCTTGGCCAGTTCTGCGTTAACACCTGTCACACGGAAATCGACGTAACCGCGCGAGGCGTAGAAATCGTTCAACAATTGCTTGTCGAATTCGATCCGGTCTTCGATAAAGGTGTCTTTCTTGATGAACGCGCGCAGCAGGCCAGCCTGTTTGGTTTCCAGAACCCGGCGCAAGCGACGATCCGAATACTTGCCATTGCCGACAAACCCGATGCGCTCGATTTCGGATACGCCGCCCTCGAAGACTTCGAAGACAAGATCAACGCGATTGTCGCTGCGCTTGATCACCTTGGGAGTGACGCGGGCTGCGATGCGGCCCTGTTGGGCGTAGGCTTCGGAAATGGCCTGAGCGTCGGATTCGGCCACACGCGGGCTGAAGACCCGGCGCGATTCCGATTGCACCAGCGCTGCAAGATCTTCGTCCTTTATGCGCTTGTTGCCTTCGAAATTGATGCGGTTGACCGTTGGATATTCGACAACGCGGATCACCAGCGTGGAGCCTTGCGGGATCAACTCAACCGATTCAAACAGGCCCGAACCCAGAATGCGCTGATAGGCGTCGTTCAACTCGGCCGCTGAAACCGTCTGCCCGCGTGCAATTCCGGCGTAGGACAGGATCGTGCTGCCCTCGATCCGTTTGTTGCCTTCGATGGAAACCGACGTGAACGCAAAGCTCTGTGCGTAAGAGACCTGCGGGACAGTAACAGTCCCTACTCCAGCGGCCAATGCAATGGCAATTGCCACTGCCTTCGTCGCTTTGGAAACCCGGTTTGCTTCAAATACCCTGCGCGTCTTACGCGCGGAAATGACCTTTGCCATTCTCGCCAATCCATTCCGACATGCCTCACAAAGTCAGTATCGGGAATGGGGGCCGATGTCAAAAGCCCTGAAAGTGTTTCACCACAAGATGTAGCGTTCGCACATCGGTTCGGCGCAAACCGGCCTAGGCGGTTGTGCCTATTGGGAAATCACAGAAACATCGTGCCCATATAAGCCCCAAAGAACAGGGCAAAGACTATCGTCGCAAGATAAAGGAGCCGGTCCCAGTTTATGGTGACCAGCAGGCTCATGCTGCGGTATCCGGCTTGAATCGTTTGCATGGATTCGGTCCCTTTGTTGGTGAGACCTTACTGACAGGTAAATGAGGCAGGATTTTGACCCCTGCCCCATGAATTGTCGTCAGTTGCAGAACAAATCATTGCTCACGCCAAAAACCATCAAGGCCAGAACGACGGTCAGACCGATGGACATCAGCACCTTGAGGGCTTTGTCACTGGGCGGGCGGCCCGACAGCGCCTCGTAGGCGTAGAACACCAGATGTCCGCCATCGAGAACGGGCACCGGGAAGAGGTTCAGCAGGCCAATGGCCGTGGACAGCACGGCAATGAACCAGATGAAGTTTGCCGTGCCCTGGCTGGCCATGTCACCCGAGGTTTCGGCGATGCCGATGGGGCCGGACAGGTTACAGGTGCTGATTGCGCCCGTCGCCATGTGCCACAGGCCCGAGATCGAGCCCTGCATGATGCGGCCCACTTGGCTGACGCCCGACCAAAGCGCCTCACCAAAGCCGGGGGTGACGGTGGCAGGCTCAAACAGGATGCCGCCCACGATACCGATACGGTAGAAGGTCTTGAACCCGCCATCGGCCTGCGGTTCATCCACCCGGCGCGGGGTCAGTTCCATCGGAAGGATCTCTCCGTCGCGCCAGACGTCCAGCGCCAGTGTCGCGCCTTCAGAGCCTTCGACTTTTTCCTTGAGTTGGTCGAAAGCAAAAATCGGTTCGCCGTCAATGGCGACGATCACATCGCCCTGTTTCATGCCCGTGTCCCCAGCAGCCGAGCGCGGCGCGATCTGGGTCACGATCGGCGGATAGACATAGGGCCCGGAAACCGTTTCCTCTTGCCCGTCACGCAGTACGGTATACTCAAGAAGTCCCTGTTTCGGCAGGTTTTTCATGAAGGTTTCGTAAGCCACCGGATCGTCAAACCCCGGCGGGGCTTTACCCGCGATCTTGGTGATCTGATCGCCGATCTGAAGCTCTTGCGTGGCGGGAAGCTGGCGCAATTCGCCCACGGTCAACGGCTCGGCCACGACGCCGCGGAACATGATCACGCCGGTGAAAATGATGATCGACAGGGCAAAGTTGAACAGCGGACCAGCGGCCACCGTCGCGGTCCGCGCCCAAAGCGGCGCGCCTTCCATGGTCGTGCGCAGTTCGTCTTCGTTGATGCTTGAATAGACCTCTTCGTCGCGCCCGCCCGAGGCGTTCGCATCGCCGCGAAACTTGACGTAGCCGCCAAAGGGCAAAGCGGCGAGCTGCCATTTCGTGCCGTAGCTGTCATAACGCGACCAGATCACCGGGCCGAACCCGAGCGAGAAAACCTCGGGAAAGATGCCCGACTTCTTGCCAACGATGTAGTGGCCGTATTCGTGAATCGTCACGATCACAGAGAGCGCGATAACAAACGCGATCAGCGTCCAGAGAATTCCGCCGAACTGCGGAATCAGGGTGGTCATATCCAAGGTCTCGCCCCCTTTTAGAGCACTCAGTGTGTCAGAATCTCATGGGCTTTCTGCCTAGCGAGATGGTCTGCTTGCAGGACGTTATCAAGAGTAACTTCGGCATCAATAAGGCCCGCTTGGGCCGAAAGACTGGTCAAGACCTCCTCGACGACGCCCGCCATACGTGAAAAGGTAATGCGTTTTTCGATAAATCCATCCAAGGCGGTTTCCTTGGCGGCATTGAAAACCGCTCCGGCCAGACCGCCGGTGTGCATCACCTCGCGCGCCAGCCGCAACGCAGGCCAGCGCACCTCGCAGGCCGTGCGAAAGGTCAGTTGTCCCAATTTCACCAGATCCAGCCGTTCGACCGGAAGCGATTTGCGCTGCGGGTAATGCAGCGCAAAGCCGATGGCGTGGCGCATATCAGCCGGGCCCACATGGGCCATCAACGCGCCATCGTTGAAACCGACCATCGCGTGGATCATCGATTCCGGATGAACGACGGTTTCTATCTTGTCCGGGGAGACGCCGAAAAACTCTTTGGTTTCTATAAGTTCCAGAGCTTTGTTAAACATCGAAGCGCTGTCGATGGTGATGCGCTGCCCCATGTCCCAATTCGGGTGGGTGGCGGCCTGTTCCGGCGTGGCCTTGTCCAGATCCTCCAGCGGCCAATCCCGAAAGGCACCGCCGCTTGCGGTGATCACGATACGCTCGACCGAAGCGATATCCTCGCCCAGTAGCGCCTGAAACACCGCGGAATGTTCGCTATCGACCGGAAGAATGCGGCCCCTGCCCTCGGCGGCGGTCCGAAGCATCAACGGCCCGGCGCACACCATGCTTTCCTTGTTGGCCAGCGCCAGAGCGGCCCCGCCTTGCAGGGCACGCAAGCCGGGTTCGAGCCCGGCGGCGCCGACGATGGCGGACATGACCCAATCAGCAGGGCGCTGCGCTGCTTCGATCAAGGCGGCGCGGCCAGCGGCAGCTTCGATCCCGCTGCCCGACAGCGCCTCGCGCAGCGCCGGCAAAGCCGCCTCGTCGGCAACGACAGCGATTTGCGCCCCAAGCCGGATCGCGTCCTGCGCCAGCTTTTGCGCATTACGGCCGCCGGTCAGGGCAACAACCTGATAGTCCTCGGGCGCCCGCGCGATCAGGTCGATCGTGTTTTGCCCGATCGAGCCCGTCGCACCCAGAATGGAGACTCGCCGCATTGCGCCCTGCCCCTACTGGCTGCCCGGCGGAAAGCCGACGATCTGCCCAGCGATCACCAAAAAGACCGAAGCCCCCAGCATGCCGTCAAACCGGTCCAGCAAACCGCCATGCCCCGGGATCAGGTTCGAGCTGTCCTTGACCCCACAGCGACGTTTGATCGCGCTTTCGGCAATATCACCCAGCTGACTGGCCATGCTCACCGCGATCGAAACACCGGCAAGCCCGGCCCCGGCCAACGTCCATTTGGCAAAGATCAGACCGACAATCGCGGCGGCAATCCAACCCGCGGCAGTGCCGGACCACGTCTTTTTAGGGCTGACCTTGGGCCAGAACTTTGGCCCGCCAATCATGCGTCCGGCGAAATAGCCTGCGACATCGGTGACAATCACCACGACGACCAGCCAAAGCATCCAGAGAAGTCCAAAATCGTCCCGCAGGCCCATCATTCCGTACCCAGCCAGCATGATCAGCGCGGCATAGACCGCATAAACGACGCCGCCTCGCCCCATGCGCCCAAGACCCAGCATCGCGGGAAGAAACAGCAGCGGCAAAGCGATGGCAGGCGCCAAATGCGGCGCAACCAACGAAGCGAGCCCGCTGAACAGGCCCAGCCCCATGGCAACATTGGCCTGCGCCGGATTCAGCATCCGTACCAGTTCCCAGACCATAAGACCTGTGGCCAAAGCGATCAGCAGGTGGAACCAAAGCCCCCCCAGCCAAACGGCCAGGAGCCCGACCACGACCATCGCCACACCCGAGGCAAGCCGCGCTTTCAGATCATCCCAGTTCGCGCCGCTCATGTCTTGACGGCTCCGTAACGGCGATCCCGCTGAGCATAGGATTTGGACAGCTTGCCCAGTTCTTCGGCGGTGAAATCCGGCCAAAGCGTATCGACGAATTCATATTCGGCATAGGCCGACTGCCAGAGCAGGAAGTTGGATATGCGCGCCTCGCCGCTGGTGCGGATCACCAAGTCGGGGTCAGGCAAAACGTGTGTGTCAAGATAACGTGGCAGGGTTTCCTCATCGACGCAGGCAGGGTCCAGATTGCCGTCCGCGACGTCCTGCGCCAGCCGCTGTGTGGCGCGGGCCACCTCGTCCCGGCCGCCATAATTCAGCGCGATGGTCAGATTCGTGCCAGAGCAATCTTCGGTCAGTTGCTCAAGCTCATCCATCAGGTTGATCAGCTTGTCATCCAGCCGAACCCGGTCGCCGATGAACCGCACCCGCACATTCTGCTTTTTCAACGCTCGCGCTTCCTTGGAGATATAGCGGCGGAACAGGCTCATCAGACCGGCCACCTCGACCTGTGTGCGCTTCCAGTTCTCGGTCGAGAAGGCAAAGATCGTCAGGTATTTTATGCCAAGATCGGGGCAGGCTTCGACCACTTCGCGCACCCGCTTGGCACCCGCATGATGTCCGAAAAGACGCGGACGACCGCGCATTGTGGCCCAACGTCCGTTGCCATCCATGATGATGGCCACATGGCGCGGGCCATCTGTTTCACGGAACGTCTTGTTCATCGGGCAGTCCTTGCAATCAGCGGTCTGAAGCGGGGTTTAGCGCAATCATCGTCCAATTGCCAAAGCCGAATGCTTGCACGGCGGCAATGCGCTGCCGCCCGTGACCCAAATGGAGCCCGTGCAAGCATAACGCGCTTAGACCTGCATAATCTCTTCTTGTTTGTTTTCAAGCGCGTCATCGACGTTCTTGATGTATTGGTCCGTCAGGTCCTGAACTTCCTGCTCCCAGAATTTCTGGTCGTCTTCGCTCATCCCGTCGGCCTTGGCCTTCTTGATCTGGTCCATGCCGTCGCGACGCACGTTGCGAACGCTGACGCGGGCGTGCTCGGCATAGTTGCCAGCGACCTTGGTCAGCTCGCGGCGGCGTTCTTCGTTCAGCTCCGGGATCGGCAGCATGATGATCGTACCGTTCAGCTGCGGGTTGATCCCCAGGCCGCTTTCGCGGATCGCCTTTTCGACCTTGCCCACAAGGCCTTTGTCCCAGACGTTGATCGTGACCATGCGCGGTTCGGGAACGTTGACCGTGCCGACCTGGTTGATCGGAGTCTGCGAGCCATAGGCGTCGACCATGATCGGTTCAAGCATTGACCCCGAGGCACGGCCCGTGCGCAATGACGCAAATTCGGTGCGCAGGTTGGCAATGGCGCCGTCCATACGGCGCTTCAGGTCATCTGTATCAAGCTCGAAATCTTCTCCGGACATCTGCTCGTCTCTCCCAATCGTCTAGGCGCGCCCAGCGGGCGTTGTTTTGCTGACCCTGCTATAACCCCAGAATGCGCAGCTTGTATAGGGTACGCTGTTGGCCGGAAACATGAAATTAACCCGGCAGCTTGATAATCCGCGCGTGGCCACGACGATCAATACCATGGTCTACATTGGCACGCTGGCGTCGATTGATGTGAATGAAGCCGATTTGGACGCGGAACTCGCAAGCAATCTTGCGGGCACCTATCATTCGTTCCAGGATCTGGAACTGGTCGATTTGACCAGTATCGACAACAACAATGACAGCGCGATCTTCGATGACGAAACGAATTATGGCAACGATCATGTCCAGTACACTGTTGCCGGAAATTTCCATGACGAACAGGTCGACAGTACGATCACCTATTCCGCGCAGGTGATCGAGGATGACGGCACGATTCACGATATCGACGTGGTGGTCGTGCAGATGCAGAACGGCGACACCTTTGTCGGCGACATGCAAAACCTTGGCAACATGGACAATCTGACCATCCGGTCCATAGAACTTATTTCCCCCATCACCACCGCTGCGGCTGGGTACAACACCTGGCAATCCATGAGCGGCTCGACCGTTTGCCTGGCCCAGGGCACGTTTGTCGAAACTCCGACAGGTCCACAGAGGGTCGAAAAGCTGAGCGCCGGGGATTTGATATTGACCTTGGATCATGGCGCGCAGGTTTTACGTTGGATCGGCTGTATCACTGGGGAGATCGCTCCTCCGATCGTGTTTCGCAAGGGCACGCTTGGCTGCGGGCTGCCGAGAAAACGACTTGCGCTTTCTCCCAATCACCGTGTCATGATCAATGCCCGGTCGAATACACTCAGGTTTGGAACGGTCGTTTTTTTGACGGCGGCCAAGAAACTGACAGGTTTGCGCGGTGTCTACCAAAGCAATGACTCTGTCGTGGCCTACTATCACCTTGCATTTGATCGCCATGAACTGGTCTTTGCCTGCGGCGGGCCTGTCGAGAGCTTTTACCCAGGTCCTGAAGCGATGAAATCACTGCCGCCCACGGCAAAGGCGGCAATTCGAGAGATCTGGCCGGGGATTGCGCTGGGGAAGTACCCGGACATGGTTCGGCACGAACCTTCTGGCGCAGATTTACGTTGCCTGATCGCAGATATGGCGGGCGTTTCCCAGTCTGCTGGTTAGACGCAGCTTCTTTTCATTGTTCATTCTGACGTTTTCCGCCGTGATGAACCGGGACCTGTCATACGGCAAACCAGAGCCTGTTAGCCAAATGGCCTAAGCCCCTTTTTGTCCTTTTTCATACTTGAAAAGACGTCATTTTCTGACCTTCATGCCAATTAGTCTGCATTTCATGCACAATCTTCCTGGCAACGCTCAAAATGGGCAGGTCCCACCACGTCAACAAAGTATTTACCGTTTTCGTGCACAAAAGTCCCTGAATACCGGACGAGCCGCCATTAAATGCCTAAAATCATGCACGAAAGTCAGATATGCAGGTCTCCATCATAGTCTTTCCCGGAACACCTATTTTGACTTATGCGCTGATCCGCGAAGTTCTGACATTGGCCAATCGATGCTCTGGGCGCGAATTGTTCAACTGGCAGACCCGCACCGTCACCGGCCAAGAGATTGATACCTTGGAAGGTATCCCACTCGCCCCTAGTGCGACCGGGTGGGACGGTGCCGAAGCGACGGACCTTGTGCTGCTATGCGCCGGGGCCAGGCCTTTACGGCACCTTCCCTTTGGGTTTCGTGGCTTTCTGGCCCGTGCTGACAAAGCTTCGTCGACTTTGGGCGCGATCGGGCCTGGCACAGTGGTGCTTGCGGAATTGGGTTTGCTGAATGGACGCGAGGCTGTTCTGGAAGATGCCGAAAAGCCTGAACATCAAGGGCGCTGGCCACAAGTCGCGCATTCCGATGCGAAATATTGCCTTGATCGCGAGAGGCTGACTGCCGGCAGTGGAATGGCAGGCGTCGATGCTCTTTTGGCATGGGTCGCGCGCACGGTCGCGCCGTCATTGTCGGCGCAAATCTCTGAAGCGCTGGCTTTGGGCCGTTTGGCCGTTGCGGGCGACAGCCAGAAATTGCCGCGCGCATCTGATCCGGTTCTGATGCGGATGCAGGCTGTCATGGCCGCCAATCTTGAAAACCCGATCCCGCTGGACGCCGTCGCGCGTGAATTGGATCTGAGCCCCAAGCAAATGCGCACCCGTTGCCAGCACGGACTGGGCCAAACGCCAATGCAAGCCTATCTCGAACTCCGCCTGACCCGGGCAAAAACTCTGGTCCAGGACACCGAGCTTAGCGTTCAGGAAATTGCCGCAGCGACAGGATTCGTCTCACCCTCGGCCTTTACCCGAAGCTACAGGGCTCTGTTCGGAGAAACGCCGCGCACCAACCGCGCGGCCCGCCGCCATTAACTGTGGACGCGGGTATAGGTGCCCTTCCCGGCCAGGATCCCCTTGAAGCCACCCGGCTCGTCCAGCGAAAACACGATGATCGGCAGGTTGTTGTCGCGCGCCAGAGCAATCGCGCTGGCGTCCATGACGTTCAGGTGCTTGGCCAGAACCTCGTCATAAGTCACGTCGTCATAGCGCACCGCGTCAGCGTGTTTGACCGGGTCCTTGTCATAGACACCGTCCACCTTTGTCCCCTTGAAGATCGCCTCGCAAGCCATTTCATTTGCACGCAAAGTTGCAGCGGTGTCGGTGGTGAAATAGGGGTTGCCGGTGCCCGCGGCAAAAATGCAGACCCGCTTTTTCTCAAGGTGGCGGACGGCGCGACGACGGATGTATGGCTCGGCCACTTCATCCATGCGGATCGCCGAGATCACCCGGGTAAAGACGCCCAGACCTTCCAGCGCGGATTGCACGGCAAGCGCATTCATCACGGTCGCCAGCATGCCCATGTAATCTGCGGTGGTCCTTTCCATCCCCTGCGCGCTGCCGGCCAGACCGCGGAAAATGTTGCCACCGCCGATCACCATGCAAATCTCGACGCCCATGTCGTGCACGGTCTTGACCTCATTGGCGATGCGCTGGACGGTCGGCGGGTGCAGGCCAAAGCCCTGATCCCCCATCAAAGCCTCGCCTGAGATCTTCAACATCACGCGCTTGAATTTTGTTTCTTGCGTGCCGCTCTCGCTCATGTTGCGCTCCGTCTTGGCTGGGGGATATGATCGCGCCATGTTTGGCGCAAAACCGCAGCGGCTGCAATGGCTCGGCGCCGCAATGCGGCGATGCCACGAGGAAAGAGTGGATCACACAAGATGACGACGTCGCAGATGCAGGCCGCCAGCGCAGTGGCGCGTGGGTTCGATCCTGCGCGGCATGTGCTGATCGCAGGCCCCACAGCGAGCGGAAAGTCCGCGCTTGCATTGGCGCTGGCCCAAGATCAAGGTGGCGTGATCGTCAACGCAGACGCCATCCAAGTCTATGAAAACTGGAGAATTTTGACAGCTCGCCCCTCGGCAGCGGAAGAGGCTTTGGCGCCGCATGCACTGTACGGCCATATCCCGGGCGAGGCCCCCTATTCCGTGGGACAATGGCTGCGCGACGTGGCCGCTTTGCTGAACGGATCAGAGCGGCTGATCATAACCGGAGGCACCGGGCTTTATTTTACGGCGCTGACGGAAGGTTTGGCCGAGATTCCGGAAACGCCACCGGACATTCGCGCAATGGGCGAAGAGCGTTTGGAACATGACGGGCTAGAGGCGATCATCGCCGAACTTGATCCGGAAACCGCCGCGCGGATCGACCTGAACAACCCCGCCCGCGTGATGCGTGCCTGGGAGGTGCTGCGCACGACCGGGAAAGGGTTGGCCGCTTGGCAAGACACAACGCCGCCGCCGCTCTTACCGCTGGATCATGCGCAAACTGCCCTGTTTGATGCGCCAAAAGACTGGCTGACCCCAAGGATCGAAGGACGTTTTCGCAAGATGATCGACGCAGGAGCCTTGGACGAAGCACGGGCCAACCTGGGCAGTTGGTCGCCCGCCCTGCCCTCGTCCAAGGCAATTGGCGCAGCCGAACTGATCGCCGTGGTCAAAGGCGAGATGACTCAGGAGGCCGCCTTTGAACGCGCCACGATCCTCACTCGCCAATTCGCCAAACGCCAAAGGACATGGTTTAAAGGGCGGATGACGCGCTGGCAAAAAATTCACCCGAAGGTCTTGGCATGAGCACGGTTCCGTCTTTTTTGCGCAAGGCGATGCCGCCAGCCCCAGCGCCGCGGGGGCCGGTAAACTGCGGCTCGTTCGGGCTGGCCGTTCAAGGGGCGAGCTGGAAGTACGACCTGCAACACGACCGCTCCGAAAACTTCCTGCTGTGGATCACGCGCGGACAGGGCCGCGTGATCGTCAATGGCGTGCGGCGCGGTGTCTCGATGCATACTGCGCTGTACCTGCCCGCCGGGACATTGTTTTCCCTTGAATTGCCCAACACCGTACAATCGCTGTATCTGGAAAGCCCTGCAGGGCTGACCGGGCAATTGCCGAAAGAGCCGCTGTTGCTGCGGGTGCGGGACAGCCTGTCTCAGGCTGAGTTGACTGGAACAATCGACTCGATTCAGCGTGAATTGCGCCAGCGCCGCCCCTATCTGGACGAAGCGATCGAAGCACATGTGGCACTTGTCGGGGTCTGGCTGAATCGGCAGATCCGGGAAGGCACCGTCGACAGCCCCAAGGAAACAGCCGCCGGGCGGCTGGCCAAACGCTTTGCCCAACATGTGACGCGCGATTTTCGCACGCCGATGTTGATGGGCGATTACGCGGAAATGCTGGACGTCACGCCAACTCATCTGACGCGCGTCTGTCGTCAAAGCTGCGGAAAAACCGCCGCTGACATCCTGACCGAACGTAAACTGCACGCGGCGCGCATGGCGCTGGAGGCGCCGAAACCGTCAGTGCAGGAGATTGCAAAGTCGCTTGGCTTTGCCTCTGCGGCCTATTTCACGCGGTTCATGCAGAACCACACCGGCCTGTCGCCAAGCGCTTTGCGCAGCCGATCGCGACATCGTGTTTAGGCGCAAGCTTATCGGAACTTTTCCTTGCACTTCCCAACTTGTCGCTTTTGAATAAGGAGGATGTCGTTTTTTGACCGCAAAACGGCGAAAGCAAGCGTTGACGCAGCTTGTCAACTTATGCGCAATGGGCGGGAACTGGGGCAAGGGTGCGCGGTCGACACAAGACAAGCGCCCGACAACAAGACCCCAACATATGAAATCTTGTGTCACAGGGAGAATAACATGACGCAATGCAACAACGGCGCCCGGGTACATCCGGCAGCCAAGATGTACGCGGAAGAATTCAAGACGGGCCAACTGGATCGTCGTGAATTCCTGACGCGGACCACGGCTCTGGGTCTGAGCGCGGCCGCGGCCTATGCGCTGGGAGGTCTGGGCAGCCCGGCAGAGGCCGCCGCGCATGCGCAGACCGGTGGCACCATACGCATCCAGCAAGAAGTGCGCGCGATCAAGGATCCGCGGACCATGGACTGGACGCAGATCTCGAACTTCACCCGCGGCTGGCTGGAATACATGGTTGAATACAACCGCGACGGCAGCCTGCGCGGTTTGCTGATCGAAAGCTGGGACACCAACGACGACGCCACCGAAGTCACTCTTCACGTGCGTCCGGGCGTGACCTGGAACAACGGCGATGCGTTCAACGCCGATGACGTCGTGCGCATGTTCGAATACTGGTGCGACAAGAATGTCGAAGGCAACTCGATGGCCGGCCGCATGGCGACGCTGATTGATGCCGACACCAACAAGCTGATTGAAGGCGCCGTCACCAAGACAGACGACCTGACAGTTCTGGTCAAACTGCCGGTGCCGGATATTTCGATTGTCGTGGGCATGGCCGATTACCCGGCCGCTGTCGTGCATTCGAGCCACAACCCGGAAACCATGCTGGACAATCCCATCGGCACGGGCGCCTACCTGCCGGAAACGCTTGAGGTCGGGGTCAAGGCCTCGCTTGTCAAGAACGAGAACCACAATTGGTGGGGCACCGACGCCGAAGGCATCGGCGGCGCTTATCTCGACCGGATCGAGTTCATCGACTACGGCACGGACCCCTCGGCATGGATCGCGGCGGTTGAATCCGAAGAAGTCGACATGCTGTATCAGAACGTCAATGAATTCATCGAAATCGGTGATGCCATCGGCTGGGAGAAATCCGAAGTCGTGACCGGCGCAACAGTTGTTCTGCGCTTCAACCAGCAAACGCTGGTCGGTGACAGCGCCCCCTACTCGGACCTCAAGGTGCGCAAGGCGCTGCAAATGGCCGTTGACAATGCGGTCTGCCTTGAGCTTGGCTATGCCGGGCTGGGCGTTCAGGCCGACAACCACCATGTCGCCCCGGTGCACCCGGAATACGCCGACATCGGCGGCACCGAGCTGAACCCCGGCGGCTCTGTTGCCATGCTGGAAGAGGCCGGCATGAGCGATTTCGAGCATGAGCTGATCACGCTGGACGATGGCTTTACCAAGAACACGGGCGACGCCGCAGCAGCGATGATGCGCGACGCTGGGATCAACGTGAAGCGCACTGTTCTGCCCGGCTCGACCTTCTGGAACGACTGGGCCAAGTATCCGCTGTCGATCACCGAATGGAACCACCGCCCCTTGGGCGTTCAGGTTCTGGCGCTGGCCTACCGTTCGGGCGAAGCGTGGAACGAAGCGGGCTATGCCAACCCCGAATTCGACGCCAAGCTGAACGCCGCCATGTCGATCGCCGACGCCGATGCGCGCCGCGTGGTCATGGCCGAGATCGAGAAGATCATGCAGGACGATGCTGTGATCATCCAGCCGTACTGGCGCTCGCTGTATCGCCACTACAAGCCGGGTGTGATCGGGGCCGAGATGCACCCCAGCTTTGAGATCCACGTCTACAAGCTGGGCTTCGCCGCCTGAGCAGAATGATCAAGGGCCGCAGTCGTTGCGGCCCTTTTTTTGCCCCTCATACGGGGGGCACGACCTGATAAAACCAGACGGGGACCACCCCGCAAAACCGACCGACAGGGGCGATCATGGGATTATTCATATTAAGGCGGCTCGGGGTGATGATCCTGACCGCGCTCGTTTTGACCTTTATCGTCTTCTTCCTGACGAACCTCTATCCAAACCTCGAAAAGCTGTCCAAGAGCGAGGGCAATTTTCGGATGACCGACGATCAGGTTGCGACCTATCTGGGCAACCGTGGCTATCTTGAACCCTTGCCGATCAAATATGCGCAATGGCTGGGTGTCGCGCCGGGCTGGGTGATCACCGGCACCGATGGCGAAACCCGCGCCCGCTGCGCCGAACCGGGCCAGCCCGCCGAGGAAGCTAAAAGTTTTTGCGGCATCATTCAGGGCGACTGGGGGTTTTCCACGGTCTTCAAGGAGGGCGTCGGCTCAATCGTCGCAACACGGTTGGCCCTGACCGGGCGGCTGATGTTCTGGGTGATGCTGTTGATGGTGCCCTCGGCGCTGCTTCTTGGAGTGCTGGCAGGCATGAAAGAAGGCTCGCCGCTGGATCGTTCTCTGTCGACCTTTTCCATCGCGACCACGGCAACGCCGGAATATGTCTCGGGCGTCTTGTTCATCGCGGTTTTTACCAGTTCGGCGGTGGGGTTAAAGTGGTTCAAGGGCACCGCTGCCAGCGCCATGGACAACCCGAACTTTGAGAATTTCTTTCTGCCGGTGCTGACCATCGCGCTGTATGGCATGGGCTATATCGCGCGGATGACGCGGGCCTCGATGGCCGAGGTCATGACCGCGCAATACATCCGAACCGCCCGACTGAAGGGCGTAAGTTTTCCGAATATCGTGATGCGGCACGCGCTGCGCAACGCGCTGATCGCGCCCTTTACGGTAATCATGTTGCAATTTCCCTGGCTGCTGAACGGCGTGGTCATTGTCGAGACACTGTTCAACTACAAGGGCTTTGGCTGGACGCTGGTTCAGGCCGCGCAGAACAACGACATCGAACTGCTGCTCGGCGTCTCGGTTGTCTCGGTCATCGTGGTTCTGGTGACGCAGCTGATTTCGGACATCGGCTATGTCTATCTCAACCCACGCATCAGCGTAAATTAAGGAGGGCTGCTCATGGAACCGCTTACATGGACCGGCAGCCTAGGCGCTGTGCTTGATCCAATCCTTTTCGTACTTGTCCCGGTGTTTCTGCTGTCCCTTGTCCTGCGGATGATCCTTTCGGTGTTTGAGCCCGACACCGGCATTCAGACCAATGCTGACGGCACGATCATCGCCACGGGCGGGGTTTGGGGGCTTGTCCGGATCGGGTCGAACTTTCTGGGACTTGCCGTCGTAGCGCTGATACTTGGATATCTGGTGATTGGCGCGCTGATGAACACCAGCGCCGGGATTGTCGGAGCTGTCAGTCACCAGTTCATCCCGGTCTGGATCGCGCTTGTGGTCACCTTTGTCCTGTCGATCCGCTACAAGCGGCGGTTGGGTCTGTACGGCAAGCTGTTCGACAGCACCGTTGGGATGATCGGGTTCGCGCTGGTGATGTTCTGGGTCTACACGGCCTTTTTCACCGCTGCATTTGACTGGATTGCCACGCATGAGGCGCTCAATCAGGCCTCGGGCATGAAGAACAAGCTGCCCGGAACGCCATTCAACGGTGCCGCCGAGGGGGAATACGGCTGGTATCTTCTGGGCGGCGACAATCTGGCCCGGGATGTTTTCACGCGGATGGTCAAAGGCAGCACGGTGGTCATTGCCATCGCGCCGCTTGCAACGCTGTTTGCCTTTATGGTCGGGATCACTCTGGGTCTGCCTGCGGGCTATTATGGCGGCAAGCTGGACACGGTGCTGAGCTTTCTGGCGAACCTGATCCTCGCCTTTCCGGTGATCTTGCTGTTCTACCTGCTGGTGACGCCGGAAATCCGCGCGACGGGCCTGCCGCAATACATGGCTGTCCTGTTGTTCATCTTTCCCATGGTCTTCATGGGTGTACTGATCCAGTCGCGGTTCCGCACGCAGCCGGGCAAGAACCTGAAATGGCTGGCGGTGGTGCTGGTGCCGATGTTTCTGGTCTATATGGCCGCGATCAACGCCCCGGACAGCCGCATATCCTTCTGGCCGCTGGACTTCATCCCGATGGATGGCGGATTGCTGACGGTCTTTGTCTCGGTGGTCTTCGTGAATTCGCCCACGGTGTTCCGCATCGTGCGCGGGCTGGCGCTGGACATCAAGACTCGGGACTATGTGGCCGCAGCGCAGACGCGCGGCGAACGTCCTTGGTACATCATGCTGTGGGAGATCCTGCCAAACGCGCGCGGCCCGCTGATCGTCGATTTCTGCCTGCGGATCGGCTATACCACGATCCTATTGGGAACCTTGGGTTTCTTCGGATTGGGCCTGTCGTCGGAAAGCCCGGATTGGGGAACCACGATCAACGACGGTCGCAAGCTGCTGTCGATCTATCTGCATCCGGCTTTGACACCCGCCTTTGCACTGTTGTCGCTGGTGCTGGGATTGAACCTGCTGGCCGATGGTCTGCGCGAGGAAAGCCTGCGCGATTGATGAAAGGGACGGATCGGGGGCCAGCCCCCGGACCCCCGGGATATTTTTGGACCGATGAAACCAGTGGCGTTTCTCTGTCCCTCCGATTGGGAGACAAGCCATGAAAGACACTTATGACGGGCCCATTCTGGAGATCGACCAGCTGTCGATTTCCTTTTTCACCCGGCTTCGTGAAATTCCCGCCGTGATGGATTTTTCCGTCAAGGTGATGCCCGGCGAGGCCGTCGGGCTGGTTGGAGAAAGCGGTTGCGGCAAGTCCACTGTGGCCTTGGGCGTGATGCAGGATCTGGGCAAGAACGGGCGCATCGTCGGCGGATCGATCCGGTTCAAGGGACAGAACCTGAACGAGATGAGCCAGGAGGGGTTGCGCGACATTCGTGGATCGCAAATCGCGATGATCTATCAGGAACCGATGGCCAGCCTGAACCCGGCGATGAAGATCGGCAAACAGCTGATGGAAGTGCCGATGATCCACCAAGGCGTGTCGGAAAAAGAGGCTTACGAGCGGGCCTTGCAGGTGGTCACTGACGTGAAGCTGCCCGACCCCAAGCGCATGTTGAACAGCTATCCGCACCAACTGTCAGGCGGACAGCAGCAGCGCATCGTGATCGCGCTGGCGCTGATGGCCGAACCTGCGCTGCTGATCCTTGACGAGCCGACCACGGCGCTGGACGTCACGGTCGAGGCGGCTGTGGTCGAACTGGTCAAGGAGTTGGGCAAGAAATACGGCACCTCCATGCTGTTCATCTCGCACAACCTCGGGCTAGTGCTGGAAACCTGTGACCGGATTTGCGTGATGTATTCCGGCGAGGCGGTGGAAACCGGCAGCATCGAAGACGTCTTCGACGAGATGCAGCACCCCTATACGCAGGCGCTGTTCCGGTCGATCCCCCTGCCCGGCGCCGACAAGAACGCGCATCCCTTGGTGGCGATCCCCGGCAACTTTCCCCTGCCTCATGAACGCCCCAAGGGCTGCAACTTTGGCCCGCGTTGCGATTACTTTGAGGCGGGTCGTTGCAATGGGCAAAAGCGCATTCCGATGGAAAAGATCGGCGGCGACGACCGGCATTTCTCGCGCTGTCTGAAGTTCAAGGAAATCGACTGGAACGCCCCTCCGGCCAACATCGTGACCAAGGAAAAGAGCACGCCGGGCAAGGTTGTTCTGAAAATGGAGAACCTCAAGAAATACTACGAGGTGGCGGCGAATGCGCTGTTTGGCGGCTCGGGTGCGACCAAGGTGGTCAAGGCCAATGAAACGCTGAGTTTCGAGGCGCGGGAAAGCGAAACACTGGCCATCGTTGGCGAAAGCGGTTGCGGAAAGTCGACCTTTGCCAAGGTGCTCATGGGGCTGGAGACGGCGACAGACGGGCAGATTCTGCTCGATAATCGGAACATAGAGAGCACTCCGATTGAATCGCGCGACACCCAGACCATTGCCGACATCCAGATGGTCTTTCAGAATCCATTTGACACGCTGAACCCCTCGATGACCGTTGGTCGGCAGATCATCCGCGCCCTTGAAATCTTTGGCATCGGCAAGAACGACGATGAGCGGCGCCAGAGGATGCTGGAACTGCTGGATCTCGTGAAACTTCCGCGCGCCTTTGCCGACCGCATGCCGCGCCAGTTGTCGGGCGGGCAAAAGCAGCGCGTCGGGATTGCCCGCGCCTTTGCCGGCGACGCGCGGATTGTCGTCGCGGACGAGCCTGTTTCGGCGCTGGATGTCAGCGTTCAGGCCGCAGTCACCGATCTGCTGATGGAAATTCAGCGTGAACAGAAGACGACGCTTTTGTTCATCAGCCACGATCTGTCGATTGTGCGTTACCTCAGCGATCGGGTCATGGTGATGTATCTGGGCCATGTGGTGGAGCTGGGCAGTACCGAGCAGGTCTTTGCCCCGCCCTATCACCCCTACACCGAGGCGCTGCTGAGCGCCGTACCGATTGCCGACACCAAGGTGCAAAAGCAGCATATCGTGCTTGAGGGGGATATTCCTTCGGCGATGAACCCACCGCCGGGATGTCCTTTCCAGACGCGCTGTCGCTGGAAAGACAAGGTGCCGGGCAGGCTGTGTGACACTGAGGTGCCACCGGTGCGCATGCTTGCCGAAGGGCATCAGGTGAAATGCCACCTGTCCGACGCCGAACTGGCCAGCATGGAACCGGTGATCAAGGTTGCTGCCGAATAGAAACGCAAAACGCCGGGGGCTGCCCCGGCGTTTCATTCTGCCATGGCAGCCGGGCCCTCAGCTGCCCCAGATTTTCTTCACGTAATTCCTGGTCTCGCGATACGGCGGCACGCCGCCATGCTTTTTCACCGCACCGGGACCTGCGTTATAGGCGGCAAGCGCCAGACGCCAGCTGCCAAAGGTCTGGTACTGCATCTTGAGATAGCGCGCGCCGCCTTCAAGGTTCTGGCGCGGATCGTTGGGATTGACCCCAAGCACCCGGGCTGTACCGGGCATCAACTGCGCAAGGCCAATGGCGCCCTTGTGCGATTTTGCCTTGGCGTTAAAGCGCGATTCCTGCTGCACCAGCCGTAGAAACAGGTCTTCGGGGACACCGTGTTTGCGTGCCGCCGCCCGGGCGAGTTCCACATATTCGCCACGATAGCTGCCGCGATACTGGGGCAGGTTGCCTTCCAGCGTGCCGTATTTCGTCGGTGTGACAACACTTGGCGGTTTAAGCCGCACCGAGTTGTTGTATTGCTGTGCCGCCCGGTTATCGAGCAGTTTCGTCTGGCTTGCGAACAAGCGCCAACGCCCCTGAGTCGAAACTTGATCCGCGCTGACGGTTGTTGCTGCAAGCGCGGCGATCAGCCCAAGGGTTAAGCTCCCGATCACTCGTACCATGCGTCTGTCCCATCAATTCATAACTTTTAATCCGTGGCACTATAACGGTCTTTGAGGATTCCACCAGCCCAGCGTAAAGCCCCCTTATGATCCCTGCCCGGCTGGTGTAAGTTGCGGCAAATTACTGCCGATAAGATTCGAAGGGAATGACGTATGGCCGGTTCGGTAAACAAGGTGATCCTGGTGGGCAATTTGGGGCGCGACCCCGAAGTGCGCACTTTCCAGAACGGCGGGAAGGTCTGCAACCTGCGCATCGCCACATCCGAGAATTGGAAAGACCGCAACACCGGCGAACGCCGCGAGAAGACCGAGTGGCACACGGTGGCCATCTTCCAAGAGGGTCTTGTCCGGGTTGCCGAGCAATATTTGCGCAAAGGTTCCAAGGTCTATATCGAAGGCCAGCTGCAAACCCGCAAATGGCAGGACCAGACCGGCAATGACCGCTACTCGACCGAGATTGTCTTGCAAGGGTTCGGCGGAACTCTGGTGATGCTCGACGGCCGCAGCGAAGGCGGAAGCGGCGGTGGCTACGGCGGTGGCTCGGGTGGCGGCGATTATGGCGGCCCCAGCGGCGGCTATGACGATCCTGGCTATGGCGGCGGCTCTGGATCCGGCTCCGGCCCGGCCCGTGCCCCGGCGCGCGACATCGACGACGAGATCCCGTTCTAGGGCGCGTCACATTCGACATTTCAGAGCGGCGCGAATGATTTCGCGCCGCTTTTCATTGGTGCGTCAGCTCAGCACGCTAGCGCCGGGGTGCCACAGCCCCTATCTGTTAGGCATATCAATCGGGTGATGGGGTGTCGCAATGACGTGGTCTTTTCCTTTGGGTCGACTATTCGGCTCTGAATTGCGGGTGCACGCGACGTTTTTCCTGCTGCTGGCCTGGGTCGGAGCCTCGGCATATTCGACCGGGGGGGCTTCGGCGGCGCTGATCAACCTCGGCTTTATCATCGCGCTGTTTGCCTGTGTCGTGGCACATGAATACGGCCATGCGCTAATGGCGCGGCGCTATGGGATCAAGACTCCGGACATCACGCTATTGCCTATCGGCGGTCTGGCCCGCTTGGAACGCATGCCCGAAAAGCCAAGTCGCGAGGTCGCTGTCGCCTTGGCCGGTCCCGCGGTGAATATCGTCATCTGGGCCGTGCTGATGGCGCTTGGAGCCTCGACCGATATGGAGGCGCTGGCCGATCCGACAACCACGGCCGAGTTTCTTGGGCGGCTCGCGGCGGTGAACCTGTTCTTAGCCCTGTTCAACCTGATCCCGGCGTTCCCGATGGACGGAGGCCGCGTACTGCGGGCACTGCTTTCTTCGCGGATGGACCGCGTGCGTGCGACTCGGATTGCGGCAACGGCGGGCCAGTTGACGGCATTCTTCTTTGGCTTTTGGGGATTGAGTTCGGGGAACCTGGTCCTCGTATTGATTGCCGTGTTCATCTTTCTGGCGGCACAGGCGGAATCCACCGATGTTGCCAGCCGCGACATTGCCAAGGATCTGTTTCTGCGGGACGCAGTGATCACCAGTTTCGAATCCCTCGCACCCAGCGATCCGATGCATGTGGCCGCGCAAACCCTGATCCGCACAACACAGCACGAGTTTCCGGTTCTGGATTCGGAGCGTCGTTTGGTTGGGTTCCTGACACGTGGCGCATTGTTCAAGGCCATGGCCGAGGGGCATAATTCCCATGCTGTGTCAGAGGCAATGACCACCGGAATTCCAGCTTTGCCACTGGCGGCCCCTTTGCAGCAAGCACTGGATGCCCTGGCCGAGGCACCTGCGGTGGCGGCGACAGACCGCGCCGGGCATGTTCTGGGCTATGTCACCCGTGAGAATGTCGGAGAGTTGATGGTTTTGCGCAGCCGGCGCTGAGCGCAGAGGTTTCGCCTTGCATACGCAATACGACCGGCGCGCCTTTGACGCGACACCCGGGATATTGGTGGACCAGTGATACCACCCGCCGGACCTTTGGGTCAGCACGCGGCTCGTTGTTCCTGCAACAACGACAGGACTTTGTCCCGTGGAACCTCGGATGTGACAAAGCTGTCGCCGATGCCGCGCGCGAGGATAAAGCGCAATTGACCGTCGATCACCTTTTTGTCCTGTCCCATGAGGTCAAGCAGAACTTCCGCCGAGGGCAGATCGCCGGGAATATCGCGCAAGTCGCGCTTCATCCCCATCGTGGCAAGGTGTTCGCGTAGGCGGCTGGGGTCTTCTTGAGCACAAAGGCCGAGGCGGGCCGAAAGTTCGAAGGCCAGTGCGCAGCCGATAGCGACACCCTCACCGTGCAATAGCCGGTCGGAATAGCCGGTGGCGGCCTCAAGCGCGTGACAGAAGGTATGGCCAAGGTTCAGCAGCGCGCGGTCGCCCTGTTCGGTTTCATCGCGCAGCACGATCTCAGCCTTCATCTCGACCGAACGTTTGACCGCATAGGTGCGCGCCTCGGCATCACCGGCGGCCGCCTTGGGACCGTTTTCTTCGAGCCAGTCAAAGAAGGCCGCATCGCCGAGCAACCCGTATTTCACGACCTCGCCGTAACCGGCAAGGAAATCGCGCGGGGTCAGGGTGGCCAGCATGTCGATATCGGCCAGCACCAGCGCAGGTTGGTGGAAGGCGCCGATCAGGTTCTTGCCTTGCGGTGCGTTGATCCCTGTCTTGCCGCCGACCGAGCTGTCGACCTGCGCCAGAAGCGACGTCGGGATCTGCACAAAACGTACGCCGCGGCGCAAGACCGCCGCAGCAAACCCCACCAGATCGCCGATAACGCCGCCGCCAAGGGCGATCACCACATCGCGGCGTTCGATCTTGTTTTCCAGCAGCCATTCAACGGTACGGGTGAAGTGCGGCCAGCTTTTCGTCGACTCGCCCGCAGGCAAGGTCAGGGCGACGCTCGCGATTCCTTCGGCGGCAAGCGCCGTGGTCAAAGTGTCCAGATGCTTTGCCGCGACGTTTTCATCGCTGACGATCGCCACGCGCGGGCGGTGCAGAAGCGGCGCGATTTCCGCCCCGGCGCGGGCCAAAAGCCCCTGCCCGATCCGCACCTGATATTCGCGCCCCGCCAGAGGGACCTCTACGATCTGGGTCATGGTTTGCTCTCCAACACATCAGGGCGGGTATCCAGCAAGGTCTGGCGGACGATCCCGGCCATCTCGTCCAGCGAACGATCCGCTTTCGAGATCACTGTGATATCGGCCAACTGGTATTGCGGCACCCGTTTGTCATAAAGCGCCTTGAGCGTGCCCTTTGGGTCCGCCGAGCGCAGCAAGGGCCGCGTATCCTTGTGTCGAACACGGGACCAGAGCACCTCGAGATCCGCATTCAGCCAGACCGAGACGCCCTTTTGCGAAATCAATTGACGATTGTCGGCAGACATAAACGCGCCGCCGCCGGTGGACAGAACACAAGGCGTACCATCGAGCAGCCGGTCAATCACCTGACTTTCCTTGCGGCGAAAGAACGGCTCGCCGTCACGCTCAAAGATTTCAGCGATGGTCATATTGGCGGCCTGTTCGATTTCGTGGTCCGAATCGCGGAACGGCACACCCAATTGCGCGGCAAGAGCACGCCCAACCGCTGTCTTTCCCGCGCCCATCATTCCGACCATCACCACAGTCTTGTGCAGGATCAACCCTTTATACCGCTTCCCTTCGGCCATCTTACGCCCATTCGTTTCTTCGTTGCGTGAATGACGTGAACGAGACAAAAAGGCTAGGTATAAACTCTAAAAAACGCCGAGGCAGGGAGACGCGCGCATGGGGCGCCTATTGAAATACTTGTTCTATCTTCTTGTTCTTGGGGCAATTGCCCTGGTGGGGTATGCATATCTTGGTCCATTTTTCGGCGCTGATTTCAGCCCGCCACAAACAGAGATTCGCGTGCCAGTCGAGCTTGATGCAAAATAAGGTCACTCATTTTCGTTTTCGATCCGCTTTGAGCGGTCTGCTGTGTGTCGGCGTATTTGCCGGATATGGCGCTGCCGTTTTTGCCCAAAGCGATCCAGTCGCCGATAGCGCCACCTCGCCGCAGGTTCAGGAAATGCCGCTGGGAGAACCCAGTGCAGGCGGTGCAGGTCTGTTGTCGTCCAAGGTCACCGGTCTTCCCGGCACGCTTTGGCTTGGATCTGACCCCGAAAGGTTGCGCACCCTGATCCGCGCCGCGCGGCCCGCCGTCCCGGCTTTGCGCGATCTATTGCATACGCTGATGCTGGCCGAAGCCGATCCACCTGCGCAGGGCGAGGCCGGGATCGCCCATCTGGGCGCGCGTTTGGACTGGCTGATCCAGCTCGGCGCCGTCGAACAGGCGCTTGCCTTGATCGATATCGCCGGTCACGACGATCCAGAGCTGTTTGCCCGCTGGGCTGATCTCAATCTTTTGTTGGGCCAGGCGTCGGCGCCCTGTAATGCGCTGCGCGCCCGGCCGGGTCTAAGCGATGATATTGCCCTGCGGATTTTCTGCACCGCGCGTGAAGGCGATTGGCAGCGCGCAACCCTACTTTTGGCCTCGGCACGCACTTTGGGTGACTTGCCGCCGCGCCGCATCGACCTGCTTGAACGGTTTCTCGATGACGAGATCGCCGCGGAACGCCCGCCACTGATCCCGCCCGTGCGCCCGACTCCGCTGGAATTCCGGTTGTTCGAAGCCATGGGCGAGCCGCTGCCAACGGCGCCGCTGCCGCTTGAATATTCAGTTCTGGACCTGAGCGGGGACAACGGCTGGCGCGCGCAGATCGAGGCGGCCGAGCGTTTGGCCCGTGTCGGCGCGATGCCGGCCAACCGGCTGCTCGGGCTCTATACGCTCCGAAAACCGGCGGCTTCCGGTGGGGTCTGGGACCGGGTTTCAGCGCTTCAGGATTTTGAAACCGCACTCAAGCGTGGCGCACCGGATGCGGTCGGCCTTGCCCTGCCCAAGGTCTGGTCGCAGATGGCCAGCGCCGGTCTTTTGGTCGCCTTCTCGGAACTCTTCGCCGACCAACTCGCACCATTGAATCTGACAGGCCGTGCGGCACGGATGGCGGCGCGCTCGGGCTTTTTGTCGCCGTCCTACGAAGACCTCAGCGCGCAGCTCGAAACTCAAAGCGATGAGACGCAGTTCCTGTCGGCGGTGGCGCGTGGACAGACGCCCCCGGCCACCGAAACGGTGGATCTGCCGCATGCGGTTGCCGTTGCGGCGGGGTTCTCGGGCGCACCGGTGCCCGAGGTTTTGACCGCGCAACTGCAAGAGGGCCGCCTGGGCGAAGTGATCTTGCGGACGGTGGCGATGTTCGCGTCGGGCGCCGAGGGCAATTCGCCGGATCTGACCGACGCGCTGACGACCCTGCGGTCGCTGGGGCTTGAGAATACGGCACGGCGCGCGGCACTGCAGGTCATGGTGCTGGACGCCGAGCGCGCGCGGCGATGAGCGCGCGCTTCTGGATATCGAACTTCCTCGAAGCCATGGCCGCCGAACGCGGCGCGGCCGCCAATACACTGGCCGCTTACGAACGTGACCTGAGCCACGTCGAAGACTGGTTAGGCGATCACGGCCGCGACTTTACCTCGGCCCAGAAATCCGACGTCGAGGCCTATCTGGTGCATTGTGACGAACAGGGCTTGTCGCGAGCGACCCGTGCAAGGCGTCTGTCAGCGATCAAACAGCTGTACCGTTTCGCCTTTGACGAGGGGCTGCGGGCAGACAATCCGGCGGTGCAAATTGCCGGCCCCGGGCGCGACAAACGCCTGCCCAAGACTCTGAGCGTCGAAGAAGTGGACCGGCTGCTGGACGCGGCCAAAGCGCATGGCCGGACCGAAGGTGACCGTCTGCGCAATGCCTGTTTGATGCAGGTGCTTTACGCCACGGGGATGCGCGTAACCGAGTTGGTGTCCCTGCCATTGGCGGCAGCGCGGGGCGATCCGCGCATGTTGCTCATTCGCGGCAAGGGCGGCAAGGAACGCATGGTGCCCCTGTCGCCGCCGGCGCGCGACGCATTGGCGCTTTGGTTGGCGGTCCGCGATGAACAGGAAGATATCGCGCGGATGGCGGGCAAAGCTGCCTCGAGCTTTCTGTTTCCGTCGCGTGCAAAGGCGGGGCATCTGACGCGCCATGCGTTTTACATGCTGATCAAGGAGTTTGCAGTCGAAGGCGGAGTATCGCCGGACAAGGTCACGCCCCACACGCTACGCCATGCGTTTGCGACGCATCTATTGGCCAATGGCGCCGATCTTCTGGCAATCCAAACCCTGCTGGGCCATGCGGATGTGGCCACGACCGAAATCTACACCCATGTGCTGGAAGAACGGCTGAAAGAACTGGTTCTGGATCACCATCCTTTGGCTCGGGATTGACCCGCCCGGGGTTTCGGCCCGCTGCCCTGTCGTCCTGCGGGCGCCTCCCTGTGATATTTTCAGACCCCTGAAATCGGCGGTGCAACAGAGTTTCAGCGCCGCAGGTCGGCTGGAAGAATATCCTCAGAAGGCCAATGCCCGTCCAAAAGGGCGACGTGATAGCCTTGGGTCAGCCCAGCCTGTTCCATCGCAGATGCGGCGCCTTCGGCGTCATAGTGCAGGTGATGAATTTCGGCCTCACCGTCTTCTTGCAGCACCGCATAGCGCGTTGCCTGATGCCCGTCGTGCGGCGGCATACCGATGACCCCGGCGTTGATCCATTTGATGCCCTCGATCATGCGTTGAAACGCGATCCCGCTGTGGCCAGCCAGAATACAAGCAGGCTTTATCGTGTCGTCACCCGCCTGCAGTTCAGCGATTTCACTGCGCAAGTCGGCACCCGATGAACTGGGCCAGAGGAAGCGGTTGACCTGCGTTGCACCGCCATGAAGGACGAAGATTTGCCCCATTGCGTGGTCAAAACGGATCATGTCCGGCAGGGTACCCATCCAATCACGGGCCTCGGGCGTCACGTGAGCGTTGGCATGGGCATACCAGCCTGCCGACAGCCTGTCGCAGGTGGTGCCTTCGTCAAACCCGCAGCCGCAATCCAGTGCGCCTTGCGCCAGTTGGCGCTCGACGTTGCCGGCGATAACCTGACAGCCCCAATCGCGAATTTCGGCAATTGTTTCGAGCGGATTCGCGCAATAGGCAACAACATCGCCGGTGCAGATGCAATTGCCTGCGGGGATGCCAAGCGACTTTGCCTGCGCGCGGACGGCACGGGTGGCCTGAAGGTTGGAATAGGGCCCGCCAAAGACCAGCAGATCGCCGGGGACCACCTGCCTGTGATGCATCGTCATCGGTATCATGGCCCACCCCCTTGATCGCAGCGCCCCGCGCCCCCATAACCACCCAAGCAATATAGGAAAGCCCTGAACATGGAACCCGAGACCAGCGTGCTCGACGCCGCCTTCTGGATCACATCCGCGTCAATTCTGGGACTGCTGATGCTCTCGGCCTTCTTTTCGGGGTCCGAGACCGCATTGACGGCCGCCTCGCGCGGAAAGCTGCGCGCCGGGGCGGACAAGGGATCACGCGGGGCGGAAAAGGCACTGCAGATCACCGAGGACAACGAGCGGCTGATCGGTTCGGTCCTGCTGGGCAACAACCTTGTGAACATTCTGGCGACATCGCTCGCGACCGCCCTGTTTACCCGAGCATTTGGCCAGAATGGCGTGGCGCTGGCGACGCTGGTCATGACCCTGCTGGTGCTGATTTTTGCCGAGGTTCTGCCCAAGACCTATGCCATCACCAACCCCGAAACCGCCGCCGCGCGCGTTGCCGGGCCGATTGCCGTGGTGGTGCGGTTGTTCGCGCCTGTGGTCTCGGCGGTACGTATTCTGGTGCGGGTGGTCCTGCGCATCTTTGGCGTGCAGACCGATCCCGACAGCCACATCCTCGCGGTGCGCGAAGAGATCGCCGGGGCCTTGCAACTGGGTCACTCGGAAGGCGTGGTTGAAAAGGAAGACCGTGATCGTATTCTTGGTGCGCTGGATCTGAGCGACCGCGCGGTTGAAGAAATCATGCTGCACCGTTCGGGGATCGAGATGATCAATGCCGATGCCGAACCGCAGGACATTCTGGGTCAGTGCCTTGAAAGCAGCCACACCCGCCTGCCCGTCTACAAAGGCGATCCGGAAAACATCGTGGGCGTGATCCACGCCAAGGATCTTGTCCGCGCGATGTACAAGATGTTCGAAGGCGCCCCCTCGACCGAGGAACGCTTCAAAGGGTTCAAGATCACCGATGTGGCGATGAAACCCTATTTCATCCCCGACACGACATCGCTGGACGATCAGATGCGGCAGTTCCTGCGTCGCCGGACACATTTTGCGCTGGTGGTGGACGAATATGGCTCGCTTCAGGGGCTGATCACGCTGGAGGACATCCTCGAAGAGATCGTCGGAGAGATCACCGACGAACATGACCCGCAGGCCGATCACACGATCCAACGCGCCGAAGACGGCAATTACTGGCTGGACGGGTCGATGACGATCCGCGATTTCAACCGTGCGACGGACTGGTCCCTGCCGGATGACGAGGCCAATACGGTCGCGGGGCTGGTCATTCACGAGGCTCAGATGATCCCGACCGTCGGTCAGGTCTTTTCGTTTCACGGCTTCCGGTTCGAAGTGATGGGCCGCGAAAACAACCGCATCACTCAGCTGAAAGTGCGGCCTTTGTAGAAATGGCCTCGGGCCGGTTCGGAATCACCAGTCGCAGACGGTACCCGCCCACGTCCGGCCCGGCCTGCAAGGTTCCGCCCAGTTGTTCCGCCGCAGCATCCATCAACCGCATCCCGATGCCGGTGCTGTCAGTCGCCGGAGCGCCGCCGCCTGAACCGTCATCCTCGCAGGCCAGCACCATTGCATCCTTTGTCGTCGTCAGTGCGATCCTGACCTGCCCTTTCGTTCCCTGCGGAAAGGCATGTTTGTAGGCGTTGGCGACAAATTCGCTTACAATCAAGGCCAGTGCCGACGCGGTTTGCGGTTCGGCCATCACGAACGCCAGATCGCTGTTCAGACGAATTCCCGGCGGCGCTTGTTGCGTCAGAAGGGACACCATGCGGCCCAGATAATCGTCCAGAGCGACTTCGCCCTGCGTGCCGGATTGGTAGAGCGCGGCGTGCAGCTCTGCAACAGCCGTCACCCGACGGTTGACCGCCTCAAGGATATCGCGGGTTTCATCGTATTGCGCGCGCATCCGATAGATCCGCAGGAAGGACGACACCGTTTGAAGGGAGTTCTTGACCCGGTGGTCGATTTCGTCGCGCAGCACTTCTTCGGCAGCCAAGGCCCGGCGCAGATCAAGCTGGCGCATCACCTGATCGGCCATGACGCGCAGAACCTCGCGTTGGGTATCGTCCAGGACCCGAGGTCTGTCATCCAGAACGCAGAGCGTGCCCAGCTTGCGGCCGGTGGGCGTGATCAGCGGAGCGCCAGCATAAAACCGCATCTCGGACAGCGGGCCGCAGCACAGAGGATTGTCCTGCGTGCGCGGATCTTCCAGCGTATCTCGGATTTCCGTCAGTTTATCCTGAAGGATCGCGTGTGAACAGATGGATTGTTCCAACGGGGTCTCGGGTGCCTCCATCCCAACGCGGGCCTTGAACCATTGGCGCGCCTCGTCAACAAGGCTCACCAGCACGACCGGCGCATCCAGAAGCCGTGCGACCAATGTAACAACGTCGTCAAAGGCGGCCTCGGGGGCGCTGTCCAAAACGTTGTAGCTGCGCAGCTCGGCCAGTCGCGCTGCCTGATCTTCCGGGATACCAGCCCGCATTCGTGTCGCCTCAAAAGATTCGCCAAGAAGGCGACTTTAGCAACTCATCAACGCCCTGCAACCAAACGTGCGCCCAATCTGGCTGCAATTCGCCAGCGCACATCGTCAGGCGTGGGTCAAAGTCCCAGCGGCCATTTGGCCTTTGGCCCAAGTCTCCGGCTTTGCCGTGACAACGTATGACGCAGTGCAAAGAATGATCGGCGCGTTCACCAGCAGGGTTGCGAGATCCATCAGGATGTCCGGCAGGGCTCCGATCATACCGGCCAGCGTATGCGTCAGCAAAAAGCCAGCAAACCAAATGGCGCCAAAGCCGACCGCGCCGACGACGATACTGGGAACATCCAATCTGCGCGCCGCAGTCTTGGGCAAGCCGATGGCCAGACACGGCATGGAATGACCCATCCACAACAAGATCCCGGCAAAACAGATCGCCAAGATGAAACGCGGAGCCCAGACCACAAAACCTTCGAGGAAGGCGCCGTTGTTTTCAGCGCTTCCCATCAGGAACGCCGATTGAAAGGAAACGTCTGTGGCCCCAAAGAGCCCCGACACGACATCCAAACCGGTGCCAAAGATGACGACGCCAAAGACGCTTCCCAAAGACGCCGCAACGCTGATTATGGCCGCTTGAAGTTGATAGCGACGGCGCTGCGCTGCAGGGGCCTTCGATTTCCTGAGACCCGGCATTTCTCCCAACAACTGCCAGCGGTGCCAGGCCAGCCCCATGCGCGCAAAGAAAAACGCTGTGAATACGATCTTCCACAAGGGAAATGGCAGCTCGAACGGCAGAGACATCAGCCATTCGCCCAACAGCGACGACAGGATCGGCGGCAGCGCGATCATCAGTGTCACTTTCGGGGTGCGCACAACGCTCGCCAAAGCGCTGCGAAATGAAGTCAGCTCCTGGTCCATTGATACCCCTTTGTCCGCTCGGCTCACGGATGAACGGTCAAAGGGGCGTCTTTGTGACGCGGTTGGTCCAAAACGGAGGAGTTTCTAGTCGCGCAACCGCCTGCCTTCGGGATCAAACGGGGGCTGTTCCAGAATGCGCGCGCTGTGCGGACGGCCAAGGATCATGACCTCCACGGCATCGCCCGGTTCGGCTGTCCCGGCTTTGACATAGCCAAGAGCAAGGCTCATCCCGACGCCATAGCCGTAACCACCTGAAGTGACACGGCCAATACCCTGACCATTCAGGAAAATCGGCTCTCCTCCGGTGGCATCGGCGTTGGAGGCTTTGGTCGCGTCTTCATCAATCTTAAGAATGACTAAATTCTCACGCGGGGCTTTATCAATGACTTGCAACAGCGCGTCTTTATTGAGGAAATCCTTGTCCAGCTTGCACAAACGGTCAAGCCTCACCTCTTGCGGCCAATACTCGGGGCTGTATTCTCGGCTCCAGGATCCGTAACCCTTTTCGATCCGCAGGCACATCAGCGCGCGGCTGCCCACCGGCCTTGCGCCCACCTCTTTGCCAGCCTCAAGCAGCGCCTGATACAGCTGCGCCTGATCCTCGGTCCGGCAGTGCAGCTCCCATCCCAGATCGCCGGTAAACGACACCCGCAGGGCAATCACCTCGACTCCGGCCAGTTCGATCCTGCGGCTGGCCATAAAGGGAAAGTCCGGCGTTTCAAGCGAAGCATTGGTCAGCCGCTGCAACATCTCGCGCGACCGCGGACCAGCGACGTTGAAACCGCACATCGCCTCGGTCATCGAGGTAACCTCGGTGCCCGCGGGCAGCGGCACGTCATTCATGAACCGCCGATGATAGCGTTCGGCCATGCCCGACCCAATGACCCAGAACTCCTGTTCCCCCAGACGGGTCACGGTGAAATCCCCGGCAATACCGCCGCGCTTGCCGATCAGCGGCGTCAGGCAGGATTTGCCAATGGCGCGCGGCATCTTGTTGGCGAACAGCGCGTTCAGCCACTCTTCGGCCCCCGGCCCGGTCACCCGATACTTGGCGAAGTTCGAGATATCGATGATCCCGGCGTGTTCGCGCAGATTGCGCGCCTCGCGCCCGACGCTGTGCCACCAGGGCTGCCGGGTGAACCCGGCGCTGTCCGGGGTATCGGCATCGAAATACCCCGGATGCTCCCACCCGAAGTTGAGCCCAAAGACCGCGCCCATCGCCTGTTGCATCTCATAGATCGGACGGCTGCGCACGGGTCGCCCTGCGGCGCGCTCTTCGCCCGGAAAGTGGATCTTGAAGCGGTGCGCGTACTGGTCCATCACCCGCGCTTTGGTAAAGGCCTCCCCGGCCCAATCGCCAAAGCGCGCGACATCCCAGGCAAACATGTCGTACTGCATTTCGCCTTCGATGATCCATTGCGCGGCCATCAGGCCCATGCCGCCGGACTGGCTGAAGCCAGGGATGATGCCATTGCAGCAGAAATAGCCGCGCAGTTCCGGAACCGGCCCCATCAGCACGTTGGAATCCGGCGACCAGATCATCGGCCCGTTGATCACCCGCTTGATCCCGGCCTCGCCGACACAGGGCACCCGGTCGATCGCACGCATCATGTTTTCTTCGATCCGCTCCAGATCATCGGGGAACAGGTCATGCGCAAAATCCAGAGGGGTTCCGCCCTCGGCCCAAAGCCGCACGTCGCGCTCATAAGCGCCGATCAGCAGGCCCTGTCCCTCTTGACGCAGATAATATTCGCCGTCGCGGTCGGCGACGGACGGCAGGCGGCGATCAAGGCCAGCGATCTCGGCAATGGTCTCCGTGACAAAATATTGATGCTCGGTCGGTTGCAAAGGCAGCTTGATCCCGGCCAGAGCCGCCACTTCGCGCCCCCAAAGCCCGGCGGCATTGACCAGCCAGTGCGTGTGAATATCACCCTTGGGCGTGCGGACGATCCATGTGCCATCGGGCTGCGCCTCGGTCGCTGTCACCGGGGTAAAGCGATGGATTTCCGCGCCGCGCGCCCGTGCCCCTGCCGCATAGGCGGCCGTCACCCCGCTTGGGTCGACGTTGCCGCCATCCGGTTCATACATGATGCAACGAATGCCATCGAAATTGACCAAGGGATGCAACCGCTCGGCCTCATCAATGCTGACCTCGTGGAAGTTCATGCCGTAAAGCCGCGCCTTGGCCTCTTGCAGGCGCAACTGGTGTTCGCGCTCTTCGGTCTGTGCAAGGTACAAGCTGCCCGGCTGGAAAACACCGCAGCCCTGCCCGGTCTCGGCTTCGAGTTCCTTGTACAAATTCATCGTATAATGTTGCAGGCGGCTGATATTGGTGCTGTCGTGCAACCCATGAATGTTGGCCGCCGCATGCCATGTGCTGCCGCTGGTCAATTCGTCGCGTTCCAAGAGCACCACATCGCACCAGCCCAGCTTGGTCAGATGGTACAGAATGGAACAACCGATGACGCCGCCACCGATGACGACCGCCTGAGCATGGGTGCGCATGAAACCTCTCCGCTTAACCTGACGCTCACCCTGCCCCAGCGCCATGTCGCACAATCGCCTGTTACCGACATATCGCGTCGCCTTGGGCCAAGTGCTCTTGCTTCTTCTCTTTTCAAATACATCGAAAGGCGGGCACCCTCTCGCTGAGAAACTGCCCGCCCCGGTTGGGCAACCCGAGGAGAAAGCGCCATGAAAACCACCACCCGCGTTGTCGTTATCGGAGGCGGGGTCGTCGGCGCGTCCGTGCTGTATCACCTGACGAAACTGGGCTGGTCCGATGTTATGCTGGTGGAACGGTCCGAACTGACCTCGGGCAGCACATGGCACGCGGCGGGTGGGTTTCACACACTGAACGGTGACACCAACATGGCGGCGCTTCAAGGCTATACCATTCGCCTTTACCGCGAGCTTGAAGAGATCACCGGAATGAGCTGCGGCTTGCATCATGTTGGCGGCATTACCCTTGCCGACAATCAGGAACGGTTCGACATGCTCTTGGCCGAGCGCGCCAAGCACCGCTACATGGGACTTGAGACCGAGATCGTCGGGCCGGAGGAGATTGCCAAACTGGCGCCCATCGTGAACCTCGATGGCATTATCGGCGCGCTTTACGATCCTTTGGATGGGCACCTTGACCCCTCTGGCACAACCCACGCCTATGCCAAGGCCGCGCGCATGGGCGGGGCGGAAATCGTCACTCATTGCCACGTAAAGGAAACCACGCAACGTGCTGACGGCACTTGGGATGTTGTCACCGACAAAGGCACAATTCACACCGAACATGTGGTCAACGCGGGCGGCCTTTGGGCGCGCGAAGTCGGTGCCATGGCCGGGATCTATCTGCCGCTGCACCCGATGGAGCATCAATACATCGTCACCGACGACACGCCCGAGATTTACGAGCGCGACAGCGAGCATCCCCATGTCATGGACCCGGCAGGCGAAAGCTATCTGCGGCAGGAAGGGCGCGGGCTGTGCATTGGGTTCTATGAACAACCCTGCCGCCCTTGGGCGGTGGATGGCACGCCTTGGAGTTTTGGCCACGAACTCCTGCCAGATGACTTTGACAAGATCGAGGAAAGCATTGAATTTGCTTACAAACGCTTTCCCGTTCTGGAGCGCGCCGGGGTCAAGAGCGTGATCCATGGGCCGTTTACCTTTGCCCCTGACGGCAACCCCTTGGTCGGTCCGATCCCCGGCCTGCGCGGCTATTGGAGCGCTTGCGGCGTGATGGCGGGCTTTTCCCAAGGCGGCGGCGTCGGGCTGATGTTGGCTCAGTGGATGGTGTATGGTGAGTGCGAGCGCGACACCGCGGCGATGGACGTGGCCCGCTTTGGCGATTGGATCAGCCCGGGCTATACCCTACCGAAAGTCATTGAAAACTATCAGAAACGGTTTTCTGTCAGCTACCCGAACGAAGAACTGCCCGCCGCGCGACCCAATCGCACGACCCCGATGTACGATATCTTTGAAGGCATGGGCGCTGTCTGGGGGGCCCAATACGGGTTGGAGGTGGTGAACTATTTCGCCGCCGAGGGCGAGCCGCGCTATGAAACCCCGTCGTTCCGCCGCTCCAACGCCTTTGACGCCACCGCGCGCGAGGTGAAAGCCGTGCGCGAAGCCGTCGGAATCAATGAAGTTCACAACTTTGGAAAATACCGCGTGACCGGGCCGAAAGCGCGCGATTGGCTGGATCGGATCATGGCTGGGCGCATTCCGGTGCCCGGACGTTTGGCGCTGAACCCGATGCTGGCGCCGTCCGGGCGGATCATTGGCGATTTCACCGTGTCCTGTCTGGACGAACAGACTTTCCAGCTGACCGCAAGCTATGGCGCGCAGGCCTATCACATGCGCTGGTTCCTCTCACATCAGGAAGATGGCGTAACCATTGAGAATATCAGTGATAAACTGAACGGTTTCCAGCTCGCCGGACCAAATGCCAAAGCGGTTCTGTCCGCTTGTACCCGCGACAGTGTCGATCTGAACTTCATGGATATCCGCGCCATGACCATCGGCATGACCGACTGTCTTGTTCAGCGCGTCAGCTATACCGGCGATCTGGGCTATGAGATTTACTGCGATCCGATGGCGCAACGCCAGCTTTGGCAGGTGCTATGGCAGGCGGGCCAGACTTATGGCATGCAACCCTTTGGCATGCGCGCCATGATGAGCCTGCGTTTGGACAAGTTCTTTGGCTCTTGGGGGGCAGAATTCAGCCCGGATTACACCTGCGCTGAAACCGGGCTTGATCGTTTCATTGCCTGGAGCAAACCTGCGCAGTTCATTGGCCGCGCCGCCGCTGAGGCCGAACGCGCCTCTCCGCCCGAACGGGTCTCGGTCGCCTTTATGGTCGAGGCCGAGGACGCCGATGTGCAGGCCTACGAGCCAGTGTGGATCGGCGGAAAAGTGCTGGGGTTCTGCACCTCGGGCGGATATTCGCATCACGCCAAGGCGTCGATCGCATTGGCCCTGATCCCGCGCGATTTGGCAAAACCCGGACTTGAGGCTGAGATCGAAATCCTTGGAAAGCTTTGCAAAGCGCGGTTGCTGGACAGGGCACTGTTCGACGCGGATGGAACAAGGATGCGCGGGTAACCTCTTGTTTGCAAACGCAGCATTTAGGGCATAGCTATTGCCGTGACACAATTTGAGGCAGGTCTGACACAGGCGGACCTGCCAAATTGACGTAGGGTCTGCTATAAACACGACATGCAAAACATAGCCATCTTGATTCCTGCCGCTGGCGCAAGTTCGCGGATGAACGGGACAGACAAACTGCTTGAACAGGTCGACGGGATGCCGCTTTTGCGGCGCCAGGCGATGCAAGCGCTTGCCACCGGCTGCCATGTGGCTGTCACCCTGCCGGACTATGACCATCCGCGTGCCAATGGGCTGGCGGGATTACCGGTTCAGCTTGTCGCCATTCCAGACGCCAAGGAAGGCATGTCAGCCTCCTTGCGCCGCGGGGTTGGCCATCTTCCCAAAGGGATGCGGGCCGTCATGATCCTGCCCGCCGATATGCCGGACCTTTTGACCGAGGATTTAAGCAAGGTCATCAATAGCTTCCGATCCGTAACGCACCCAATGCTCCAACAGGCAACAACACTTGACGGCACGCCTGGCCATCCTGTCCTGTTCCCCGCCGACTGCTTTCCAGCGCTGAGCCGTTTGACCGGCGATCAGGGCGCTCGCGATATCCTGCAAGCCAACCAGCATCGCCTGATCCGCGTTCCATTGGACGGCAAGCGGGCGCTGACGGATCTCGACACGCCCGAGGCTTGGGAAGCCTGGCGGTCTGAAGCTGTGGCTTAAGATCCACTCACAACTCACTGACATATAATAAAAACGGGGCAGATCACTCTGCCCCGTTTTCGTTTCACGTTCCGATCCTGAAAGAGACCGGAACGCGCTGCATAAGTCGTTCTGGACCCGCAAGGATCACTTGGTCAGCAGATGCGCCTCGTGCTTTTTCAGCGAGCGGCGCGCCGCGCCATAGGCCTTGAGGCCCTCGGCATGCTCAAGCTCGGGGAAGAGCTCAAAGATTTCCTGACGCTGCGCGTTGCCGATGCCCTTGAGGGTGTAATCCCCGGGCTGGAAGCTTTCGGTCCATGCGCCGTTCGACAGGATCACCTCGTGCTGATCGAACATCACGTGGATGTAGGCGACGCCAAGGCTTTCGACCTCATCGACCCCGTCGAGACCGGTCAGGTGCTTGGCCGCGACCAGAACTTCACGCTCTTCAAAATAGAGGGCGGTCTTGTCGTTGGCCACCAGAACGCGGTGGTTCGGAGAGACGAGCATGTCATGCTCGGGCAGATTGTTCCCCAAAGCGCCCTTCTGGATCAGGATCGGGCGGAAGTGCGGCTTGCGCGCCAGGTCATGGCCCGTCAGATTCTTGCGACCGATCCACTTGATTGCCTGAATGCCGTTGTCGCGGGTGATGACCCGGTCGCCAACCTGCAGTTCTTCCACCAGACGTTCACCTTGCGGCGTTGCGATCAGCGTGCCGGGGGTGAAGCAGGGAACCACTTCTTCGATCTCGAAAAAGTCCATGGTGCCCGTGACATCGCCAGCGGCGTTCAGGTACTCGACCGTCCCGTCAATGCCGTTGCCGTTGCTGTCCGGCGACGTATCGACGATGCGCCAGTCCGTCCCACGCACACCGGCCCCGCTCAGGTCCAGAATGTCGTAGTCGTCCCCCGCGGCACCGCCATCGACGGTATCACCGATACCATCCGATGCGCTGTCGACAATGATCACGTCGCGGTCTGCACCGCCTTCGATGCTGTCGTCGCCAGCCCCGCCGTTCAGGGTATCTGCACCCTGCCCGCCAATCAGCGTGTCGTCGTCGTTGCCACCAAGGATAAGGTCTTCGTCGATGCCACCGTCAAGAAGGTCATTGCCAGAGCCGCCAAGCAGAGTGTCATCATCGTCACCACCAAGGATCGTGTCATTGCCGAGCGCGCCGATCAGGCTATCGCGGTCGTTTTCCGTGTTGACGTCGATATCGTCGGTCTGCTCCAGCGCCGTCGGGGCCGAACCGTCGATATAGTCGTCGTCCTGACCGCCATCGATGGTATCGGAGCCATGACCGCCCAGAAGCGAGTCGTTGCCGAGGTTGCCGGTGATGAAGTCATCGTCGATGCCGCCATCAATTGTGTCATCGCCCTGACCGCCGTCGATCGTGTCGTCGTCATCGCCGGTTTCGATGTAATCGTTGCCGGTATTGCCTTCGACATAGTCGCGGCCATCGTCGGTATTGGGATCCGAGGCGAACCCAAGCGTCGGGAAGAAGGGATCATCGCCTTCGTAGTTCGAGAAGGTGTCGACGCCCGCGATGATCGTGTCGTCGCCCGAACCGCCATAGATCGTGTCCGCGCCCTGCGGGTCGATCAGTGAATCGTTGCCGGCCCCGAGATAGACAAGGTCATCGTCGATGCCCGGATTGACAACATCGCTACCGCCACCAGCATTGATCGTATCGGCATCGTCACCGGTGTTGATCACATCGCTGCCGTTGGTGCCATCTACGCTGTCCAGATCGTCAGTAGGATCGGGGTCTTCGTCGAATCCGTCGAACGGGTCCTGCGATTGCAGCGTCGGATCTACCGGGAAGATATCGGTGTCGATCAGCGGTCCGGCGGGCGGCGGCGGCGGAGGCGCCGTCGTAACGGTGACAACGATTTCACCGGTATCGGTGCCGCCGTTGCCGTCATCGACTGTGTACGGGATTGTATCGTCGCCGGTAAAGCCCAGGTCAGGCGTGTAAGTAACCGTTCCATCGGGGTTCAGCGTGGCGTCGCCATTGGTCGGATCGCCGATTGATGTGACGGTCAGCGGATCGCCATCCGGGTCGGTGTCGTTGGCCGCAGGATCAGTGATCACAACGGGCGTGTCCTCGGGCGTCGTGGCAACGTCGTCAACTGCTGTCGGATCCTGGTTCGGCGCATCAGCAACGGTGATGGTCACTGTCGCGGTATCGCTTGCGCCCGAGGGGTCCTCGATGGCGTAGCCAATCACGGCATCGCCGGTAAAGCCAGCATCCGGGGTGAAGGTGATCGTGCCATCCGGATTGACCGTTGCGGTGCCATCGGTGGCAATGGCGGTGGTCACGGTGATCGGATCGCCATCCGGGTCGCTGTCGTTGGCCAGCACGTCAACGGTCACGGGTGTATCCGTTTCAGTGCTCGAGGTGTCGTCCTCAGCCACGGGCGCTGCATTGTCGTCTTCGCCCGGCTCCACAGTGACCGTAACCGTGGCCGTGTCCTCGCCGCCATTGCCGTCGGAAATGGTGTAATCGAACGTGTCGGTCCCGGTAAAGCCGGCGTCGGGTGTGTACGTCACCGTGCCATCCGCGTTGATCGCGACCGAGCCATTGGTCGGATCAGTAACCGAAGTCGTGCTAAGCGGATCGCTTTCCGGATCGGTATCGTTGCCCAGCACATCAATGACGACGGGCGTGTCGACAGCGGTCAACTCGTCATCGTCAACCGCGTCGGGATCGGTATTCAGCGCGGGATCGACAGTGACCGTAACGGTGGCCGTGTCCTCTCCGCCGTTGCCATCGTTGATGGTGTAGTCAAAGGTGTCGGTCCCGGTAAAGCCCGCGTCCGGCGTGTAGGTGATTGTCCCATCCGGGTTCACGGTCACGTCACCATTCAAAGGATCGGTCGCCGAGGCGGTGGTCAGCGGGTCGCTGTCCGGATCGCTGTCGTTGTCCTGAACGCTGATCGTGATCGGCGTATCGACATAGGTCGATTCAGCGTCGTCCGCGGCGACCGGATCTTCGTTGCGATCTTCGCTGACGGTAACGGTGACGGTGCCAACATCGCCCAGACCATCGGTATCGCGCACTTCATAAGTGAACTCATCGGTACCGATAAAGCCGGAGTTGGGCGTGTAGGTGACCGTGCCGTCGGGATTGACCACGGCGGTACCGTTCAGCGGATCGCCAACGGAAACGACGGTCAGATCTTCGGTCGGGTCTTCGGCGTCGATGTCGTTGAGGCTCGGGTCAAGGGTTACCGGAGTGTCAACGGTGGTGTCCTCGGTATCGTCGAAGGCAACCGGCGGCGTGTTCGAGCCATCGTTGACCACCACGGTCACAGTCGCGGTGTCTTCGCCGCCATTGCCGTCGCTGATGGTGTAATCAAAGGTGTCGGTGCCGACGAATCCTGTGTCCGGCGTATAGGTTACCGTACCATCGGCATTGATCACCACATCGCCGTTCAGCGGATCGGTGGCCAGGGTCGTGGTCAGCTCATCGCCTTCCGGATCGGTGTCATTGCCCTGCACGATGATTGTCACAGGCGTGTCGACCAAGGTCGCGCTGGAATCGTCCACCGCGTCAGGCGCCGTGTTTTCGCTCGGCGTCACAGTCACGATGATCTCGCCGGGGGCGCTGCCACCGTTGCCGTCTTCTGCAACGTAGGGGATCGTGTCTTCGCCGACAAAACCATCGTCAGGTGTGTACGTGACGGTGCCATCGGGGTTCAGTGTGGCCGAGCCATTGGTTGGTGTGCCGATGCTGCCCACGGTGACGGGGTCGCCATCCGGATCAGTGTCGTTGGCGGCTGGATCCGTGATCACGACCGGCGTGTCCACCGGCGTTTCAGCTGAGTCCGGCGTGGTGACCGGATCATCGTTCACAGGCTCGACCGTCACGGCGACTTCGCCGGTGGCCGAGTTTCCTGCCGGATCCTCGATCGTATAGGTGATCGTCGCCGGGCCGTTATAATCGGCGGGCGGCGTGTATGTCAGGGTGTTGTCTGGGTTCACCGTCACAGTGCCGGTGTCCACGGTCGCGCCGATCACGTTCAGCGGCTGGCCTTCGGGATCGCTGTCGTTGTCGAGAACGTCGATGATCACCGCGGTGTCTTCAAGCGTGCTGGCAAGATCGTCTTCGGCCACCGGAGGCAGGTCCTCACCGGTATCCACGGTCGAGAAGTGCACGTCGGAAATGGTCACGCCCTGCTGCGCAAGATCGCCATTTCCGTAAACAACTTCAATTGTGTGAACAGGCGCGTCGATGGTCACAAGAATCGATCCCGTGGCATCGGTAAAAGTACCCTCGGTCGTGCCGGTCGCGGTCTGGCCTGTCACCGAAACCGCGCTTTCCGGCGTCATGGTCACCGGCACAGGGTTGCCTTCGGCATCGTAGGCGTTGATCGTCACGATATCCTGAAACCCGTCCGCGGCAGCTTCGCCGAGATCGCCGTTCAGCGCCGACATATCGATGTCGTTGATGCGGAAGGTCACGCCCTGCACTTCGTCGGTGAAATTCGCGGTGTCCACAGCCGAAAAGGTCATGGTCGCGGTCGAGGTGCCCGGGGCACCATCGTTGTTCACATCGTCAAATAGCTTCAGGAAGGAATTCGGGCTCAGGTCTTCGCCGGCCCCGACATAGCCATCGGCATTGAAGGTGAACGCCGTGGCGTAGTCATCCTGAGCAGTAAAGGCGACATCCACCGCCACACCGCCAGTATCCACAGTCACGGTGTCGCCGTCGTTCAGATTGGTACCATAGGGGCCCAAATCCCCCCAGTTGAGAAACAGATCAGCCATATTTCGACCCTCGTCCTTTCCCGGGAGAACCCGGTTCGCAGTAGCAGCGACAATGCGCGCAGCACTGCCCGTTCTCTCAATTACTCGTCATGCCTGCGATTTGATGCGAAGTCGCGACTGCCTTTGCCCACGTCTTAGCGTGGACGAAGAATGCCCCAAAGCAGCACGGACGGATTCTCCGCCCTCGCGTCACCTCGCACCTTTGCAGGTGCATCACAGTTCAGCGGCCGCCCCCGTGGCCAACAGTCTTCACCCCCCAGTTGGGCTTGGGCCAATTAATACGCATCTGCCAAGAATGAACAAAGGGGAAAATCTGCCGCCTCGCGCCGACGAGCGGGGCGAAACGTCGGATTGTGGCAGAGTTTTCGTAAAATTTTCGCCAAACCCGGTTGGGATTGTTTCACCAAAACTTACCAATAATTTACGTTTTTCGGTCGATTTACCGTAAAATTTGTCGAATCTGCGGCGCAGTCCCGGATCAGAGAGGCGCGCGCGCAGGTCGCTTGTGTCGGGCTTGGCAACAATCGATTTGGCAATCGTTCCGACCGTTGGCCGCGAATTCGTTTGCCCAAATGTGGCGCCCTTTGGCCGCGACTTGGAACCAATGCGCAATCGTAGGTTGGATTGTTCTGAAAGAAAGCGCCTATAACGTCAAAGCCTGCCGAATCATCCGCGCAAATTCAGTCAGTTTCGCCACAATTCGAATTGTCAGGTCTGCGCGCGCGACTCGCAGAAAAACGCGGACCAAAGCCCGGCAAAAACGATCATGATTGGTGCGGAAATGGTGCCCAAGGTGGGATTCGAACCCACACACCCGCAAGGGCGGGGGATTTTGAATCCCCTGCGTCTACCGTTCCGCCACTTGGGCACGGGGTGTGGTTTAGCTCTCTGTCCGGCGATCGTAAAGGGGGATTGCGCATCATATGTCCGCATGGTTTCTGGCGCCGAAAACCAAGGAGTGGGCATATTGCGCGGGTTATACGATTGGACAATGGCCAAGGCCGAACATCCAAAGGCGATCTGGTTTCTGGCTCTTGTCGCCTTTATCGAATCCTCGGTCTTCCCGATTCCGCCCGATATCCTGATGATCCCCATGGTGCTGGCCGCGCCGCGCCGCGCCTGGCTGATTGCCGGAGTGGCCACCCTGTCCTCGGTGCTGGGCGGTCTGCTGGGCTATGCCATCGGAGCCTTCTTCTTTGAAAGCGTCGGTCAGCCGCTTCTGTCCGCCATGGGCAAGGCCGACGCGATGGCCGAGTTCAACGCCCGCTTCAACGGCGTTGGCTTCTGGGCGGTGCTGATCGCAGGCATCACGCCTTTTCCCTACAAGGTCATCACCATCATGTCGGGCTGGACCGCGATGCCGCTGGGCACGTTCATCGTGACCTCGATCATCGCGCGGTCCCTGCGATTTTTCATCGTCGCCGGTCTGTTGCGCACCTTTGGCGCACCAATTCGTGACTTTATCGAAAAGCGTTTGGGCCTTGTGTTCACCGCCTTCGTCGTGATCCTTTTGGCGGGCTTCTTGCTTGTGAGGTACCTATGAGCCGCAAACTTCTGGTTATTCTGGCCGCTGGCGGCTCGGCCGCATTGATGCTTGGGGCTTTGGGGTTCCAGTACATTGGCGAAATGCCGCCCTGCAAACTGTGCTACTGGCAGCGCTATGGCCATGTGCTTGCGATCCTCGTCGGCGCCGTGGCGCTCTGGCGACCCATTGCACCGCTGCTGTGGATCGGCGCGCTGGGGGCGTTCAGTTCCTCTGTGATCGGCCTTTATCACAGCGGAGTCGAACGCAAGTGGTGGGAAGGCCCCAACAGCTGCACCTCCGGGTCGATCGCCGGGCTGACGCCCGAAGAGCTGACTCAGAAGATCCTTGAGGCGCCCCTGATCCGCTGCGACGACATCCCATGGGAGATGTTCGGCCTGTCGATGGCCAATTATAATGTGCTGGTGTCGTTTGTTCTGGCCTTGATCTGGGTGGCGGCAGCGCGGCGGGCCTGACACGCGACCAATTGAACCATGCTCGGGACAGGCGTATGACATCAGCATGCATTTCCCCGAGGGCACGTCCCGCCTGATCCTGATCACGACTGTTTTGCTGGGCTTGGGCGCGGTTGGCGGCTGGCTGGCTTATCGCGGCGGCTTGCCCATGCCGTGGATGCTGGGCAGCCTCCTGGCTTCGGTCGCCCTGGTGACGCTGATCAAACCCGCACCGCTCGAAAGCTACCGATTCCCGCTGAAGTTCCGAACATTTTTCGTCAGCTTGATCGGCGTGATGATTGGCTCGCAAGTTAGCAGTGATTTTCTGCGCCTCGCCGCCGAACTGCCCATGACCATGAGCGCGCTGGCGCTGTTTGTGGTTCTTGCGCACAGCGGCAATGCGCTGATTTTTCGCCGCATTGGCGGGTACGACCGCGCCACGGCGTTTTATTCCGGCACCCCCGGCGGATTGATGGAAAGCATTCTACTGGGCGAGGCTTCGGGTGCGGACACGCGAATTCTGACCTCGCAACAGTTTCTGCGCATCATCTTTGTCATCACGCTCCTGCCTCTGGGCCTGTCGCTATGGCTGGGGCATCCGGTGGGCAGCGCCGCGGGGCTGACGCTGGGCGGTGCGGACACGACGCCGCTGACATTTGCCGCGCTGGGGACAATCATCCTGACGGGCGTGGCGGGCCTGAGCATCGCCAAGGTGATCCGCCTGCCCGCCGGGCAGATGACCGGCCCACTGCTGTTGACGGGCGCTGCATCAAGCGCCGGTCTGCTGGATATTCATGTGCCGTTCTGGATGATTTCCGGCGCGCAAGTGGTGATCGGGGTCAGCCTTGGCCTACGGTTTCAGGGCATGGACGCGAAACTGCTGCGCCGCTCGGCGTGGCTGAGCTTTCTGTCGGTCTGTTTCATGTTGCTGCTGGGCAGCGCCTTTGCGGTGCTGCTGCACTACGCCACCGATCTGGCCTTCTTGCATCTGTTCATCAGCTTCGCCCCGGGCGGCGTGACCGAAATGTCGGTGATTGCGCTCAGTCTGGCGGCCAACCCTGCGCTGGTCAGCCTGCACCACGTCGCGCGCATCTTGATGACCGTGATCGAACTGTCGTTGATGTCGAAATGGCTGGGACTGCGGGCCTGAAACCCAAAGCGCGCCCCGCCGGGTGTCAGCCCTCTTCGGCCCGTTCCGCCAGATCGAGCCAGTCTTCTTCGGCCTTGGCAAGCGCCTCCTGACGTTCCACCAAAGCTTCGGTCGCCTTCTGGAATTTGACCGGCTCGCGGGTGAACAACTCGGGGTCGGCCATGAACTCTTCAAGCTTGGCAATCTCGGCGGTCAAGCGATCGATCTGCCCCGGAAGCGCCTCCAGACGGTGCTTTTCGGTATAGCTGAGGCCGGATTTCTGCGCCGCAGGTTCACTCGGCTGACCGCCCCCTGCCCGCACTTTGTCCTTGGGTTTGTCGGGCGCCGCGGCGGGACGCGAAGCTTCGGCCTTTTGCGCCTGATAATCGCTCCAGCCACCGGCATAGACCGTGGCCCTGCCCTGCCCTTCCATTGCGATGGTCTGTGTCGCCACACGGTCAAGGAAATCGCGGTCGTGGCTGACCAGCAGCACGGTGCCGTCATAATCGTCGAGCAATTCCTGCAGCAGATCCAGCGTTTCGACGTCCAGATCGTTGGTCGGCTCGTCCAGAACCAGCAGGTTCGAATCCCGCGCCATGATCCGTGCCAGCAACAACCGCGCCTTTTCACCACCCGAGAGCGAGCGCACAGGCGCGCGCACCTGCCGTTCGTCAAACAGGAATTCCTTGAGATAGCCCACCACATGTTTCGGCTGGCCGCGTACCATGACCTGATCGGATTGCCCCGACACGCGCATGTCCTTGTCGCTGGTCAGGTTTTCCCAAAGCGATGCGTCAAGGTTCAGCTGCGCACGGGCCTGATCGAAGACCGCCGGAACCAGATTGGTGCCCAGCTTGACCGTGCCTTCGTCCGGTGTGATTTCCCCCATCAGGATGCGGATCAAGGTTGTCTTGCCCACGCCGTTCGGTCCGACAAAGGCCACCCGGTCGCCACGTTGCACGGTCAGGTCGAAATTTCGGATGATCTGCTTGTCGTCAAAGGCATGGCTGACGCCTTTGGCTTCGATCACCTTTTTGCCCGACTTCGGGCCGCTGGCGAAATCCATCGCCGCCTGCCCCTGCCTGCGGATCTGGTTCGCCCGGCCCTCGCGCATTTCCTGCAAGCGCCGCACCCGGCCCTGATTGCGGGTCCGGCGGGCGCTGATGCCCTCGACGGCCCAACGCGCCTCGGCCTTGATCTTGCGATCCAGCTTGTGGCGCTGGGTGTCTTCTTCGTCCCATGTCTTGTCGCGCCAGGCTTCGAACCCGGCAAAGCCCTTTTCCTGCCGACGCACCGCGCCGCGATCGATCCACAGCGTGGCGCGCGTCAACTCGGTCAGAAAGCGGCGGTCGTGGCTGATCAGGACAAAGGCACGGCGGGTGGCTTTGAGTTCGTCCTCCAGCCATTGGATCGCCTCGATGTCCAGATGGTTGGTCGGCTCGTCCAGCAGCATAAGGTCGGGTTCTTCGGCCATCAGCTTGGCCAGTGCCGCACGCCGCTTTTCGCCGCCTGACGCAGTGGCCACGGGGCGGTTCGGATCAAACTTCAGCCCCTCGCTGGCGCGCTCGACCCGGTACAGCTCTGACGCCTCAAGCTCCGAGGTCGCGAATTCTCCCAGTGTCTCGAAACCCGACAGATCGGGTTCCTGCTCCATATAGCCGACCGAGATTCCGGCAGGCACCACCCGGTCGCCGCGATCCGATTCGACCAGTCCGGCCATGACCTTCATCAAGGTCGACTTGCCCGACCCGTTGCGCCCCACCAAGGCGACGCGGTCACCCTGCTGAACGGTCAACGACAGATTGTCGAAAACGGGCTCCCCGCCAAAGGTGAGGGAAACATCGGTGAGCTGGAGAAGAGGTGCAATAGCCATGCCCGCCAGCTAGGCAAGAGCCGCATCAAGGTCAATCCCCGATCACATGCAACGCACCGCGATCCCCAGCCATATTCGCTGCGAAAAACACCTGTTGGATGGACCAGACTTCAATCCAGATGCGCGCGGGTTCAACCGGCGACGGCCCGCAACAGCTTTTTTCGCGCCGGCGGAATGGCGGCGATCTCGACCCCGGTAAAGACATGCAGGGTATTCATCTGGGCATCGACCACCGCGTGGTCCGACACCCATCCGCCCATCATCAGATAAGTTCGCAGCAAAGGTGGCATCCGCAACATAGCGGCCTGCGCATCCGGTTTGCGGCGCAAACGCTGGGCAAAGCGAAAGACCGTCGGCGCCTTGACCCGGGGCAGCCAGCGCGTCGGCGCCAGATGGCGGGCCTTGAGCATGGCAAAAGCGTCGTAATAATCGCGCGCGTCGGTGCCCGTGAACGACGTGCAGCCAAACATCAGTTCAACCCCGTTGGCGTCAATATAGAGGGCCATCATACCCCATGCGATGCGCAGAATATCCGGGTCGGTCCAATCGGGATGCAGGCAAAAGCGGCCCATCTCGACCATCGGCCCATCGAAGTCTTCGAGGCTGGACAGCTCATAATACTGCGCTGAATAGCTGCTTGAAATCTCGCGGCCGTGGGGGATGGGCAAGAACCGAAAGCAGCAGACAAGGGTGCCGCTGCCCACCTCTTCGACCAGAATATGTTCGCACAGGTCGTCGAAGTCGTCACAATCGCGCGCTTGTCCTCCATGAAAGGCCAGCCCGCGCAGATTTTGCGCGGCCCTCAGGTCCGCAGCGCTTTGTGCAATGCGGGCCCGGTATCGGCCTTTCGTCAATTGGATCATCTCGCACCCGGCACCATCACTGCGCCCCATGGAGGTGCCAAATTGCTGTGACGTCAAGATGACGATTCTCAGCCGCCCCCAAGACCGCTGAGATTGAGCGCACCAAGGTTGCCAAAGAGTTTGCGCACAAAACTGATGTCGCCATCGGTGGTTCTGGTGATGCGCCGCGTCAATGGAACCACGCGCCCGTCCTCAAGGCCATAGGTGGTGATGTTCTCGACCACGCCCGCCTGATCGAAGGTGATCTCGAGAATCGTGCGGTCCACGACCTCGGGGCGCTGCCAGGCAAAATGCTTCACCTGACTTGAAATGTAGTAATAACCGCTGTCATTGCGCACACCCGAGGTAGAGGGCACACCGATCAGATCCTCGACCGAGGCGCGCGTGTCCACACCGGGTACAATCTGTTGCAACTCATCTTCCGGGGGAACGAATCCATGTGTGCGGTATTGTGTCGAACAGGCCACCAAACCCAACAACGCCAGCGCCGCGACGCCCAATCGTACCTTTGACCCAATCCCGTTGCGCATGCCGCACCTCTTGCCTTGGCCGTAACAGCCTCGTATCCCGATTACAGAAGGACGCCTCTGCATTCAAGCCAAGGAAATCCCGACCTTATGTCCAAACCATCCCCCAAAAGCCGCCGTTTGCGCGTCTCCGAGCTGCGTTCGAACGGCGAGACCCCCTTTTTGCTTGAGCCTGACGCCGCCGAACGCGCCGCGCTTGCCAGCGAGATCGGCGCCGACAGCCTGCGCAAAATCCGGTTCGAAGGCAAGCTGACTCCCAAGGGGCGGCGCGGCTGGGACCTGCATGCAAAGCTGGGTGCGACCGCCATACAACCCTGTATCGTGACACTGGAGCCCGTGACGACGCGCATCGACACTGATGTGCATCGGCAGTTTGTACCCGAAGAGCAGATCCTCGAAGCCGACGAAAGCGGCGCCGAAACCGAGATGCCCGAGGATGACACGCTGGAGCCGCTTGGCGATGTCATCGACCTGACGGCAGTGATGACCGAGGCGTTGTCGCTGGCCCTGCCGACCTACCCGCGCAAAGATGATGCCGAACTGGGCGAAGCGCTATACACGCAGGATGGCGCAACACCATTGAAGGACGAAGATCTCAAACCCTTTGCCGGTCTCGCTGCACTGCGCGAAAAATTGCAGGACAAAGACGAATAAACAGCAGAATCGGCTTGCTCTTTTGACCTTTCTGCGTATTTTCGCGCCTTCATGAGAAACGAACACTTGTGTTGGCCCACAGCTTCGCCTTAAGAGGCCGGACACAATGCAAATCACCGGGCAGAGATCCTGCCCCGCTACGAGATAGAGGTTGAGACATGGCCGTCCAACAGAACAAGGTGTCTAAATCGCGCCGCAACAACCGCCGCGCCCACGACGCTCTGGTCGCAGCGAACCCGAACGAGTGCGACAACTGCGGTGAGCTGAAGCGTCCGCATCACGTCTGCCCCTCTTGCGGGCACTACGCCGAGCGCGAAATCGTCGCTATCGCCGACGAAATCGAGCTGGACGAAGACGCGGCATAAACTTTAACAACTCAGGCCCTCCTCAATGACCTCTTTGAAGGATCACAAGCAGGTGGGTGACGAACGAGTTGTAATTTCTGTCGACGCCATGGGCGGCGACCAGGGGCCGGCGACAGTAGTCGCCGGCATTTCTGCGTCTGCCAAGATCAACCCGCGGATCGATTTCCTCCTGCATGGCCCCAAGGACGAGCTTGAAAAGCTGGTCAGCAAGCGCCGCATACTTGATGGCCGTTGCGAGATTCGCGACGCCTCCGGTGTTGTCAGCATGGAGGACAAACCCAGTCAGGTGATGCGCAACGGCAAGGGCACCTCGATGTGGTCCGCGCTTGATTCGGTGCGCGATGGGGAAGCCAAGGTTGCTGTCAGCTGTGGCAACACTGGCGCGTTGATGGCCCTGTCGATGCTGCGTCTGCGCAAGCTGACCGGGGTGAACCGCCCTGCCATCGCGGTGCTTTGGCCCTCACGCAATCCGCAAGGGTTCAATGTCATGCTCGACGTTGGCGCCGATATTCGCGCCGATGCGCAGGACCTGCTGCAATATGCCCTCATGGGCGCCTCTTACGCGCGCAACGGCCTTGATCTGCCGCGCCCCCGCGTCGGCTTGCTGAATGTCGGCACCGAAGAGCACAAGGGCCGCGCCGAGCTGAAAGAAGCCTATGAGCTGATTGGCCGCCACACCGAAAAGGGCGTCTTTGACTTTGTCGGCTTTGTCGAAGGCGGCGATATTCCCGGCAATCGCTGTGATGTCATCGTGACCGACGGGTTCACCGGTAACGTCGCGCTGAAAACCGGCGAAGGCACGGCCAGCCTGATCGGCGATCTGCTGCGCGAAGCCTTTGCCTATTCGCCGCTGTCGCGCCTTGCGTCGCTGCTGGCGCTGACGTCGTTGCGGCGCCTGAAGAAACGCATCGACCCGCGCCGGGTCAATGGCGGCGTTTTTCTTGGCCTGAACGGCACCGTCGTCAAATCCCATGGCGGCGCCGATGCAACCGGCGTCTCGGCGGCGGTCAAGCTGGCTTTTGAACTGGCCGATTCTGGCTTTGGCGACCGATTGGCCGCACGGGTTGCCTCTGCCGCCGAGCTTGCGCAGGATGGGATCGAGGCAGACAACGGGCAAAAGGACACCAAACCATCATGACCACACGAGCCGTTGTCATCGGATCAGGCCACTACCTGCCCGAACGCGTTGTCGAAAATGCCGAGTTTGAAAAGTCGCTCGACACCTCTGACGAATGGATTCGTTCCCGCTCGGGCATTGAACGGCGCCATTTCGCCGCCGAGGGTCAAACCACATCCGATCTTGCCACCCGGGCCGCGCGGGCCGCTCTGGAAGACGCACGGATCGAGGCCAATGATGTGGACGCGATCATTCTTGCCACCTCCACCGCCGACATGACCTTCCCTTCGGCCGCCACCATGGTTCAGGCCGAACTGGGTATGACCCGCGGTTTTGCCTTTGATGTGCAGGCCGTCTGCGCGGGCTTCATCTATGCGCTGGCCAATGCCAATGCGCTGATCCTGTCCGGTCAGGCCAAGCGGGTGTTGGTCATCGGCGCCGAAACCTTCAGCCGGATCATGGACTGGACCGATCGCGGCACCTGCGTGCTGTTCGGCGACGGCGCAGGCGCGCTAATCCTTGAGGCGCAGGAAGGCGACGGCAGCAATGCCGATCGCGGCATCCTGTCGACAGATCTGCACAGCGACGGACGTTTCCGCGACATTCTGTATGTCGACGGCGGGGTCGCGACTCAGAACACCGGCTTCCTGCGCATGCAGGGCAAAGAGGTGTTCCGCCACGCGGTTGAAAAGCTGGCCGCCACGGCCACCACCGCACTGGACAAGATCAACATGCCCGCGTCCGAGATCGACTGGGTCGTGCCGCATCAAGCCAACATCCGCATCATCAAAGGCACCGCGAAAAAGCTGGGCCTGCCGATGGAAAACGTCATCGTCACCGTTCAGGATCATGGCAACACCTCGGCGGCATCGATTCCCCTGGCGCTGTCTGTCGGCAAGTCCCGTCAGCAGATTCGCGAAGGGGATGTGCTCGTTACCGAGGCAATTGGCGGCGGTCTGGCTTGGGGCGCCGTGGTTTTGCGCTGGTAACCGCCATTCGACACGTCTGAGAGGGCTTCGCCAAGTCATTGATATTGACTTGGCTTTTGCGCTGCGCCTATCCTGCCCCAAACCTTGGGAGGGACGAAGATGAGTGACAAGACACTGACCCGGATGGATCTGAGCGAAGCCGTGTTTCAAGAAGTGGGACTCTCGCGGAACGAGAGTTCGGAACTTGTTGAATCGGTCCTGCAACTGATGTCCGATGCGCTGGTTGACGGCGAACAGGTCAAGATCTCTTCTTTCGGAACCTTTTCGGTCCGCGAAAAGGCTGCCCGCGTGGGCCGCAACCCCAAGACGGGTGAAGAAGTGCCGATTCAGCCGCGCCGCGTGCTGACCTTCCGACCGTCGCACCTGATGAAAGAACAGGTCGCCGCTGGCAACAAACGCTGAGGACTGACTTATGGCGAAATCCCGCGACGCCTTCCGGACCATCTCGGAAGTGGCGGATTGGCTGGAGACGCCAGCCCATGTTCTGCGCTTTTGGGAAAGCAAATTCACCCAGGTCAAACCGGTCAAACGCGCCGGCGGACGGCGCTATTATCGCCCCGCTGACATGGTACTTCTGGGCGGCATCAAAAAGCTGTTGCACGATGATGGAATGACCATCAAGGGCGTGCAAAAAGTCCTTCGGGAACAAGGCGTTCGTCACGTTTCTTCACTCTCCACGCATCACGTCGAGGGCGAGGACGACAGCCCAGACATCATCGAGGACGCCCCCTATATCGAGGTGGATATGGACGCGCCGACCGATACGGTCGTTGCCTTCAACCGCGAACCTGTCGGGAACCTTTTCCCGCCAGAAGATGACGGCACCACATTCCCTGCCGATCCCGAAGATACGCATGCCCAGGACGTGCAGGTATCGGAACTGGCCGACGACACCGCGGTGCCTGAAGCCGAGCCTGAAAGTGTCGAACCTGTCGAAAGCTTCACGGCAAATGAGCCCCCGTCCGCGACTGACGAGACACCGATTGAAGTAGCGCCCGAACCCTTTGGCACAGCTGAGGACGAACCGCAGCAAGAGACGGAGGATGCCCCCCTTTCTTCGCTACCGGAAGTTGAAGTCTCCGAGGTCGAAGACGCGGTCGACATGCCCGTTGCGCAATTCGATCCGGAACCGGAGTCTGAACCGACCCCGACGGTGGATAACGCCGAACCCTATGAAAATGACAGAGAGCCTGTCCCGCACACTGCCCCTGATCCGCTGCAAATGCCTGTTGACGAATCTGCAGAAGATACTGAGCAGGCAGAAGAAATTTATGCGAGAGCGCCTTCGGATGTTGAGCCGGTTCCATCCTTCGCATCTGCGTCACATCACGCCGAATCTCTGACCGAGCCCGACCCGCTTGATCGCGACGCCCCGGTCGAAGACTCTGCCGCGTCGGAAGCGGCTGACGAGCAGGTTCATCAGGACCAACCCGGCATCACGACGCGCCCGCTGGATTTGCCCGACTTCACCCAAAACGCATTTCCAGACGTCCCCGACAGCATCCCTGCCCCCCCCCAACCCGGGCCCCTGAGCCACCTTGCGCAGCTGGAATCCCTGTCTGACGCGCAGGTTCTGGCGCTCACGGCGCAACTTCCGGCTCTACGCGCCTTGAACGCAAAGTTGACACATCCAATCTAATCTTTAAGGGGTGAAAGTTTTTCCAGATCGGGGGTTGCTCCTGCCCGGAAAAACAGTATGACACACCTCATTAGTCGGGCTATGGCGCAGCCTGGTAGCGCGTCCGTCTGGGGGACGGAAGGTCGCAGGTTCGAGTCCTGCTAGCCCGACCAATAACTCTGACCCATTTGGGTCTTTCCCCGAGAAATGAATATTCTCCGCGAAACGTCTACGACGTTTCTGCCGCGGCTTGCGCAAGCGACTCGCCAGTTATCGAAAAACCCGATCTTGACGAGGTTTCCGTCCTTTTTCGCTCCAATCCGCAGCAAAGGCTTGCTAATGAAGCGGGCAAGCGACGAAAAAGGGGACCCTCGCATGACCGGAGTTCTGGCCAGCCAGCAGATCGAAGCATTGATCGACCGCGGCGCGCTTGGCGCTGAAGAGGCGTTTCTGGAAGGCCAGGTACAACCGGCCAGCCTTGATTTGCGCCTTGGCCGGGTGGCCTATCGGGTGCGGGCCTCTTTTCTTGCGGGCCACGGTCGCAGCGTGGCCGCCCGGGTCGATGAATTCGAAATGCACCGGATTGATCTCAGCGACGGCGCAGTGCTGGAAAAGGGCTGCGTCTATGTCGTTCCCTTGATGGAGCGGCTTGCCCTGCCCGACGACATTCAGGCAATCGCCAATGCCAAAAGCTCAACCGGGCGGCTCGATCTGTTGACGCGGGTCATCACCGATGGCGGCACCGAGTTTGACCGCATCGCACCGGGGTATACCGGCCCGCTTTATGCCGAGATTTGTCCGCGCTCGTTTTCGGTGCTGGTTCGACCGGGAATGCGTTTGAACCAGATCCGCTTTCGTGATGGACGCGCGGTTCTGTCGGACGCGGAACTGACCGAGCTGCACGAAAGCGAAACTTTGGTCAGCGGTGGCCCTGCGGTCATCGGCGAAGGGCTTGGCTTTTCGGTCGATCTGAAACCCTCGGGCGGCGAGCTGGTTGGCTTTCGTGCCAAGCCGCACACCGGTGTGATCGATCTGGACCGGATCGGCCACTATGACCCGGCCGAGTTCTGGGATCCGCTTTATGCCGGAAACGGCCAACTGGTGCTGGACCCCGGGGCCTTTTACATCCTTGTCAGCCGCGAAGCCGTGCATATCCCGCCGGGTTATGCCGCCGAGATGGCCCCCTATCTGGCGATGGTTGGCGAGTTTCGCGTGCATTACGCAGGCTTTTTCGATCCCGGATTTGGTCATGAACATGCTGGCGGCACCGGCGCGCGCGGCGTGCTTGAAGTGCGCTGCCACGAAGCGCCCTTTGTTCTGGAGCATGGGCAGATCGTCGGTCGGCTGGTCTATGAGCGCATGTCACAAGTGCCCCAGCAGCTTTATGGCGCGGGGATTTCTTCAAACTATCAAGGTCAAGGCCTGAAACTCTCGAAACATTTCGCGGCGTCCAAAGGACTGTAATCTTTCAAAGATTACCCATGCGTCGCGCCATTCGGGCTGCACGACGTGCCTTGCGAACGCTTTTCTGCGCGGCCTTGGCCTGCCGCTGAGCGCCCTCGCCGCCGATAGCGCCAGCCGCACGGTTCAGCCCCGCATCGACGCTTTTGTTGACCAATCGTCCAATCACGCGGCGAAGGATCATTTCAACCAATCTGCCAATATCCATCTTGTCCTGCCTGTTTTGCCTGACATCAAGATGACAGCCAATTGTGCCGGATTTCGGGCTATTCACGCACGATTTCGTGCTTTTACGACAAAAAGTGACCAACCAAGCGCGTCCCATCCGCCCAAAATAACGCGATCCCGGCCCGCCTATCTCGCCGACCTGCATGCATCTTGACGACCAGTTCGCGGAGCCGCAAGCGCAGTAGATGCCCGCCAATATCGCTCTGCAGGATAGGCGAAAACAGCATAGTGGTCAGTGACATTTCACCGATAAAAATGTTTGGCCCCCAACAAGAAGCTGTATCGACCCAGTGAAAACCTCCTCAAGCTACAAGGCAGAACGCAGCGATGAGTATGACAACGGTTTTGGTGCAATCTTTGGAGTTTGATTAATCTTCGAAAAGCTCGCTCTGGCCTTCGTCGGTCTCTTCTTCGATATCCAGATCACCTTCGCCCGGTTGCGGGGATCCGCTGGGCAAGGGGCGGCTTTCAAGCAGTCCAGCGGCGCGCAGTTCGGCCAAACCGGGCAGATCGCGCGCCGATTCCAGACCGAAGTGGTCAAGGAAGTTTTGCGTGACAACAAACGTCACTGGACGCCCCGGTGTCATCCGCCGACGACCAAAGCGAATCCATTCCATTTCAAGCAGTTGGTCCACGGTTCCCCGGCTGACGCTGACACCGCGGATTTCTTCGATTTCGGCGCGGGTGACCGGTTGGTGATAGGCCACGATAGCCAGCGTTTCGATCGCCGCCCGGGACAGTTTGCGCTGCTCGACGGTTTCGCGCTGCATCAGAAACCCCAGATCGCCCGCCGTGCGGATTGCCCAGGCATCGCCGATCTTGACCACATGCACGCCGCGCCCCTCATAGCGTTTACGAAGGTAGACAAGGGCCTCGGCGGCGTCGCAGCCATGCGGCATCCGGTCATTCAATTCCTTAACGGTGACAGGTTCGGCGGTGGCGAAAAGGATCGCTTCGACCATGCGTTCCTGCTCGCCCATGGGGGGCGCGGCGAAGAGGGTGTCGCGCACCGGAGCGGACGCGTCGCCCCCGCTCTCGGGGCTCTCAAGCGGCTGTTCAGTCACGCGGCTTCTCCCGTCGGCGCATCTGGATGGGGGCAAAGTTTTCGGATTGTTTCAGCTCCGCCTGCCCCTCTTTAACCAGTTGCAGCGAGGCCGCAAAGGTCGCCGCCGTGGCCGAGCGCCAGCGCACCGGGTCGCCGTCCCAGCCATCGGGCAGATAGCTTTGGATATCAGTCCATTGTCCGGCAAATCCAATCATGCCGCGCAGCCGGTCCAGCGCCTCTTCCATGGTATACACGTTGTTGCGGTCCATCACGAAGGGACGGAATTCATCGCGGGTGCGGATGCGCGCATAGCCCTGCATCAGGTCGATCAGCGTTGCGGTGTAATGGACCTTGCGCACACGCTCCATCTTTTCCGGCAGGCCGCGGGCAAAGAAATCCTTGCCCAACTGGTCACGCGCCATCAGTTGCGCCGCCGCCTGCCGCATCGCCTGAAGCCGCTCAAGCTGAAAGGCCAGATGTGCCGCCAGTTCTTCGCCCGATGGCCCGTCCTCGGTCGGATCCGGCGGCAGCAGCAGACGGGATTTCAGGAACGCCAGCCACGCGGCCATCACCAGATAATCCGCCGCCAGTTCGATGCGCAGTTCCTTGGCCTTTTCCACGAAGGTCAGATATTGCCGCGACAGATCAAGAATGGAGATCTTGCGCAGATCGACCTTTTGCACCCGCGCCATGTTGAGCAGCAGATCAAGCGGACCTTCGAAGCCGTCCACATCAACAACCAGCGCCTCGGCGGCGAGGCGCGCTTCTACGGTCTGGGATTGGTCAAACAGGTCTTGGCTGTCAGTCATGAATGGGATGCTCAAGGCTTAGGGCCTCAAACTCGGCTTCCAGCCCGGATATGTCAACAGCAGCAGGGGTTTTCCGCGCGGCAAGCGCCCGCTCTGCGCGGATTTGGGAGGCATCTGACAGCGGGTCGAGGACATCCATCAGCGCCTGCATTTCCGCCAGATCGCCGTTACAATGCAAAACCGCATCGCAGCCTGCCTGCAGCGCCGCCGCGCCACGTTCCGGAACCGTACCGGACAGGGCCTGCATCGAGATGTCATCGGTCATCAGAAAGCCGTCAAAGCCGATCTGGCTGCGGATCAGATCAATCATCACTGGCGAGATGGTCGAAGGACGCGGATCTATCGCCTCGAATACCAGATGGCAGGTCATGCCTAGTGGCATGTCCGCGAAAGCGGCAAAGGCGGCGAAATCGACCGCGTCCAACTCGGCGCGCGGGGCACTGACGCGGGGCAGTTCAAGGTGGCTGTCGAGTGTGCCAAGCCCATGGCCCGGCATATGTTTGATGACCGGCAGAACCCCCATGTCGAGATGAGCCTGCGCCACGGCGCGGCCAAGTCGCGTGACCTGTTCGACGGTGTCCCCCAGCAACCGGTTGCGCAGCACCGCATGGGTGTTTGGGCGTGCAACGTCCAGCGCCGGAGAGCAATTGCCGTCGATGCCAAGGCCGAGAAGTTCGGCGCTGATGATCTGGTACCGCAGGCGCATCGCGCGCGCCGCCTGCGCCCCAAACCGAGCCACATCGTCCAGAGGCGGCAGCCAGTTGCGCACCAAAGGCGCGCGCATCCGCTGCACCCTGCCGCCTTCTTGATCGATGAAGATCGGGATGTTCCAGCCCACCGATGCCCGCAGGTCCGACGTCAGGGCCCGGATTTGCTCTGCGGTCTCCAGATTGCGCGCAAACAGGATGAAGCCAAAGGGATTAGCCTTTGCAAAGAAACGCTTTTCCTCGTCGCGTAGCTGCGTTCCCGCACAGCCAAGGATCGCTGCGCCAAGTCGTGTCACCGGGTGACCACGGGGATGCAATCGACATTTTGCGCCACAAAGGCCGCGCAAAAACGGCGTGCATCCGACAGGTCTTCGAAACCGTGGGCGCGCAGCCGGTAGAAGGTGCGCCCGCCCGAGCTTGCCTTTTGGATGACGCGATCCTTGCCCTCAAGGTAATCGCCAAAGCGCCCTTCCAGACGTTTCCATTCCGCGCGGGCGGTTTCGGGGCTGTCAAAGGCGCCGATCTGCACAAGCCGGGTGCCATTTGGCAGCGAGGCCGCGTCGATCTCATTGGCATCGGCCTGCGCGACGGCGGCGGCGATCTGATCGGGTGCAACCGAGGTCAAAGAGGCGGTCTTGATCCCTCCGGGACGCAGATGCGGGCGCAAGGAACGGGCAAGTCCCGGTCCGGGCTTTGGCGCCTCGACGGCAGTGGCTTCTTCGGGTGGCGGGGCGGGCGCGATTTCGGTGTCCAGCGCAGCCTGCTCAGCTTCTGGCACCTCAGTCGGAGCAAGCTCGCTTAGCGGGGTGGAGCCAGCGGCAAGTTGATTGGCCAGCGCCTGGATCGGATCGTCGGGAGCAATCGGTTCGGACATGGCTGGCGCAGACAGATCGGGTGCGGGTTGCGCGGCTACAGGGCGCGGCGCGCTTTGCCGGGGTCGGATTGAGGCCAAAAGCCCCTGCGCCACGTCATCTTCGCTGAGCCCGGCAGGGCGCGGAGCCAGAACCAGACGATCGGCGGGCGGCGCGGCTGTGCCGCTGCCTGCCACGCGGTTCACGGCCAACCCCTGATGATCCGCCAGTGTGCCACCGGGGTTTTCCGGCGCCTCGCGCATCGGCGCGGCGGTCGCGCGCACCACCGGAATGCCCGAGACGTCGCGCGCCAGAACCTTGTAGCCCCAGACACCGACGCCGACGACCAAAGCCAAAGACACGGCCGCCCCCGCCCAATTCGCCAAGGACGCCATATCGCGCGGCTCGGGTGCCACAGTACGGGCACCGTGATAGGTGTAATCGGTCATTTTGCCTCGTCTCGTTCAGGCGGTACGTTGCCGCCCAAATCTGCTGCTCTGCCAAATGCCCGCGTTGGGGGCGCCTTATCTCAGCGCATTTCCTCCATCGGGGTGACGCCCAAAATAGCGAGGCCGGCGGAAATGACAACCGCCGTGGCACGCGCAAGCGCAATCTTGGCCTGAGATGTTGCATGATCGTCCTGCAGAAAGCGCAAGGCCGGTTCGTCATGACCCCGGTTCCACAAGCCGTGCAGGTCTGCGGCCACTTCGGACAGGTAGGTTGCGACACGGTGAGGTTCGTTGCCACGCGCCGCAATCTCGATCAGGCGCGGCCATTCGGCCAGCTTGCGGGCCAGCGACAGCTCGGATTCATGCGTCATGCCTGACAGTTCGACGGCGCAAAGCGTTTCGTCCGAAATATCAATGCCTTGCTCAGCAGCCTTGCGCAGAACCGAACAGATCCGGGCATGGGCGTATTGCACGTAAAACACCGGGTTTTCCTTGGACTGCTCAACCACCTTGTCAAAGTCGAAATCCAAAGGCGCATCGTTCTTGCGAGTCAGCATATGGAAGCGCGCCACGTCGGCGCCGACCATATCCACCACATCGCGCAGGGTCACAAAGGTCCCTGCCCGCTTGGACATTTTGAACGGCTCACCGTTCTTGTACAGCTTGACCAATTGGATCAGCTTGATGTCGAGCGGCACCCTACCGTCAGACAGCGCCGAAACCGCTGCCTTCATCCGTTTGACATAGCCGCCGTGATCGGCGCCAAAGATGTCGATCAGCAGATCAAAGCCGCGAGTCACCTTGTCATAGTGATAGGCGATATCCGGGGCGAAATAGGTCCAGGCGCCGTCCGACTTCTGGATCGGGCGATCGACATCGTCACCGTGTTCGGTGCTTTTGAACAGCGTCTGTTCGCGCGGCTCCCAATCTTCCGGCTTTTTGCCCTTGGGCGGCTCTAGCACACCGCGATAGATCAGGCCCTTGGCGCGCAGGCTATCAATCGCCGCTTCGATCTTGCCTGTGCCATAAAGCGACTTTTCCGAAAAGAAGTGGTCCATGTGCACGCCCAAAGCGGCCAGATCGGCGCGGATCAGATCCATCATGGCGGCGGTGGCATAGTTGCGCACCTCGACCAGCCAGACCTCTTCGGGTTGGTCGACATAGGCCTCTCCTACCTTGTCCTTGAGCGCCTGACCGACCGGCACAAGGTAGTCGCCGGGATAGGTGCCATCGGCAAATTCCACCTGACGGCCATGCGCTTCGAGATAGCGCAGATAGACAGACCGCGCGAGCACATCGACCTGCGCCCCGCCATCGTTGATGTAATATTCTCGGGTCACGTCCCAGCCCGCGAAATCCAGCAGGCTGGCAATGGCATCACCCACGATGGCGCCGCGCGCGTGGCCGACGTGCATCGGGCCGGTCGGGTTGGCGCTGACATATTCAACGTTCACCTTCTTGCCCTGCCCCACGGTCGAGCGGCCAAAATCCCGGCCCGCCTTGAGGATCGCGGCAGGGAGCCCCTGCCAGACCAAAGGCGCAAGCCGCAGGTTCAGGAAGCCCGGCCCGGCCACTTCGGCGCTGGCGATACGGTCGTCTTCGGCCAGTTTGGCGGCCAGAGCTTCGGCAATGTCGCGCGGCTTTTGCCCCGAAGGCTTGGCCAGTACCATCGCGGCGTTGGTCGCCATGTCGCCATGGGCGGCGTCGCGCGGCGGTTCGACCGTGACGGGACCAAGGTTCAGGCCAGCGGGCAAGGTGCCCTCGGATTGCATTGCCTCGATGGAGGAAATCACCAGAGTGCGGATATCGGTAAAAAGGTTCATGTCAGGCTGCTCCAACGTGTTGCGCCTCCTGTATCACGCTGGCGGGCGGGGTCAAATCCAGCTTTGCCCCTTGGCTGTCAGCCGCCCGCCTGTCCACCGTTCAATTGCGCCTCTTTTCGCTCGTCGCGTGCCAGCATCAGAGCCAAAAGCTGACCTGCGTCCTTGGCGCGGATCTCATCCTTGGGGCCAAGCAGACGCAGGGTGCCGTTGGGCCCAAGCGCTGCGGTCACCACCGCTTCGGGGTTCTTTTCGCGCCAGTCGTCCAAGGTGAATTCCTCAGTCAACTGTGTGACGCGGAATTCCCACCCCTCGGCCAGCCGGGCGTTGGCCTCGAAAAATGTCTGATCGCCGCCAATGGCCCGCCCGCCCAGCGTCGCAGGCAAAGAATGACGGCTGGAGGCGTGTTTGACGCGCTTGAGCTGGTAAACATGCTCGCGGCCAAATTCCGGAGCAAGGTCGGTGGCCGCCAAGGTATTGTAAGCGTCATTATCGGTGGCGCAGACCAGCTTTTCATAGGCGGCCAGTTCCAGTTTGTGCTCGGCGGCTTCGGACAGGATATCCCCGAACCAGGTGTTGATCCCCGCCTCGCGGGCGGCGCGCAGGTGGGCATGATTGGGATCGGCGATGGTCACTGGCAGATCCAGCTTTGTCAGCGCTTCGGCCAGCGCAACGGACCAGCGCGAGCCGCCAAGGATCATCACCCCCGGTGCGCTGCTTGCCGTCAACCCAAGGGCACGGGCCAAAGGTGTCAGGGTAAAGCCATGCAAGACGACTGTCGCAGCGACCAAGGCGAACGCCAACGGCGCGATGCGGCTGGCATCCTCGATGCCGATCTCGACCAGACGTTCGCCAAACAACCCCGCCACGGCGACCAGCACCACCCCGCGCGGCCCGGTAAAGGCGACCAACAGACGTTCGCGCCACGGCACGTTGGAAAAAGCCAGCGCGGTCAAAACGGGAAACGGCCGCGCGACCAGGATCACCGCCGCCACAAACAGCGCGGCACTGGCGTCCAGCGTCATAAGAGTCTCAAGGCTCATACCCGCGGCCAACAGGATAAACACGCCCGAAACCAGAAGGACGGTGGCGTGTTCCTTGAAGCGGCGCAGCTCGGCATAGCTGGGCAGATCGGCATTGGCGATCCAAAGCCCCATGATGGTCACGGCCAGCAAACCGCTTTCGTGCAGGACCGAATCCGATATCGCAAAAACACCAATCAGAACAACGAATAAGACCGGAACCTTCATGTACTCAGGTACATAGGCTTGGCGAAAGGCCCGCGCGATTCCCCAGCCTGCGGCCAGCCCCAGGGCGCTGGCAACGGCGATCCCGGTCACCAGTTGTTGCACCGCATGGACACCGCCGGTTGCGGTTTCAAGGACAACGACCACTTCAAAGGCCAAGACAGCCGCAAGTGCGCCAACCGGGTCGTTGACGATCGCCTCCCATTGCAGCAGTTGGGCGGGGCGTTTGGACAGGCGCGCCTGCCGCAACAAGGGCGCAATCACCGTTGGCCCAGTGACAATCATGATACCGCCGAAAACGGCCGAGCTTTCCCAGCTGAGTCCCGCGACCAGATGTAAAGCCAGCGCCGAGACCAGCCACCCCAAGGGCGCACCGATAAAGACCAGCCTGCGCACCCCAACCGCCGCATCGCGCAAGCTGTGCAGGTTCAGCGTCAGACCGCCTTCGAAGAGGATAATTGCCACGGCGATGGCCACCATCGGTGAAAGCATGTCTCCGAATTGCTCGGACGGGGTCAGAATGCCCAGAACGGGACCGATGATCAGACCCGCCGCCAGCATCAGCACGATCGCTGGCAGACGCAGCTTCCATGCCAGCCATTGGCTGCCAACACCCAAACCGCCCACCAGAGAAAAGGCCAGGACTGGGTCCAACCCGCCTGCGCTTGCTGCTATTGCCATTTGTTTGTGTCCCCTCTGCCCCGGATTCGGGTCTTTCGATGCGAAATAGCGCGCCCGGCCGGATTTGAAACGTTCACCCGGGTCAATGGCTGCAAACGTCTTTGGCCGGGAATGGTTCCCATCATGCGGACCATTCCACCATTGATCCGGGCCGCACGCCGCGCGAAATCGGGTGGCACAGCATCAAGATGGCATCCCCAGCCGACAGGCAATCGGCCCCGGTCCAGTCACAGCCCTGCTCGAGCATCGCCACGCCAAGGAAACGGCCCGGAGCGGTTTTGTCATCGAAATGGCGCACCATTGCGGCAAAGCCCGCCGCCCGCGCATCGCGATCATCTGCTGGGCCGACACCTTCTTGCGGAAAAGTCAAAATGGCCTGCGCACGGCCTGCCCGGATCCCCGGAGCGAAGGCCGCGGCAAGGCTGGCGCTGCGCGAAAAGACGTCGCGCGTTTCAGCCAGCGCCATCGCCTCGCACAGCGGAAAGATATCAATATACATATCAAGCGGTTCATCGGCCCATGCCTCTTGCAACAGGCGCAGAACATCCCTTCCGCCGATCTGCAAAGGCAGCGGTTCTATGCGTTTGGGGCGCTCAGCGGCCAATGCTCTGAGATGGCCCTCGTCCGAGCCGATGGCCACGACGGTCGCGCCAAATCCGGCAAGCCGCCGCACGAGAGATACGCCAAGCGGGTGCTCGGCCCCCGCCACGACAGCCACCTTGTCTTTGAACCTTGAAACACTGAACACGGTAATTCCACTTTGCTACGGCATACCATACCCAAAAATTTCAATGGTGCCAGAGACCTAACTGCCGTCGTGCAAGATGTCGGTGCCGGTGAACTGCGCATGTTGTTGCAGTGCATAGCGATCCGTCATCCCGGCCACATAATCGGCCACCAGACGGGCGCGCATGGTGTCATCCTCTGCCGCCATCGCTTCGCCATGCCAGCGTTTGGGCAAAAGCGTCAGGTCCGCCATGTAGATCGGGAACAGTTCCTCGACGACCTTGGTCACCAGCGCCCGCTGCTTCATGACGGTGGGCGCGCGGTACATATTGGCGAACAGGAAATCGCGGATCTGCCGCAACTCGGCCCAAAGCCTGTCTGAAAAGGCGATGACCGGATGGCCAAGCTCGCGGATCTGCTGCGCCGAGGTGCATCCCGCATCCTCCAGCCGCGCACGGGATGTGTCGATCACATCCGACACCATGGCGCCGAAGACCCTGCGCAACCCTTCATGGCGGCGGCGATAGGAATCAATGCCGGGATAGAGTCGGTCGACCTCGGCATAAGCCGGGCCAACGATCGGCAGTTCCGCTATCTCGTCTTCGGTAAACAACCCAGCGCGCAAACCGTCGTGCAGATCGTGGTTGTTATAAGCCACATCGTCAGACAGCGCGGCAACTTGCGCCTCGGCGCTTGCGTGGGTGTGCAATTCCAGATCGTGCCGGGCGTTGTATTCGGCCAGCGCATAAGGGATCGGCTCATGGACCGGGCCATTGTGCTTGGCGATCCCTTCCAGCGTGTCCCATGTCAGGTTGAGACCGTCGAATTCGGCGTAATGGCACTCAAGTTTGGTGACAATCCGCAGGGTCTGCGCATTGTGATCAAACCCGCCATACGGCGCCATGAGCGCGTGCAAGGCATCCTCGCCCGTGTGGCCAAAAGGCGTGTGGCCTAGGTCATGCGCCAGCGCCACCGCCTCGGTCAAATCTGTATTCAAACCCAGTGCGTTAGCGATCGTTCTTGCCACCTGCGCGACCTCGATCGAATGGGTCAGCCGGGTGCGATAGAAATCGCCTTCATGTTCGACAAAAACCTGTGTCTTGTGTTTCAGGCGCCGAAAGGCCGAGGAATGGATGATCCGGTCCCGATCCCGTTGAAAACACGACCGAAAGGCACTTTCCTCTTCTGCGATCAATCGACCGCGCGCTTGCGCGGGATCGCAGGCAAAACCTGCACCCATGACTTATGTATCCTTGTCGCCTGTCCTTGCTGCACATATATTCCAGCCAGAAGATAAGATAAAGCACAGGACACCCATACCATGCAGTTGCCGCCGAAAGTAACGGATCGCGCCTTTGACCGGCTTGCCGAGATCGGCGCCGGAGAAGACGGAAAAGCCCTGCGCGTTGCCGTCGAAGGCGGCGGGTGCTCGGGCTTTCAGTATGATATCCGCCTCGATGATCCCGAGGCCGAAGATGTGGTGCTGGAAGGCAAAGGTCAGCGCGTGGTCGTGGACCCGGTGTCGCTGCCGTTCCTGTCCGGCGCCGTGATCGATTTCACCGAAGAGCTGATCGGCGCGCGCTTTGTCATCGAAAACCCAAACGCCACCAGCTCTTGCGGGTGCGGAACCTCGTTTTCCATGTGAAAACCGCCCCTTGCAAGGGGCGGCTTACGTGATGGATCAGAATTAAGCTTTTTGGGCTGCGGGTTTAAGCAGGGTTTCTTCTGCAACCAGCCACAGGCCAGACGCGATGACCAGCATGACGCCCAGAACTGTGCCGACGCTGGGCACTTCGCCAAAAGCGAAGATGCCGATCCCCACCATCCAGACGAACTGCACGTTCATCACCGGCATGGCGACATAGGCCGGCAGCAGGCGCATCGCTTCGGCGGACACATAGCGCGCACCGAACAGGAAACCGGCGTAGGCCACGATCCAGACCCCGTCCATCAACCCCATCGGCTTCCAGACAAAGGGCAGTGCAACCGCCATCACAAGGGCAAGCCCGAGGTTTGGCCAGAAGACCTGCGCCAGCGGTGCGCGCTCAACCTTGGCGATCACACGCGACAACAGCATCGACGTGGCCCCGCTGAGCGCCGCCAGAACAGCCCACAAGTGCCCGGCCTGCGCGCCGCTGATCCCGCCCGGCAGCAGGAACAGAACGCCCCCGGCACCAAGGCTGAGAGCGATCCAGGCCAGGGGGCGCGGCGTCTCGCCCAGCATCGGGCCAGACAAGGCGGCTGCGATCAGTGGGATCAACCCGATGAACAGGAAGACATCGGCAAACGGCAAAAGGCGGAAGGCCTGAAAGAAGGCAACCGCCGCCACCACGGTCAGCGCGCTGCGCAAAGCCATGGCCTTGACCGACTTGATCCGCAGGGTTTCACCCTTGGACATCCGGGTCGCCCCGGCCGACATCAAGACCACCAGACCGGCCGACAGCGCGTAAAGCTGCGGGGCCTCATAGCTGCCCGAGACCAGTTTGGTGATCCCGTCCGCAGCGGCAATCATGCCGGTGAACAAGACGGCGAGCGCGGCGCCAACGATGGACGGGTTCATTGGCCACCTGCCCGGGCGAACCCTTCGAAATAGGCTTCGAAATGCTGGCTGGTCGAGGCGGCAATCTCGAGCATGTCCAGCGATTGTTCAGACACCGTGTCGGCCATACGCCGCCGCATGATCGGCCAATCGCCAACCCGCGCATCGTCCAATGCCAACATCGCCTGTGAGATCTCGCGCAGCGCCACGGTCTGTGTCGGCGCCTTGTCAAAGCGCATCCGGCCTTCGCCAAAGGCCTTGCGGAAGACCGGGCCACCGATGACGGCCTCGTGCCAGTTGCAGATCAGGAAATCGTGGTAGTTGTCGTTGATCGAAACGCTCGGCCCTTCTTCGACGCTGAAATACGCGGTTTCCTGACGCAGCCAGGCTGTCCAGACCGGCGGAGGCGTTTCGCCCAGATAGTGCATGCAGATGCAAATCTCGGCCAGCAGGTCGGCGTTCTGGTCCAGAAAAGCAGTCAACCCGGCGAAATGCAGGCTCGTCACAACCTCGGCGCCGAGGTCGACCTTTCGGCTGCCATATTCGGTTAGGTAGAAAATGATGTGCGTCAGCTCATAGGCGGCCTTCTTGTTCGGCAAGGCAAAGGTTGCCGTCCGGTGCATGAAGGCCAGCAGGCGGTCATCCAAGCCCGGATCGCGCACCGGATCAACGCCCCGGCGCCCCATCAGGCGGCGCGCCTCGGCGCGTTGCAGATCAGACATTTCCGCCTGCGCGAGCCCTTCGCTGGCCGCGAAATCGACCATCTTCTGGGCCTGCTCCCCCGGCATCCCCAGATCCTCGAGATCCAGAGCCAAGGACAGGATGAAACGGTAATATTGCGGAAAGAACCGCAGGCGTTTTTCGGCCTGCGTGTAGAACCCTGCGTGCACCACCAACGCCTCGGGCGGCGTGGGCAAACCTGTGCTTTGCAGGATGTTCAGCATTTCGGCGTTCTCTTTGAGCCAGAACACATCTTCGCCGGTGCGTCGATGTTGGGCAAAGAGGGCCAGAAGCGCAGTAACCCGCGCCTCCAGGGGCATAATCCGGGACGGGACGGCCAGTTCGATGACATTGCTCATGAGATGTCTCCTTCCTGAGAATTGGGTTCAGCAAGGCGGCTTATCCGCCCCGCCCGGGTTCAGCTTGGGATCAGGCCTTGGTCGGGTGGGACCAGGACATGAACGCCTCAACTGCGTCGCCATTCTCGGAACGGGTGGCGGTCGGGCCAGACCAGCTCATGAAGCTTTCAACCGCGTCGCCGTTTTCGGCGCGGGTGTCACGGGGGCCGGACCAGCTCATGAAGCTTTCAACCGCATCGCCGTTTTCGGCGCGGGTGTCACGGGGGCCGGACCAGCTCATGAAGCTTTCAACCGCATCGCCGTTTTCAGCGCGGGTGTCACGGGGGCCGGACCAGCTCATGAAGCTTTCAACCGCATCGCCGTTTTCAGCGCGGGTATCGCGGGGGCCAGACCAGCTCATGAAGCTTTCGACCGCATCGCCGTTTTCGGCGCGGGTATCGCGGGGGCCGGACCAGCTCATGAAGCTTTCGACGGCGTCGCCGTTTTCAGCGCGGGTGTCCGACGGACCGGACCAGGACATCAGACTCTCAACAGCGTCACCTGCGTCCATGGAATGACCAGATGGGCCCGACCAGGACATGCAGCTTTCGACTGCGTCGCCCTCGAACAGGCTGGATGCACCGTTGATGGAAAGGGTTTCTTTAGCAATCCTGTGCTTACGTTGTGCGGTCATTGTCGTGTTCCTCGAGTGGTTTGCGTGATATGCCCTTTCGAGTTGCAAGCAAAACGCGTTTGCAAAAAAGTTAATTCTTGTTAAGGTTGTTTAATACCGCAATTATTCACATCAAAATCGTGTCACACTGACGCTAATCAGAACCACTTTTCGGTTTATCCACAGGGAATTTTTTTCTGTGGATAACATATTTCTTTGCAACGCAACGCCGGTTTGCAAAGTTGCAAAGCTCCGAATCGTTCCAAAGAATCGGTGTTCAAGCGCTGTCCAACGTCGAAAATTTTGACCCAAGAGCGCCGAAATCTGCCCGTTCGGGCGAATTTCTGCCGCTTGAATCTTTGGTCAAAAGCCGGGAGTCTGGCGAAATGGAAAAGGGAGTCCGCCTGTGAAAATCGCCACATTCAACATAAACGGGGTCAAAGCCCGGCTAAATGCGCTGACAGACTGGCTGGATGAGGCGCAGCCTGATGTTGTTTTGTGTCAAGAGATCAAGTCGGTGGATGAGGCCTTCCCACGGGAACCCTTTGAAGACCGGGGTTATAATGTGGAAACCCATGGTCAAAAGAGCTTCAACGGTGTCGCAATTCTGTCAAAGCTGCCGCTAGAGGACGTCACCCGTGGTCTGCCTGGTGACAGTGACGATGAGCAAGCACGCTGGATAGAGGCAACGGTGGTCGGCGACACGCATGCCTGCCGCCTGTGCGGGCTGTATCTGCCCAATGGAAATCCCGCACCCGGCCCTAAATACGACTACAAACTGGCTTGGATGAAGCGGCTGGAAGCACGGGCGCGCGATCTGCTGGCCATGGAGATGCCAGCCTTGATGGCCGGCGACTACAATATCATCCCGCAGGCCGAAGATGCGGCCAAACCCGAAGCTTGGATCCAGGACGCGTTGTTTCTACCCGAAAGCCGCGCCGCCTATCGCCGCATTCTCAACCTCGGGTTCACTGAGGCATTTCGCGCGCAGGTTCAGGCGCCGGGACACTACAGTTTCTGGGATTACCAAGCGGGGGCTTGGCAGCGGAACAATGGCATTCGTATCGACCATTTCCTGCTGACACCGCAGGCGGCGGACCTGATGGTGTCCTGCACCATCGACAAGGAGGTACGCGGCCGCGACAAGCCGTCGGACCACGTGCCCGTTGTGCTGGAGATCGCACTTTAGTCGAAGCGCTGACACGGGGACGCGGCATATTGGAGGGCGACCGGGGCTCTGCCCCGGACCCCGAGGTATTTGTGGCCCAAAGAAACCCGAGCGGCGGGGCAGATCTTGCGTGATGGTGCTTGAAACGCCGGTGCCGCGGGCTTATGTTCAATTTGTTCCTTCGGGGACTATGGGCATAAACGCGCGTGCAATAATCGGATCGGACCCGGGGGCGGTACCCGGCGGCTCCACCAAAAATCCTTCGTTTGGGGATCATGGGGCCGAAACAGGATCGACGAACGCCTAAAGACGTAGCTTTGTCCCGGTGAGATACCACCGTTATCGGTTCAAAAAGTACAATTGCAAACGACAATCGTGCTCCGGTTGCTCTGGCTGCGTAAGCAGTTCGAGGAATCGAAACTTAAGTCCTTGCGCCTAGCAGCGTAAGGCGGGGTTCGCAGGCACCTGGCAACAGAAGCCTGCACTTTTCCTCTTCATGGCAGTCCCGAAACGGCACCTTCGCGGAACACATCCGGATCATAGGCTTTGCGCGCAAAGACCCGGCGCGCCAGCGGCTCCCAATATTCCAGCGGTTTGCTTGCGTTGTCCCGATCGAACGAGGCCTGATCCCAGCGCTCGCAAAAAGGCGGCGCAACTGTCAAACAGGGGTGGCCGCGGAACTGATCGCGTGCGTTGCGATACCAGCCGTAGTTTGGTCGAAATAGAGCATCCTAAAAATGCCATGCAGTTCGACGACCCAAGCCATTTCCCAACAGACAAAGGGGCGGATGACCTCAGCGCTGAAACGGTCGTGGTTTTGCGGCGCCAGAGCGTCGCCGACATCATTTATCATTTCGCCAACGATCCAATCTTCGTCCGCGCCGTCAGCCTAGCCCCCTGTGGCGGCCTGAAGCCCGTGTTCCAGCCGGGTGATGCGGTAGCCGGGCAAAGTTGCCTCGCCTTGCTGGCGCAATTCGTCCAGCATACGGTCGACAGCAAGCGCAAGTTCGAGTTTTTCAAGTCCTCCAGCAGCAGATAATCTTCTCCGGTACCGTCCTTCATCTGCGCGAACGAAACCTGAGGTGCCTTGTCCCCCATTGCGCGCTCTTTCGCCGATATGGTGGCTTATCTTGACGCGAAGTGGCGCGCGGCTCAATCTGCGGGAATGCTGCGCAGTCTTTTCTTTGCCCTCGCCCTGCCCGTTGGCACCGTTCAGGCCTGCGAGACAGCGTTGATCCTGGCCATGGACGTATCGAATTCGGTCGATCCCGGCGAATACCGCTTGCAGATCGAAGGGTTGGCGCTGGCCCTCGAAGATCCGGAGATCATGGACATTCTGGTAAGGGACGAAATCGCGCTGAGCGTCATGCAATGGTCCGGCGTTGACCGGCAGATTGTCAGCCTTGATTGGGCCAGCATGCGCAGCGCGCTGCATGTCACTGGTTTTGCGGGTCGCGTGCGTGGGCTCGAACGCGCTTTTGTGCTGTCCGACACCGCCCCCGCCGAGGCGCTGAGCGAGGCGCTGCGCCATTTCAGCACCGCGCCGGACTGCGCCCGCAAGGTCATCGACGTCTCTGGCGACGGCACCCCCAATGCCGGCGGTGAGGTCCGCCATATGCGCCAAAAGGCCGAGCGCGCCGGTGTGACAGTGAACGGATTGGCCATCGAGGGCCTCGGCGTTGCTATCACCAATTTCTACCGCCTTCAGTTGATCACCCGCGATGGCTTTGTCGAGACGGCGCGCGGCCATCGCGACTATGCCCGCGCGATCCGCAAGAAAATCCTGCGCGAGATCAGCCGGATCATGGGGTGAGCGGTCTTTTCCCCGTCACAAAAGCCGCATATCGACTTCGATCATGACGGATCTCCCCACCCTTGCCCGTGTTTTTGGCCGTATCGGCGTTTTGTCCTTTGGCGGACCGGCGGCGCAGATCGCATTGATGCACCGCACACTGGTCGATGAACGGCGCTGGCTCAGCGAGGCGCAATTCCTGCGCAGCCTGAGCTTTTGCATGCTCTTGCCCGGACCGGAGGCAATGCAACTGGCAACCTACGCCGGATGGCGGCTGCGCGGCATCCCAGGAGGTCTGGTGGCGGGCGGGCTGTTCGTGCTGCCCGGTGCGCTGGTGATCGCGGTGCTGGCGCTGCTTTATGCGCAATACGGCGCCGCCCCGCAGGCGCAGGCCCTGTTGCTGGGGGTCAAGGCCTGCGTTCTGGTGATCGTTGCCCAAGCCCTTGTGCGCCTGTCGAAAAAGGCGCTGCGCGGCTGGGAAGATCGGGTTCTGGCGCTGGCGGCTTTCGTTGCGCTTTATGCCGCTGACCTGCCCTTTCCGGTGATCATTGCGCTGGCCGGGTTCTGGGGCGCAGTGCGCGCCAATCCCCAACAAAGCGAACCGCCTGCCGCCACACGCCCGACACCTTGGCCGATCCTGCTGGGCTGGGTGGGGCTTTGGCTGGCGCCCCTGCCCGTTCTTTACGCCCTGAACCAGACGCTGCTGTTCGATCTGGCGCTCTTCTTTGCCCGGCTTGCGGTTGTCACCTTTGGCGGCGCTTACGCGGTGTTGGCCTATATGGCGCAAGAGGTGGTCGAGGCCCGTCATTGGCTGGATCCGCAGCAGATGGTCGATGCGCTGGGCCTGGCCGAAACCACGCCGGGGCCGCTGATTCTGGTCACCCAGTTCGTCGGCATGCTGACCGGACATGGTGCCGGAGGTCCGCTGCTGGCCCTGATCGCCGGCGCTCTGACGCTTTGGATGACCTTCGTGCCTTGTTTCCTGTGGATTTTCGCGGGCGCCCCATATGTGGAAAACCTTCTGGCCCGCCCGCGCCTGCAATCGGCCCTGTCCGCAATCACCGCGGCCGTGGTGGGCGTGATCGCCAATCTTTCGCTGTGGTTTGCTATGCATTTGTTGTTTGGCACCGTGTACGAGACTGCCCTTGGCCCTTTGCCCGCGCTCTCAAGCCTGCACCTCGCGCCTTTGCCTCTGATCGCCGTCGCGGCTGCAGTTCTGCTGCATTCACGTGGCTCGGTGCCGCTTGCTTTGGCACTCTGCGCGGGGCTCGGCTGGCTGGCCAACCTGGTATGAATCTCCCCCCTTTTACTCCGCGACATTTTCAATATGCTGAGTTGTGACTAGGGGAAGGCACAACGATGTCCGGCGGTATTGACTACGGAAGACTTATGCATCGCGCCATGCGCGGGCTCATTCAGGAAGTGTTGGAGGGCGTTCGGGACAACGGTCTTCCGGGGGAACACCACTTTTTTATCACCTTCGACACTTCACATCCCGATGTCGAACTGGCCGATTGGCTGTCAGACCGCTATCCCGGCGAAATGACCGTGGTCATGCAGCATTGGTACGACAATCTTGATGTCACGGATGAGGGCTTTGCCGTCACGCTGAATTTTGGCGACGCGCCAGAGCGGCTGTATGTTCCCTATGACGCGATCAAAACCTTCGTCGATCCTTCGGTGGAATTCGGCCTGCGCTTTGAAAGCCAGGAAGAAGAAGAGGATGATGACGACACGCCGCCCGATGGCCCCGGCGGTGGCGATGAACCGACGGAAGAGCCCGCAAAGCATGACGCCGAGGTTGTCCGACTCGACCGGTTCCGTAAGTAACCGCGCAAACCTGCGGCGATTTTCCCCCAATGTTAACGGTATCCAATGGTATACCGCCTTGTTTTTCCGTGCGCGTTCGCTAAGAGAGACGCAACCATATCTATTGCGCTTTAGGCGAGGAGGATCCCCCGTGACCGCAACCCGTACCGAGACTGACAGCTTTGGCCCGCTTGAGGTGCCCAGCGACAAATATTGGGGCGCGCAGACGCAGCGCTCGATAATGAATTTCCCCATTGGTTGGGAAAAGCAGCCCACGGCCATCGTGCGGGCGTTGGGCGTGATCAAACAGGCCTGCGCGCAGGCCAACATGGCCTCGGGCGCGCTCGACGCGAAACTCGGCGAGGCCATCGTTCAGGCCGCAGGCGAAGTCATCGACGGCAAGTTCGACGACAACTTTCCGCTGGTGGTCTGGCAGACCGGTTCGGGCACCCAGAGCAACATGAACTCCAACGAAGTCATTGCCAACCGCGCGATCGAGATCCTCGGCGGCGTGATCGGCTCCAAGGACCCGGTGCACCCGAACGATCACTGCAACATGGGCCAGTCATCCAACGACACCTTCCCCACCGCCATGCACATCGCCACCGCGATGACCGTGCGCGACATCCTCATGCCCGGCCTGACCAAGCTGGCCGAGGGGCTGGAGGCGAAGTCCGAAGAGTTCAAGGACATCATCAAGATCGGCCGCACACACACGCAGGACGCCACGCCGCTAACGCTCGGCCAGGAATTCGGTGGCTACGCCGCACAGATCCGCAACGGCATCAAACGCGTCGAGATGGCGCTGCCGGGGATTTACGAACTGGCGCAGGGCGGCACCGCCGTCGGCACCGGTCTGAACACCAAGAAAGGCTGGGGCGAAACAGTCGCCGCCAATATGGCCGCGATCACTGGCCTGCCCTTCGTCACCGCGCCGAACAAGTTCGAATCGCTTGCTGCGCATGACGCCATGGTCTTCATGTCCGGCGCCTTGGCCACCGTCGCGGGCGCCATGTACAAAATCGCCAACGACATCCGATTCCTCGGCTCTGGCCCGCGTTCGGGCCTTGGCGAATTGATCCTGCCCGAGAACGAGCCGGGTTCGTCGATCATGCCCGGAAAGGTCAACCCGACCCAGGCCGAAGCCATGACCCAGGTCGCCGCCCACGTCATGGGCAACGACGCCGCGATCAAATTCGCCGGATCGCAGGGCCACTTCGAGCTGAACGTCTACAACCCGATGATGTCTTACAACCTGCTCCAGTCGATCCAACTGCTTGGCGACGTGGCGGACAGCTTCACCGAGCGCATGCTGCTGGGCATCGAAGCCAACAAGCCGCGCATCCAAAAGCTGATGCAGGAATCGCTGATGCTGGTCACCGCGCTCGCCCCGACCATTGGTTATGACAATGCCACCAAGGTTGCCAAGACCGCGCACAAGAATGGCACTACCCTCAAGGAAGAGGCGATTGCGCTGGGCTTTGTCGATGAAGAGACCTTTGACCGCGTCGTGCGCCCCGAAGACATGATCGGCCCCAAGGACTGACGCCTTCTGTCCGGAATGGGGGCCAGCCCCCATACCCCCGGGGTATTTTTGACAAGATGAAGAGAGAGGTTGTCTTGGACGGCCTCTCTTTTTCTTTGTAGGGTCAGCACATGTCAAAAGTCGTCAATCTCAACCAGTTCAAGAAGTCCCGTGCGCGGGACGAAAAACGGCGTGCGGGTGATGCCAATGCGGCCAAGCACGGGCTGTCCAAGACGCAAAAGGAACTGGCCAAGGCCCGGGCCGACAAGGCCAAGCGCGATCTGGACGGACACGAGACCGAATGAGCGGGCGGCCCGTCAAACATTCCTTGACGCTGCGCGGACATCGCACTTCTGTTTCGCTTGAAGAAGAGTTCTGGCGGGCATTTCGTGATCTGGCCCGCAAGGAAGGGCTTGCGCTCAACGAATTGGCGGCCAGAATTGACGCAGAGCGTGACCCGGATGTTGGACTGGCCTCTTCGATCCGGGTCAGAATTCTTCGGGACCTTCAGGAAGAACGTGAAAAACCCGCGTCAGACACTTGATTTAACAGGAAAAACAAAACACCTGTCACGGCGCACACTAAGCCACATCGGGGTACCGGGCTTGGGCAGGAAGACGTTGGGCACGGTGGCCTTGAGCACTTCGGCATCATGATCCATGCGAAATTCAACAAGGCTTTCAGAGCCCATGAAACGTGCCCGTTCCACGATACCGCGCGCCGGTGTGCCCGCGCGGACCGTGGGATTTGGGCCTTTGCCGTCGCGGTCAAAATCGATGCTGACGTGTTGCGGGCGAAAGACAATCTCGACCTCGTTGCCATCCGGCACACCGGGGGCAAGGAAACGGCCAAAAGGCGTGTCGGTCAGCGCCCCTTGAACTTTGCCGCGTAGAACGTTGATATCGCTAAAAAAGGCCACTGCCTCGCGATCAACCGGGGCGTTATAGATGTTGTAGGGCGCGCCTTGCTGCACAATCTTTCCAGCACGCATCAGGGCGATTTCGTCGGCCATGCGCATGGCCTCTTCGGGTTCATGAGTGACCAACAGAACCGAAGTGCCTTCTTCCTTCAACAGATCGAGTGTTTCGTCGCGGATGCCGTCGCGCAGGCGATTGTCCAACCCGGAAAACGGCTCATCCATCAGCATGACGCGTGGTTTCGGGGCCAGCGCCCGCGCCAGCGCGACGCGCTGCTGTTCGCCCCCGGACAGTTGATGCGGGAATTCGTCGATGAAATGCGCCAGTCCAACACGTTCCAGCAAAGCCTTGGCCCGGTTACGTTTTTCGCTGCCGGACCCGGTCAAACCAAAGGCTACGTTTTCGCCAACAGAAAGATGCGGAAACAACGCGAAGTCCTGAAACATCAGCCCGATCGAGCGCCGCTCCGGCGGCACTCGAAACACTGTATCGCAGATCAGTTTGCCATCGGCGTGGATCGTGCCGCTGTCCTGCATCTCGACCCCGGCGATCATCCGCAGGGTCGTCGACTTGCCGCAGCCCGACGGCCCCAAAAGACAGGTGACGTTGCCCGGCTGGATCGAGAGCGAGACATTGTCCACAACCGCCTTGCCATCGAAACGGCGGACCAGATTGCGGATCTCCAACCTCGGGGGGGTGTTGCGCGCGTCCAAGGCCTTCCTCGCTGGCTATCCGACAGATTTCATCGGGTTTACAGCGTGTAGAGCTATCAGCCTGTTTGCCCGGCTGCAACCCTGCGAGAGCCTGCCAAAGCTGCGGCAAAGCCGACCACGAGCACCACGATACAGATGACGAAAAGCTGCTCGTACTTGTGGCCTTCGGGCAGGAGGCCCGCGACAAAGTCGGTGCCTCGGGCAAAATAGGCCGACGCGCCCAGCATGGCCGCGCTCCAGGCCGTCAGATAGGCCCAAGGCGCAAGGCGGCGTCCCATGACAAGGCCAAAGACCAGCACCGGGGTGAGGAACAGGCTTGCCGTTCCGCTGACCGCCACCGCGTCAAACAAGGTCTGGTTGCCCCAAAGGGTCAGCGCGGTGCCCGCCAGCGCGAATCCCACCATGGCGGCGCGCCCGCCCGCCAAGGTCCGCGGAGCAAAGCGCATTTCCTCGACCACCAGCCGCGCCGCGGAGGACAGCGCCGAATCCAGCGTGGACAGCGCCGACACCAACAGCGACAGCATCAGCGCGGCGAACAGCCAGCCCGGGAACATTGCGCTCCACGTGCCGATCAGCTGGTTTTCGACGGCGGCGCCGCGCAGGCTGGCCTCAATCCCGAACAGGCCAAAGCCAAAGATGCAAATCGCGGAAATCCAGAAGGCGTGCAGGAACGAGGCCTGAGTCGTCTTGGCATCGGCCAGAAACCCCCGGTCCATCATGACCGGATCGTGCACAGGGTAGGAAAACACCTGCAACCCGGCCACCGCCAAAAGCACCCAGCCAGTATAGTTGCCCGAGGCGCCCGGGGCGGTCAGCGCCGCGCTGAGCGAAAATCCGGGGCTTAGCAAAAGCGCCACCAGCGCCGCGCCGAAAATCACGAGGAACAGCAGCATTTGCAGGACGTCCGTGCGCAGCGCCGCGCTTAGCCCACCCCATGCGGAGTAGGCCAGCGCCAGAACCGCCACAATCAGGATGGCGGGGGTTGCGCTGCCCTCCCACAGGGCGCCAAAGATCAGGCCGACAACCAGCAGGTTGGCGAAGACCTCAGACAGCAGCCGCAAAGCGATGACAAGGTTGTAGGTTGCCGTGCCCATGCGACCAAAATGCCTGTTCAGCCAGTCCTGGACGCTGGTCGCGCCCTTGGCGCGCAGCCGCGCAACGATAAAGCCGCCGGTCAGGAACGAGGCGTAATAGGCGGTATAGGCCAGAACACCCGCCACCCCGTAATAATAGCCAAGGATGGCCGAATTCATCAACGAACGCGCAAAGATCCACGTGGTCACCTGGCTCAGCACCAGCGTCCATAGCCCCGGCGCCGCTCCGCTTTCGCTGTGCCCCGCAAAGAACCCTTCGACGCTGGCACGGCGTGGCGAGATGACAAGGCTGGCGATCAGGATCACGCCGAAAAGCATAACAATGGCAGGCATTTGCGCAGGCTCCAAAGCAAAGATACCTATTGCGCTAACAGGTTCGGAGGTGTGCAAACAGCCCTGTTACAAGGATTGCGCGCGAACGTGAGCTTCCGTTAACTCAGCGCTTTGGCAAGGCGCGGCAGTCGGGCCTTTTTCAAAAGCGCGCGCATTTCCCAGTCTTCACCCGACAGGCGCTGCGCCGTGTCCAGCACGCGGGCGCCGACAAGTTCCAGCGCCTCGGGGCTCGCTTGCCACAGGCCATACAGAAAGCTGTCGGGATCGGCGCGCGACAGTCCCTCTTCGGTCAGGATATTGCGAGGGAAATCCTTGGCGTTCATGGTCACGATCACATCTGCATGCCCCGCCACGGCGGCGGCCAGCACATGGGTGTCGGCCGGATCGGGCAGCCAAAGGCGCGATTCCAGCGAAGGCGGCCAGGTGACCTGCGCCCCCGGCCAATGCATCGCAAGTTGCGCAATTTCGGCGCGCGCCTGCATTTCGCCCGTGGGGCCAAGTTTGCGGGCAGCGCGGGCCCATTCTTCAAGGATGCGCTCGGACCACAGGGGCGTGAACAGCCCCTGCCCGGCCGCGCCCAATAGCATTTCGCGCATCACTGTCGGATAAAGGACGCAGGTATCCAGAAGGACCTTCACAACCGGAAGAACAACGCCTTGAGATAGCCGCTTTCGGCAAGTTGCGGCAGCAGCGGATGGTCTGGGCCAGCGGTGCCGGAGTGGATCAGTTGTGCCCGACGTCCGGCGCGCCCGATGCCGCGCAGGCAGGCACCGGTAAAGGCCTGCACGTCGGCGGCATGCGAACAGGAGCACAGCACCAGATAGCCGCCTTCGTCCACCAGCCCCGCTGCAAGACGCGCTACGCGTTCGTAGGCGCGCAGGCCCTTTTCCAGCGCCGGCTTATTGGGCGCAAATGCGGGCGGATCGCAGATCACCACGTCAAAACGCGCCTCTTCCTCGGCCAGCGCGGCCAAGGTGTCAAAGGCGTCGCCCTGCCGGATGCTAAAGCGGTCTGCTGCGCCCATCTGGCGCGCGCCTTCCTCGGCCAGGGCAAGCGCCGGGGCCGAGCCATCAACCGCAAGTGCGTTTGCCGCCCCGCCTGCAAGCGCGGCGAGGGCAAAACCGCCTACATGGGTAAAGACATCCAGCACGCGGGCCTCATTTGCCAGCCGCGCGGCAAAACTGTGGTTTTCGCGTTGATCATAGAACAGCCCGGTTTTCTGACCGCCGGTCAGATCGGCCATATAGGTGGCACCGTTCATCTGCACCGGCAAAGCCGCATCCGGTGCGGCGCCTTTCAGCACCGCGTCGACGTCATCAAGCCCTTCCAGCGAGCGCCCGCGACCGCCCGCGTTTTTCAGGATATTGGCAACGCCGGTGACCTCGGCCAGCGCTTCGGCCAAGGGCGCGATCAGCACTTCGGCCCAAGCGGCGTTTGGCTGGATCACGCAGGTGTCGCCAAAGCGGTCGATGATCACCCCGGGCAGCCCGTCCGCTTCGGCGTGGACCAAGCGGTAGAACGGCGCATCATACAGACGTTCGCGCAATTCAAGCGCCTTGGTCAGTTTGGCAACCAGCCAGGCCTTGTCGATCTGCGCGGTCTCATCGCGGTCCAGCATACGTCCGACGATGCGCGACGCGGTGTTCACCGCCACCACACCCAAGGGAACGCGGTCATGATCCTCGAGCCTGGCAAGGCTGCCGGGGGCAAGGTTCTTGCTGCGCCGGTCCATGACCAGTTCATTGTCATAGATCCAAGGCGCGCCCCGGCGGATGGCACGGGCGTTGGCTTTGGGCTTGAGGCGGAGGACGGGGAGATCGATGCTGTCTGTCATAGGCTCCGCTTAGCCTGCTTTCCGCGACTTGGAAAGCGCCAAACCTCTTGGCCGCTACAGGCAGCTGCCTCATATTCCGGGCTTTACTGTTAGCGCTAACCGGTCTAAGTGAGGGGAAAAGCATTCCGCAGGCCAGCAATTTACGGCCCGAACCATCAGGTAAGGAGTCCCCATGCCCCTGAACGATACAATCGCCCGCGTCACCAAACGTATCGAAGAGCGCTCTTCAGAGATGCGCGCCACCTATCTTGACCGGATGCGCCGCGCCGCCGAAGAAGGTCCGCGCCGTGCCCATCTGGCCTGTGGCAACCAGGCCCATGCCTTTGCCGCAATGGGGCAGGATCAGGATACGCTGGCCGAAGGCCGGGCCCCGAACATCGGCATCGTGACGGCTTATAACGACATGCTCTCGGCGCATCAGCCGTTTGAACGCTTTCCGCAGTTGATCCGCGATACCGCCCGCGCCGCTGGCGGCACGGCGCAGGTTGCGGGCGGCGTGCCTGCCATGTGCGATGGCGTCACCCAGGGCCAGGTAGGCATGGAGCTGTCGCTGTTTTCCCGCGATGTGATCGCGCTGGCGACGGGCGTGGCCCTTTCACACAACACCTTTGATGCAGCGCTTTACCTGGGTGTTTGCGACAAGATCGTGCCGGGCCTTGTGATCGGCGCGGCCACCTTTGGTTACATCCCCGGCATCTTCCTGCCGGCTGGCCCCATGCCCTCGGGTCTGCCGAACGACGAAAAGGCCAAAGTCCGCCAGAAATTCGCCAATGGCGAAGTTGGCCGCGACGAGCTGATGAAGGCCGAAATGGCCTCGTATCATTCGCCCGGGACCTGCACCTTCTACGGCACCGCGAACTCCAACCAGATGTTGATGGAGTTCATGGGTCTGCACCTGCCCGGCGCCTCCTTTGTGAATCCCAACACGCCGCTGCGCGACGCGCTGACCGTTGCAGGGACCGAACGCGCGCTGGAAATCACCGCGCTTGGCAACGCCTACACGCCGGTGTGTGACGTGCTCGATGCCAAGGCTTTTGTGAACGGCATCGTCGGTTTGATGGCCACGGGTGGTTCGACCAACCTTGTGCTGCACCTCCCCGCCATGGCCCGTGCCGCCGGTATCGCGCTGGAACTTCAGGACTTTGACGAGATTTCCGAGGCCACCCCGCTGATGGCCAAGGTCTATCCGAACGGTCTGGCTGATGTGAACCACTTCCACGCGGCGGGCGGCCTGCAGTACATGATGGGTGACCTTCTGGATGCGGGCCTGCTGCACGAAGATGTGCAGACCGTGGCAGGCAATGGCCTGTCCACCTATCGTCAGGAACCACGCCTGAGCGAGGGACGCGCCACATGGGTCGATGGCCCGCGGGTGTCTGAAAATGAAAAGATCCTGCGCCCCTCGTCGGATCCCTTCCAGCCGACAGGTGGGCTCAAGCAGCTTTACGGCAACCTTGGCCACGGCATGATGAAGGTCTCTGCCGTCGCGCCGGAGCGTCACATCATCGAAGCCAAGGCCCGGGTCTTTCACGATCAGGACAGCGTCAAAACCGCCTTCAAAGCCGGAGAGTTCACCGAAGACACCATCGTCGTCGTGCGCTTTCAGGGGCCCTCGTCCAACGGCATGCCGGAATTGCACGGCCTGACCCCGACACTTGCCGTTCTTCAGGACCGCGGCCTCAAGGTGGCGCTGGTCACCGATGGCCGCATGTCCGGCGCCTCTGGCAAGGTGCCTGCCGCGATCCACGTCTCACCCGAGGCATCCAAAGGTGGCCCGTTGGCGCGTGTTCAGGATGGCGACATGATCCGCGTCGATGCCACCAATGGCACCATCGAATGCCTCGCCCCGGATTTTGAGCAACGCACAGCGGTCACCGCCGATCTGTCGGGCAATGGCCATGGCGTCGGGCGCGAACTGTTCGCCGCCTTCCGCGAAAATGTTGGCCTTGCGTCCAATGGTGCCGCCGTGGTGGTCTGAAACCGCCCCGGCTTTTCATCTTGTCAAAAATACCCCATTCCGTCCGCGACACGCGAAAGGACACCCGATCATGATCACGCCCCAAGACGCCAGCATCCAATCTGAAAAGCTATGCCGCCTCGCCCCGGTCATCCCGGTGCTGGTCATCGACGACGCCAGCAAGGCGCGCGCCTTGGCCGAAGCTTTGGTCAAAGGCGGCCTGCCGGTTCTCGAAGTCACTCTGCGCACGCCCGCAGCGCTGGATGCCATCCGCGAGATGGCCAAGGTCGAAGGCGGCGTTGTTGGCGCGGGCACCCTGCTGACCCCGGCGGATGTCAAAGCCGCCGTCGAGGCGGGAGCAAAATTCGGCGTCTCGCCGGGGGCCACCGAAACCATCCTGACCGCCTGCGAAGAGGCCGACCTGCCGCTTCTGCCCGGCGCCGCAACCGCCTCTGAGGCGATGAAGCTGCTGGAACGCGGTTACACGGTGCAAAAGTTCTTTCCGGCCGAGGCCAATGGCGGCGTCCCGGCGCTCAAGGCGATCGGCGCGCCGATCCCACAGGTCAAATTCTGCCCCACCGGCGGCGTCAGCCTGAAGAACGCCGAAACCTATCTGGGTCTGAGCAACACGCTCTGTGTCGGCGGCAGCTGGGTTGCCCCCGCTGACCTTGTCGCCGCTGGCGATTGGGCCGGGATCGAGGCGCTGGCCCGCGAGGCTGCCGCGCTGCCCCGCACCTGAAACCGGCCCACTGCGCAGGGCGGGGGAATGCCCCGCCTTCGCCATTTTATTCTGCGCGCGGTCGCGACCGGTAGCCGCCGCGCCGCTTGGGGGCGCTCAGCTTGTCCAGCCCCTCGCGCAGCACATGCGTCATTGGATGATCCGCCTCGGTTTGCCCATGTCGCGTCAGCAAAGTACCGATCAGCGCGCCGGTATCCACGTCGGCCGGCACCGACAGCGCCCAATCGAGGAAGATCGACCGGCATTCCGAGGCGCTGATCCCCTCGATTTTGTAGGCCTCTGAAATCAAACCCTTCGGGTCCAGTGCGTCACCCTTCATGCCTCATCCTCCACATCCGGCAAGACCGCTTGGATATGCGTCGCCGCATCCTTGCTTGCCGCTTCGAAATCTTTGCGCAGCCTGTCCATATCTTCGACACCGGTCAACCTGGTCAGAAAGGCACAGCCGCCCGACCCCAAAGCTTCGGGGTCAAGCGCCTTGTCACTGACCAGCCGCGCGCCGATCTGCATGGACCACGCAAGGGCATAGGCCTTGCGCAGCGAGGCGCGCCCCTCGGCGCCCAGCCAGTCGGCCTGCGCCAACGCCCGGGGCACCTGCCGCACCGGTTTGCCCGCGATCAGGGACGCCGCCTGCGCCATCAACTCGATCTCTTGCATCTTGCCCGGACCAAGCTTGGCCTCCCATGAACCGCCCTGCCCTTTGGCCGCCGAAATCCGCACCCGCATCTTGGCGATTTCGCGCAGGATCGGCGCAGCCTCGCGCCGTGTGCCCAGAAGCTCGGCCCGAAAACCCTCAACGTCTGCCGCCAGCGCCGCAGGTCCGGCAACGACCCTTGCGCGCGTCAGGGCAAGGTGTTCCCAAACCCAAGCTTCGTTGCGCTGATATTCGGTGAAGGCCTTGAACGAGGTCGCCACCGGCCCCTGATTGCCCGAGGGGCGCAGGCGCATGTCCACTTCGTATAGCTTGCCCTCGGCCATCGGCGCCGTCATCGCGGTGATCAAGGCCTGCGTCAGCCGCGCGTAATAGGTGCGCGACGGCAAAGGCCGCCGCCCGTCCGAGCTTTCAACCCCGTCCGGATCGTAGATCACGATCACATCCAGATCAGAGCGCGCATGCAACCGGCCCGACCCGAGGCTGCCCATGCCCAGCACCACCGCACCGCGTCCCGGACACGGCCCGTGCTTGCGGGCGAATTCCTCTTGCACCACCGGGAAGAGCGCCGAAAGCGTCGCCTCGGCCAGATGGGCATAGGCTTGCCCCGCCTCTTCCGGCTCCATCAGCCCGCGCAGCAGATGCACGCCGACGCGAAAGTGCCATTCCTTGCCCCAACGCCGGGTCAGATCCAGACGCCGCTCGTAATCTTCCTCTTCGGCCAGCCGGTCGGCCAGTTCGGCGCGCAGCGCATCGAACCCCGGCCAGGGCGCAAAGAAATCCCCACCGATCACCGCATCAAAGACGCTGGAGTTGCGCGCGAGGTACCGCGCCAGATCAGGTGAGGTGCTGACGATATCGACCAGAAGGTCAATCAATTGCGGATTGGCCTCGAACAGCGAGAAAAGCTGCACCCCCGCAGGCAGCCCCGCCAAAAAGCCATCAAAGGCGACCAAAGCCTCGTCTGGTTTCGACGCGCTTGACAGCCGCCGCAGAATTTCCGGCCGGAGCCGCCGGAAAATCCCGACAGCCCGCTCCGAGCGTAACGCCGGATAGGTGGGCCAGCGTTTGACGATATCGCTTTTCGCCAGATCCGGCAGATCTTCCTCGGGTGCGGCGCCATCGGGGGCGAAAAAGCTTTCGGTCAGGGCGTGCACCTCGGTCAGGCGCGCTGTGACCTCGGCCTCGAACGAGGCGACATCTGTTGCCATCAGGCAGGCCAGACGCGCAAAGCCGTCCGGGGATTTCGGCAGGTCATGGGTCTGGGCGTCGCGCACCATCTGTACGCGGTGCTCGACCTCGCGGTGATATCGGTAGTGCCGCGCCAATACGTCGGCGACGTCGTCAGGCAGCCATCCCTTGGCCGCCAGCGCCTGCAACCCCGGCACGGTGCCGCGCACCCGCAGGTCCGTATCCCGTCCGCCCGCGATCAACTGACGGGTCTGGGTAAAAAACTCGATCTCGCGGATGCCGCCCCGGCCCAGCTTCATGTTGTGCCCGGGCAGAGTGATCGGCCCGCCCAGGCCTTTGTGTTCGCGGATGCGCAGGCGCATGTCGTGGGCGTCCTGAATGGCGGCAAAATCCAGATGCTTGCGCCAGACGAAGGGCCGCAGGGTTTCCAGAAACCGCTCGCCCGCCGCCAGATCGCCCGCCGACGGGCGCGCCTTGATATAGGCAGCGCGCTCCCATGTGCGGCCAAGGCTTTCGTAATAGCGCTCTGCCGCCTCCATCGCCATGCAGACCGGCGTGACCGACGGATCGGGCCGCAAGCGCAGATCGGTGCGAAAGACATAGCCTTCGCCGGTCAGATCATTCAGCGTCTTGGCCATCTTGCGCGTCGCGCGCACCAGCGAGGCGCGCGCCTCGTGGTAATCCGCCGGGTCATAGCGGGTCTCGTCGAACAGGCAGATCAGGTCGATGTCCGAGCTGTAGTTCAGCTCGCCCGCGCCCATCTTGCCCATGGCAAGCGCCACCATGCCCCCGGCGGTTTCAATATCGTCTTCGCTGGCGCCGGGCAGCTTGCCGGTCTTGATCTCATGCGCGACGGCGGCCCGCAGAGCCATCTGAACCGCGTGATCGGCAAAATCCGTCAACGTCCCGGTCACCTGCTCCAACTCCCATGCGCCAGCCAGATCACAGAGCGCAATTAACAGCGCGATGCGCCGCTTGGCCTGACGCAGGGCATCGCCGATCTGGTCAAAGGGCACATCCGCAAGCCCGGCATTCACCGCTGCAAGTGCGCCGCCGGGGTCTTGGGCCGCGCCTTCCAGCCAATCGGCCTCTTTTTCGATCAGGCCTTTGAGATAGGGCGAGGATCCTCCGACCCCCTCGATCAACTCGGCCAGAGGGCCAGAGGCCCATGGACAGGCGTCGCGGGCCTCTTGCCCACGGTCGGGTTCAAAGGGGCGTGGCAGGCGGGTGATGCGGCTTTCGAGTGTCATAGGCGCAGATGGCCACGCATTGCGGAAAAGGGCAACACCCCTTGCCGACCCGCCCCGCTTTGGGCACCTTGGTGGCGACAAAGGAGAGCCCGATGAGCAAAAGCCTGGCCCGCGTGCGCGCCGCCCTCGAAGCGGCAGGTCTGCCCGCCGATATCCGCGAAGTCGGCCAAGCCCGCACCGCGCAGGAAGCTGCGGACAGTGTCGGCTGCGCGCTGGATCAAATCACCAAGTCCATTATCTTCCGGGCCGAAACCTCGGGCGAGGCCGTGCTGTTCCTGACGGCTGGTGGCAACAAGGTTTGCGCCGACAAGGCCACCGCACTTGCGGGCGAACCGCTGGGCAAGGCCGACGCGGCCCTGATCCGCAGCCAGACCGGCTTTGCCATTGGCGGTGTTGCCCCGCTAGGCCACCTGAGCCCGATCCGCGCCTGGCTGGACCCGCGGTTGCTGGAGTTTGCCGAGGTCTGGGCCGCCGCAGGCACACCGCGCCACGTCTTCCCGCTCGACCCGACGATTTTGCCGGGTCTGACAGGGGCAAAAGCGGCTGATTTCACGGAATAGCTGCGGATCCTTCGGTTCTCCAAAGCCAAAAACTGCCGGTCACCCCACGTTAGGCTCCAATTTTTCCAGATCTAACCATCTGATAAATATACACCTTGCCAATTAATGTAAAAAACATTCACATCCAGACTTGAAAGCCAGCCCGTCAATCCCGATCTGTTTCAATGTGAAGAGCATTCACATCGCAACCGAAAACGGAGAGAGACATGACCACCGCCACCTATACCGCAGACCTGCCCGCTCAGTCCGGCTGGCTCTCGCGCGCCGAGGCTTGGCTCGATCAACGCGGCAAAGGCGCGTGGATCGCAGCTATGGTTCTCGGGTTCATCTTCTTCTGGCCCGTTGGGCTTGCCCTTCTTGCCTACATGATCTGGAGCAAACGTATGTTCAACAAATCCTGCCGGTCCGGCACCCACAGCCACCGTCGTCACGCATTTGCGGCGATGAAACCCAGCGGCAACACGGCCTTTGACGCCTATAAGGCTGAAACCCTGCGCCGTCTTCAGGATGAACAGGAAGCGTTTGAGTCGTTCCTGCAACGTCTGCGCGACGCCAAGGACAAGGCCGAGTTCGACCAGTTCATGGACGACCGTGAAAAGCGCGCCGCCGATGAGGCCCGCGAAACCGAACAGGCCTGATCAGGCCGATGCAACGCGGCCCCCTTTTCAAGGGGCCGCCCCACATGTCACAAAGGGACACCATGTATAGCGATACCTACACCCACCTGCCGGACCCCCAGCGTCAGTACGCCTTTTACGAAGGTGTCACGGTCAAGCGCGGCCTTGCCTGGGTGATCGATTTCATCATTGTCGCGGCAATGATGGTCCCGATCCTGATCTTTACAGTGTTCGTGGCCGCCTTTTTCCTGCCGTTGCTGTTTGCCATCGTCAGCTTTATCTACCGTGTGCTGACCATTGGTTCGGGATCGGCCACATGGGGCATGCGGATGATGGCGATCGAGTTCCGCAATGCGCAGGGCCATCGCTTTGATCTGAGCCAGGCCTTTTTGCACACGCTGGGCTATACAATTTCGCTGTCGGTCTTTCCGCTGCAAATCATCTCGGTCGTCATGATGTTCATGACCGAACGCGGACAGGGCCTGACCGATATGGTCATGGGCACCGTCGCCCTGAACCGCCGCGCCTGACCCGGCCCGACTGACCCGGCCCGACTGACCCGGCCCGACTGACCCGGCCTGCCTGAACGCGGTTAACCTAACCTTAAGAAAACCCCGGCACATGCTGGGGTTCACTTGTTCCGGGGGTTGGCGCAGAAAATTTTACTTGTTACCGTCAGGCATCAACACCCCGAGTCACCAAAGACCCATGCGCCATTCACTTCCCATTGCACCGCAGTTCTATGTAACAGCACCGCAGCCCTGCCCCTATCTTGAGGGCCGGATGGAACGAAAGCTGTTCACCGCCCTGCAGGGGGACGAGGCGCAAAAGCTGAATGACACGCTGTCCAAGCAGGGCTTTCGGCGCTCACAGAATGTGCTGTACCGGCCTTCGTGCACCGATTGCGCCGCTTGTCTGTCGGCTCGGATCGACGTGAAACGCTTTACCGCGTCGCGCAGCCAACGCCGGACGCTGAAAAAGAACGCCTATCTGACGCGTCGCGCCACCAGCCCCTGGGCCACCGAGGATCAGTACGATCTGTTCCGGCGTTATCTGGATGCCCGCCACGCCGATGGTGGCATGGCCGATATGGACGTCTTCGAATTCGCCGCCATGGTCGAGGAAACGCCGATCCGCAGCCGCGTGATCGAATACATCGACAGCACCCGCGACGAACTGAGCGCCGTCTGCCTGACCGATATGCTCGATGACGGGCTGTCCATGGTCTATTCCTTTTATGAGCCGACCCTGCACAAAGCCTCGCTGGGGACATGGATGATCCTTGATCATATCGACATCGCGCGCGAGGCGGGCCTGCCCTATGTCTACCTTGGCTACTGGGTGCCGGGTTCAGACAAGATGGGGTACAAGGCGCAGTTCGATGCGGTCGAGATTTACCGCCACGGACAGTGGGAGCCGCTGTCGCTGGACGACAGCTATGACGCGGACAGCCACCCGCTTTCGACCGATCCGATCGCCGAACAAGTGGCCAATATCTCCTTTCCCGACACTCGGGCCTGAACGCTCCCGCGCAACGCCGGTTTGCAGGACCAGCCTTGGCTGACAGGGACAGGCTGGCCGTTTCATCACGTTTGCTGAGTGTCTTTGGCACAGGGCTATTGCCGGAACGAAAAGGGCCGCCCCAACCGGGACGGCCCTTTGCAATGGTGTGTCGGTGCGCGCCTTGATCAGTTCGGGATCAGGTCCGGCACGATGGTCACGATCCCCGGGAAGAACCACAGGATCGCCAGACCCACGACCTGGATCAACACGAAGGGTGCCACGCCGCGATAGATGTGGCCTGTTGTGACCTCTTTCGGAGCCACGCCGCGCAGGTAGAAGAGCGCAAACCCGAAGGGCGGTGTCAGGAACGAGGTCTGCAGGTTGACCGCGATCATGATCGTCACCCACTTGGGATCGAACGAGCCGCCATAGATCACCGGGCCAACGATCGGCACGACTATGTAAATGATCTCGAGGAAGTCCAGAACAAAGCCCAGAACAAAGAGCACCAGCATCACGATCAGGAAGACTTTGACCTCGTTGTCAAAGCTCTTGAGGAAGCTCTGGATATAGTGCTCGCCGCCGAAGGAGATCACCACAAGGTTCAGCAACTGCGAGGCGATGAGGATGGTGAAGACCATGCTCGTGACCTTGGCGGTTTCGCGCACCGCCGGGGTCAGAACCCCGGAGCGGTACAGAACCCAACAGCTGAACAGCAACCCGAACAGCGCATAGAGATAGGCGCCATAGGCAAAGAAAAAGGCCACCCAGCTTTCGAAACTGACATTGTCAGCATTGATGCGAAGGTCAAAGTTGACACCCAAAAGGATCATGACCAGCACCGCAAGGGTCGACCAGATGATGACCTTGGGCGATTTGTCTTCGTCCTTCAGCTTGCGATAAGCAGCCAGCATGATCGCACCTGCAGCCCCCAGCGCCGCAGCCGGCGTCGGGTTGGTGATCCCGCCAAGGATCGAGCCAAGCACCGCAACGATCAGAACCAACGGCGGGAAGACCACGCGCAGCAGGTCATGCTTCGATAGCCGCACCATCGCATGATAACAGCCATAGATCGCAAGCGCCCACGGGAGGAACAAGAAGATCACTGTCAAACCCGGCGAGGTCAGCGGACTGATCAAGGCAATATCCACCAATAGCCCCAGAACCAGACCCACACCGCCAATCAGCAGCGGCATCGGGTCCGAGCTGGGCGAGATCCCGCGTGCGAAGGCAAGGATCAGACCCATCATCACCGTCAGGATCGCGATGCCGGTGCCGATGGGGGCGGCCGCGGCCACCTTGTCAGCGCGGGCTTGCTCGATCTCTTCCGGCGTCAGGCGTGTGCTTTCAGTCGCGCCGCCAGATTCGTCGATGACCTTCTGTTCGGCCACGGCGGTATCCCACGCTTCTTGGCCGTGCAGCTCGATCATCGCGGACTGGCAAAGCTCGCTCACATTGGTGCGCAGGCTGGCCGACTCGCCAATGTCGGAAAAGCTCGAAACCGTGGTGTTCTGGTTGCCCACCATGTTGACCTGAGTCAGCAACATGGTCCCGGCGATCAGCGCAATCGGAACCCCCAGAAGCCAGGTAAAGGCCTCGCCCCGCGTGACCGGTTCATTGGTGCTGACCCCAAGTTCGACCGCAGGGGCCTTGGAGGGGTTGAGCATCGCAAAACCAAAGGCATAAAGCGCGTACAGCAGCGCCAGCAGGATCCCCGGCAGCAGCGCGGCCTGGAACAGCGTGCCCACCGAAACCACGGCAGGTTCACCCAGATAGGTCAACGCGTCGGTACAGCCTGCCTCGACCGCGCGGCTTTCCTGCGCGGCGGAATACAGGTCACCGGCCAACGTTCCCAGCAAAACGATCACGATGGATGGCGGAATGATCTGCCCCAGCGTGCCCGAAGCCGCGATCACCCCGGTCGCCAGTTCCGGCGAATAGTTGTTGCGCAGCATGGTTGGCAGGGCGAGCAGACCCATGGTGACCACGGTCGCGCCGACAATCCCGGTCGACGCCGCAAGAAAGGCGCCCACCACGACGATGGACACGGCCAGACCGCCCGGAAGCGGGCCAAAGACCCGCGCCATGGTGGTCAGCAGATCGTTGGCGATCTTCGAGCGCTCCAGAACGATCCCCATCAGCACGAACATCAGAACCGCCAGCAGAGTCTCAATCGACTGGCCGGCGATGACCCGTTCGTTGATACGGTTGACGATGAAGGACACGTTGCGGTCCAGCGCGTATTCCCAACCGCGTTCAAAGACGTGAACGCCGATGCGTGGCAACTCGGGATTGCGGAAGATCGAGACGGTTTCCGCCGGAACACCGGTCGCCAACAGTGCGTTGTAAGCGTCCGAACTTGTGTCGATCGCCTGGTGTATCAGCAATCCCGCGCTATCAAGCGCGGCGATGATGCCGAATGAAATGACCCCGGCGCCACCGATGGCAAAAGCCACCGGAAAACCCGACAGGATCGCTGAAAAGAGCGTGAGAAAGACGATGATCAGGCCGATCTCGACGCCATCTAGTCCGAATAGCATATGTCTGACTCCGCCTTAAAATTCTGCGTGATCGTAGGGCTCTTCGCCCTCTTCGAGGATGTCGCGGTCAAGGTACTTGCCCTCTGCCTCTTCGCCCTCTTTCCACTCAAGGTATGAGCGGAAGAAGAACGACCAGGCCTGAATGAAGATCATCCCGACCAAGGCGACCATGAGCACCTTGAAAAGGAAGTAACCGGTAAAGCCATTGGGACTGAAACCGATGGTCTCGACGTTCCACTTCATGGCGCGGGATTTTGTCAGCAGGCGGTCCAATTGGTCCGACGCCGAAGGTTTCGGCACGATCAGGTGGCGCCAGAGGAAGTACCAGGAATACATCCAGATCAGCGTCGCCATGGGGATCATGAAGAACAGGCTGCCGAACATGTCGATGACGCGCTTGGCGCGGTAGGACACAGCGGAATACACCAGATCGACGCGCACATGGCCGCCCTGCACGAATGTGTAGGTCAGACACAGCGCCACCACCATGGCGTTGTAAAGCTTGAGTTCTTCGGCGAACCACGAAATGTCGAATTGCAGCGGGATGCCAAACCCGACCGAGATGTCAGGCCGGGTAAAGATCCGCTGCATGAAGACGATGACAACCTGTTGCAGCACCATCAGCAGGCCTGCCCAGGCGGCGAAACGTCCAACGGTATTGGCAAAGCCTTCCAACACACGGACGGTGCCCCAAAGAAAGGAATTGCGCCAAAGACCGATGGCAAAGATCACAAGGAAGACCGTGATCGCCACGAAGAAAAATTCGGTCGAGCCGCCATAGTAGACCACCCGCATGACCGATTGCTTGTCCTCGGCAGTGGCATTCCAGCTGAGAAAATCCAGCCAAAGCCCCGGATGCGTGATCGCATAGCCAAGATTGTAAAACGCCATTGGAATGCTCTGAAGGATCCAAAGTATCCCATCGGCCAAGGCTGGCAAAAAGCCGACCGCGCCCTCTTCTTCCATGAGTTCCCCCTCATCGGCCGGTTGTCCGGCCTGTCTTGGAAATCTTCTTACCCCTCGGCGGGGTCATGTGCGAAAAGGCCCCCGACTTGCAGGGGCCTTTCCGGTGTCTCTTGGCTTGGCTTAGCCGCCCAGCACGCGCACGCGCTGTTCGACATAGTAACCGTCGGACTTCTGAATCCACGCGGCCGAGTTCGCCAGCGAAGTTTCGAAGGAGTTGCGGATCTTCGCGAACAGCTCGTCGCCCATGTTCTCGTCCATGACCTCTTTGGAGGCGGCGCCGAAGGCATCCCACACGTCGTCCGAGAATTGCAGCGTCTTGACGCCCTGTGCCTGAAGACGGGCCAGTGCGGCACCGTTGTTGGCCAGAGTTTCAGCCAGCTGGTACTGGGTCACAGCCATCGAGCCATAACGCAGGATCGCCTTGTGCTGGTCCGACAGGTCGTTCCAGACATCCAGGTTGACCGAAGAGGCCAGCGCCGAACCCGGCTCGTGGAAGCCAGCGGTGTAGTAGACCTTCGCGACTTCCTGGAAACCGGCGCGTTCGTCGGCCATCGGGCCAACCCACTCGAGACCGTCGAGGGCACCGGAGGACAGCGCCTGATACAGTTCGCCGCCGGGGATGTTCTGGACCGATGCGCCGAGCTTGCCCAGCACCTTGCCGCCAAGGCCGGGCATGCGGAACTTGAGGCCGTTGAAATCGTCAGCCGACTTGATCTCGTTGCGGAACCAGCCACCGGACTGCGAACCCGAGTTGCCGGACAGCAGACCCTTGAGGTTGAAGATCTCGCCCAGTTCGTCATGCAGGGCTTCGCCGCCGCCATGATAATACCAGTTCGAAACTTCCTGCGCGGTGCCGCCAAAGGGCACAGCGGTGAAATAGGCATACCCCGGGTGCTGACCGATAAAGTAATAGTCAGCCGAGTGGTACATGTCCGCCTGCCCCGAGGACACAGCGTCAAAGACTTCCAGTGCGCCCACCAGTTCGCCCGGCGCTTTCTTGTCGATGGTCAGGTTGCCATCAGAAATCTCGGACACGAACTTTTCGAGGTAGGACGCCGCATCATCAAGAACGGCAAAACCGCGCGGCCACGAGGTGACCATGGTCAGGGTGCGCTTGCCCTGAGCATATACTGGCGCTGCCAGAGTGGAAGCAGCTGCAGCACCCGCGCCCACGGTCGAGGCGCGAAGGAAAGAACGACGATCCATATGAATCCTCCCATAAGGTTTTCTTGCGCGCGCGGCTCCCCACCGCACACGGATCGGTTAAAGTGCGGCCACCCTAGGCGGCGGTTTTGAGGAAAGAAATACCCACTGCTACGGAGTTGGGTTACAAAAGTGACCAATTTTGCGGCGATGCCGCGGCGCGGCGCACGTCAGGACTGCGGTTCAGGTTCCATTTCAACTGAAGCGTGTTCCGCCAGCCAGTCAAAAACCGCTCGGACCGACGGGTTCCTGAGATGATCCTGCGGGGTTAGCGCGTGATAGCTATGCCGGGTTTGCAATGTGCCATCATGGGCCTGTACCAAACGCCCTTCGGCCAATTCACGGGCCACCATAAAGCGGTTGGCCAGCGCTACGCCCTGCCCCGCCATGGCCGCATCAAGCGCCAGCGTGATGGTGCTGAACCGTGGCCCCGACAGGCGCGCCGGGCGCGTCATGCCCAGAACTTGCTCGATGTACTCGGGCCAAAGATCCAGACTGTCGTGCAGCAGGCTCAGCCCCGTCAGATCCACCGCCTGCTCCATCAGCTTGGGTGAGCAAACCGGGATGACGCCTTCGCGGAACAGCTCCTGCGCGGCCAGCGAGGCACCGAAAGGCGGCACGCCATAGCGCACGACGATATCCACCCCGTCGGCCTGAAAACGCGACAGCGCCTCGGTGGCCATGACGCGCAGGTCCACCTTGGGATGCGCTGCGGAAAAGTCAGCCATGTTGGGGATCAGCCATTTGGCGGCAAAGGTCGGCGTGACCGAAATCGTCACACGTTCCGGCACCGGGCGCAGGTCCGATGTCGCCTCGGTCAGAATGCGGAACGCCTGATTGAGCCGTGTGTGATAGCGCCGCCCGGCTTCGGTCAGGGTCAGCCCACGTGGATGGCGCTCGAACAAGAGCACATCCAGACGCGCCTCAAGGCCGCGCACATGTTGCGCAACGGCGCCTTGGGTGACGCCCAGTTCATCTGCGGCGGCGCGAAAGGTCAGGTGGCGGCCGGCGGCTTCAAAGGCGCGCAGCGCGTTCAGCGGCGGCAGGTCATCTGTCTTGAGCATCAGTTATTCTACACTCTCATCGCAGTGCTTCTGGCCTGTCCACTCCGTATCCCGAAGGATAGCTTGCACGAAACACGCCGCGCAATCCACAGGAACCCGCTCGATGAGTGCAGAAAATCTGACGACTCGCCTTGAGTTACAGGCCGTTTTGCCGCGACCGCAAGCGCGGGGCGCCCATGTAACAGCCGTCAAATGGCTGGCCTCTGCGGCGCAGATCGGCGGCTATACCCTGACGGGAATCGGCTGGACGCCGTGGAATATCCCGCTGTTCCTGATCGGCGTTCTGGGCTGGCTGGCGATAGGCGTGATGTGGCGCGACAAGGCGCTGGTCCTTTTGCATATCGTCGCATTGGCCGCACTGATCGCAGGGCTTGTCACGCAGTAGCCCCTTTCCCCGCACGCACTTCTCTGGTTTGCTTGGCGCATGCGGAGTTTACTGGGGTCATTCAGGATAAGTTACGGGCAGAAGCTGTTCCTTCTGGCCTCGGTCCCGATGATCCTGGCGGTTTCGGCGATCGCGATCCTTGTTGCCGCGCAATCGCGCGCACTGGCCAACCGGGAAATCCGCAGCCTCGAAACCCAGTTGATCGAAGCCAAAAAGCGCGAATTGCGCAACTATGTCACCCAGGCCCGCAACGGGTTCTACTTTGTCTACGGCTCGGCGGCGCCCTCGGACGAGGCAGCCAAAGAGCAGGTCATGCAGATCCTTGCGGCCATGATTTATGGCGATGAAGGGTTCTTTTTCGTCTATGACTATGACGGCAACAACATTGTGTCGCCCCGGCAGACCGAGTTGATCAACCAGAACTGGTGGGATCTTACCGACAGCGAGGGCACCAAGGTCGTTCAGCAGTTCATTTACACCGCGCGCTCGGGTGCGGGTTATGTCGAGCACCTCTGGCCCAAGCCCTCAACCGGGGAAGAGGCGCGGATGATCACCTATGTCACCTCCTTCCCGTCGTGGCGGTGGGCGGTGGGCACCGGGGTCTTTATCGACGATATCCTGAACAGCATCGCCGCCAGCCGCGCCGAGGTCGAGGCGCGCGTGCGACGCACGTTCCTCTATATCGGCGGCATCACCCTTGGCGCGCTTTTGCTGGTGTTTTCGTCGGGCCTGTTTCTCAACATCCGCGAACGCAGGCTGGCCGATGCCAAGCTCAAGGAACTCACCCAGAGGGTCTTTGACGCGCAAGAAGAAGAACGCGGGCGCGTGGCGCGCGAATTGCACGACGGTATCAGCCAGATCCTTGTCGGGGTGAAATATGCGCTGGATATCACCCGCCGTCGCATCCATCAGGGCGATGGCCGGGCCGAAGATACGCTGAACAAGGGCATCGACAACCTGTCAGAAGCGATTCACGAAGTCCGCCGGATCAGCCGCGACCTGCGCCCCGGCGTGCTGGACGATCTCGGCCTTGGCCCTGCGCTGAAATCGCTGACCGATGATTTCCGGGCGCGCACCGGGATCGAGACGCGCTTTGACACCGTAGTATTCCGCAACCGTCTGGATCAGGACAGCAAGATCGCGCTCTATCGCATCGGGCAAGAGGCGCTGACCAACATCGAGCGCCACTCCGGCGCAACCGAGGTGGTGATCGACCTGCGCGGCCACCGCGACGGGGCGACGCTGCGCATCTCTGACAACGGTCTGGGTCTGGGCGAGGCAGCGCGCGGGCCGCGCGCCGGGATCGGCCTGCGCAACATGCAGGAACGCATGGACCAGCTTGGCGGCACGCTGCGGGTCTTGTCCTCGAAAACCGGGACGGTTATCGAAGCGCAGGTTCCACTGACCCACCTTCTGCCGCCGGAAGAGGGCAAACCGATAAAAACAAAGGTACAAGCATGAGCACTGTGACCCGCGTTGTCGTTGTGGACGACCATCCCATGGTTGCCGAAGGGATCGAGGCCATTCTCGAAAGCTATGACGACATTCAGGTGCTGGCCACCTTGTCGGACGGGCAGCAGATGATCGACCGCCTCGATGAATTGTCGCCCGATGTGATCCTGATGGACCTGAACATGCCCGGCCTTGGCGGACTGTCCGCCACCGAGATGATCCTCGAACGCCGCCCGGACACGCGCATTCTGGTTCTGTCCATGCATGACACGCCGGAATATGTCTCCACCGCACTGTCGCACGGCGCGCGCGGCTATGTCCTGAAGGATGTGCCGACAGATGAGATCAAGCAGGCAATCGACGCGGTCATGGCGGGGGAGCGTTACCTTTGCACCGGGGCCGAAGGCGCGTTGACCCCGCAAGAGGGCGCGCGCGAACAGCTGACCAACCGCGAGCAATCGGTGCTGCTGCAACTGGCGCAAGGCAAGTCCAACAAAGAGGTCGCGCTGCTTCTGGATATCTCGGTGCGCACGGTCGAAACACACCGCAAGAACATCAAGCGCAAGCTTGGCATCAGCTCGACCGCCGGGCTGACCCGCTATGCATTGGAACATGGGGTCTTGCAGGGCACCGGGGTGACTGTGTGATTGTCGCGCGGGCCGGCTCTACAGTTTCACGCCGAAGATCGCGGTATCGCAGGGCGCGTCCTTGACGGCACTGGCCGGCAACATGCGCTCGGGCATCGACTGATCCAAGGCCGCATGTCCGCTGGCCGGATGCGGCATCTCGCCCATCAGCACGGCCGCTGCCATCAGCACAGCCAGCAAAGCCGCCTTGGCGCCGGTGAAATCGCGGTAAAAGACATTGCGGGCCATGTTGGCCTCCCTCGTTTGTGCTCTGACCTCAGAATGCCGAAAGGCGCCCACACGTTCAAATCACGACTGCGCGCGCAGATGTTGCAAAACGCGCGAGGCAACCGTTCAGGCGGCTCGTTCCTGATCGGCGCGGCCTTCGAAAGCTTCGGCGCGGAAGGTCTGAATGCGCAGGCTGTCGCTCCAATGATCGGGCGGCAGTCCGGCCTTGCGTTTCAGCGCCGTGACAAACTCCTGCGGGTCCGAAACCGAGGCCCAGACCGAGGGCAGGAACAACCCGCGCCGGTCACCATCGCTCAGGATTGCGCCGCTGACCTCGGGGATCAGTCTGGCGACCAGATCCGCTTCGTCCGTCACTTCAAAGGGCGCGGGCCGGGTCAGGACCGAGACCTTCACATCCAGATCACCCAGCTCTGCGGTGGTCAGCCGGTCAAAGCGCGGATCCTCGAACCCGGCCTTGACCGCGTTGGCGGCCACATCTGCGACCAATGATCGGTGCGGCACCATGGAACCGATACAGCCGCGCAACCTGCCGCCGCGTTCCAGCGTGACAAAGCTGGCCATCAGGGTGCGCAATTGCACGGCAAAACTGTTCACGTCGATTTCCGGCGGCAGACCTTTGGTCAGGCGCGATGTCAAAGCTGCCTGCGCAACATTCAGCAGTGCCCTGCGCGAGGTGCCATCCAGAATGTCGTCTTCCGGCGCGAAAAGCCCCCATGCACCATAACCGACAACGCGCTCGGCGTTCTGGCTGGCGGCAAAGGATGTGTGCATTCCCAGACGCAGCGCCCGGCACCCGGCCCCGGTTTGCGAGGCCAGCCACCCTGAAAGCGCCCGAGCGCCGCAGGCATGGGATGGCGTCAGTCGCGCGCCCTGCCCGGTTTCGATCAACCCGGCAGTCTGCGCGTCGATCCGCAATGCCTGTTCCTGCGTCAGGAAATGGCTCAGGTCGCTGGACAGGACAAACAGCGTTTCGCCCTTCATTCGTGTCAGCCGGTCGATCGCCTGAGCAACCTGCCCTTCGGTCGCATCGCCAATCACCATCGGGACAACCGGCACCTTGGGGTGATAATACCGCGCAAAGGGCAGTTGCGTGTCGATACCATGCTCTTCGGCAAAGGCGGCTTCGTGGCCGTGGGCCAGATCGGCGCGGATCAGGGCATGGCAAGCCCGCGCATCAATCCGCACCCGTTTTTTCGGCACTTCCACGCTGTCATGGGCGGTCGGCACGGCGATCCCGTCAAAACGGGCGCGGTGTGACGGCGACAGAATGGCGATCCGGTCAGGGGTTCCGCGCGCCAACGCCGCCCAGGCCGCAGCCGTCAGCTTGCCGCTGAAGGCATAGCCCGCATGAGGCGAGATCACCGCGCGCGGCACGCTGGGCAATTCCGCGCGCAAGCCCTGCCATTGGGCATCATACTCGGCCAAGAGCGCGTCCAGCGCCTGTTGATCCTCGGGAAAGAACCTGCCTGCTACATGGGTCTGTCTGACAGCCATTATTCTGGCCCTTTTGCTACGCGCCCTCAATATAACCCCGGATTTTGAGGATTGCGACGCCCGCGCAAAGGGGAAAATCGGCAAAGCTTGGGGCATTTCGACCATCCGCAGGCAGGTATTTGCGCAAAATGTCGCATTCCGCCCCAACCCGCGCAACTTTCGGAAAGAATTTTACCCGCTACGGCAATTTTTTCTGCCTTTTAGCGGTTGACGCCCCGGATCATGGCTCATAATGTGCGCCACGCACGCAACGGAGGCCCCGAATGAGCACCCTAGTGGTAATCGTAGGCAAAAGGCGCATGGCCGGGTAACCCGGAACCATATGGTTCACCCATGCGCCCCCGACTGAAAATCGGGGGCTTTTTTGTGCGCATAAAGACGAGTGTCGAAAATTGGAGAAGCGCAATGACACGTCAGATGACCGGAGCGAAAATGGTGGTTCAGGCCCTTAGAGAACAGGGTGTGGACACGGTATTCGGATACCCCGGTGGCGCTGTGCTACCGATTTACGACGAAGTCTTTCAGCAAAATGACATCAAGCATGTGCTTGTGCGCCACGAACAGGGCGCCGTGCATGCGGCCGAAGGCTATGCCCGCTCGACCGGCAAACCGGGCGTGGTTCTTGTCACATCGGGGCCCGGGGCGACCAATGCGGTGACCGGGTTGACCGATGCCTTGCTCGACTCGATCCCGATCGTTGTTCTGACTGGCCAGGTGCCAACCTTCATGATCGGCTCTGACGCCTTTCAGGAGGCGGACACTGTCGGCATCACCCGCCCCTGCACCAAACACAACTGGCTGGTCAAAGAGACCGAAAAGCTGTCGGCAACGATTCACGAGGCCTTTCATGTGGCCATGTCGGGCCGCCCCGGTCCGGTCCTTGTCGATATCCCCAAAGACGTGCAGTTCGCCAGCGGCACCTACCAGCCAAAACCGGCGGTCAGCACGCGGCACTATCAGCCGCAGGTCAAGGGCGACATGGAGATGATCACCGAGCTGGTCGAGGCGATCGAGACAGCTGAAAAGCCGGTGTTCTACACTGGCGGCGGCGTGATCAACTCTGGCCCGGTTGCCAGCCAGCTCTTGCGCGAACTGGTGGAAGCCACCGGCTTTCCGATCACCTCGACGTTGATGGGGCTTGGCGCCTATCCGGCGTCCGGCAAGGCGTGGCTGGGCATGCTGGGCATGCACGGCCTTTACGAGGCCAACCTTGCCATGCATGGCTGCGATCTGATGATCAACATCGGCGCGCGCTTTGACGACCGTATCACCGGCCGAATCGACGCCTTCAGCCCGCATTCGAAAAAGGTCCATATCGACATTGATCCCTCGTCGATCAACAAGGTGATCAAGACCGATATCCCGATCGTCGGCGACGTGGCCCATGTTCTTGAGGACGTACTGAACCTGTGGAAAGCGCGCGGCCGCAAGGTCAACCGCGAGGCGCTGGCCAAATGGACGGCGCGCATCGACGAATGGCGCAAGGTCGATTGCCTCAAGTACACCAACTCCGAAGGCACGATCAAACCGCAGTACGCGCTTGAACGGCTCGAGGCGCTGACCAAGGACAAGGATCGCTACATTTGCACCGAAGTTGGCCAGCACCAGATGTGGGCGGCGCAATACCTTGGCTTTGAGGATCCGAACCGTTGGATGACCTCCGGCGGGCTTGGCACCATGGGCTATGGTTTCCCGGCGTCCATCGGTGTGCAGATGGCCCACCCTGAAAGCCTTGTGATCAATGTTGCGGGCGAAGCCTCCTGGCTGATGAACATGCAGGAAATGGGCACGGCGGTTCAGTACCGTCTGCCGGTCAAGCAGTTCATCCTGAACAACGAACGCCTTGGCATGGTGCGCCAGTGGCAGCAATTGCTGCACGGTGAACGCTATTCGCATTCGTGGTCCGAGGCGCTGCCGGATTTCGTCAAGCTCGCCGAGGCTTTTGGCGCCAAGGGCATCATCTGCAAGGATCCCAAGGATCTGGACGATGCGATCATGGAGATGCTGAACTACGACGGGCCGGTGATCTTTGATTGCCTCGTCGAGAAGCACGAGAACTGCTTCCCGATGATCCCCTCGGGTGAGCCGCACAACAAGATGCTGCTTGGCGATGCCAATGCGACCAATGCCATTGCTGGCAAGGGCGCGGTGCTGGTCTGAGATATTGTCGGGGCGCGCGGTCTGACCGGGCGCCCCAGCCTTTCCGCGCCCTTTGCCCAGACGGTTGAACCTTTGTCATGATGCCCCGCCCCGCCCCTTCGTTCGCGCCGCATGTGGACCCTGTCGCACATGCCAAAAAGCTGGCCGCTACTGGCAAGCCGGCCGAGGCAGCGGGCCTGTTGCGGCAGGTTCTGGCCAAGGACAGCCGCAATGCGGGCGCGCGCAAGGCCTTGGCCGCGTTGGGGAAATACGCGCGCCCGGCGCTGAAACTGTCGCCGCAGGATCGCAAAGCTGCCAAGGCGGTCGAGCAGGCTCTGGCCGCCGGGAACTGGACGCAGGTCATTGCGCAAGCGCAGCCCCTGCTGTCCCGCCAGCCCTTGCTGAGCGATGCAGCCAATGCGCTTGGTACCGCCCTGCGCATGTCGGGCCGGATGAACGAAGCGATGCGCGCCTATGATCATGCGCTGCGCAGCGATCCGGCGCTGGCGGACAGCTACATCAACATGTCCTCTTTGCTGCAACACATGGGCCAACCCCAAGCCGCAGCCGAGGCCGCGCAGGCGGCGCTGGATGTCGCCCCGCGCAAGGCCGAAAGCCATCTGGCAATCGGTCTGGCGTTTTATGATCTGGACAGGATCGCCGAGGCGGAAAACCATTTGCGTCGCGCGACCGAGCTGAACCCCGCTCAGGTTCTGACATGGGATGCCCTTAGCCGCACGCTTGAGCGGCTGAACCGGCTGGAGGATCTGGCGAAGACGGTTGAACAGGCCCTTGCCGCCTGCCCCGGCGCGCCGCTTTTGCAGCTGCATCAGGCCGCCGCGCTTAGCCGAGGCAAGGACGACGCCGGTGCGCTTGCGCTTTTGGATAGCATCGACGCCTCGGCATTGCCGCCCCACAGCCGATCCGTGCTGTATGAATTGCGCGGCCGGGCCTTGGATGCGCTTGGGCGCTACGATGCAGCCTTTGACGCCTTTGGCCTGATGAACGACATACAGCGCCAGATGCATGTGGCGCCGGGCAAACCCAATGCTTTCCTGTCGATGGTGCAGGCCCGCCTTGATGGGGTGGACGCGCTGAGCAGTGGCTGGCCCGCCGACGATGACACCGCGGCCCCGGTCTTTCTGGTGGGTTTTCCGCGTTCGGGTACGACGCTGCTCGACACGATACTGCGCGGGCACGAGCAGATCGCCGTCGTCGAAGAACAGCCGATGTGCGCGCACCTGAGCCAAGGCATCGCCCACAGTGCCGAAGCCGCTGGCCTGACGGCCTTGACCGCCGAAGAACTTGCCAAACGCCGCACCGCCTATCTGTCGGATTTCGAGCGGCACCTCGGCGCTCCTCTGGACGGGCGCATCGCGGTCGACAAGATGCCACTCAATCTGGTCGAGGCAGCCGCTATCGCGCGTCACTTTCCCAAGGCCCGGTTCATCCTTGCCCTGCGCCATCCGGCGGACAGCGTGCTGAGCTGCTTCATGCAGAATTTCAAACCCAACGAGGCGATGAACAACTTTCTCGATCTCGAACAGGCCGCCCGGCTTTACGACAGGGTGTTTTCCCTATGGGAAGGATACCGCGAGAAGCTGGCGCTGAACGTGGTCGAGATCCGCTACGAACATCTGATCGCCGATCTGCACGGCGCGGTCGAGCCGGTGCTGACCCATATGGGGCTGGACTGGCGAGATGAGATGGCGGATTTCCAGAAATCCGCCCGTGCCCGCCCGGTGATCCGGACGCCCAGTTACAAACAGGTCACGCAGGGGCTGTATTCCAGCGCCGACGGCCGTTGGCGCCGCTATGACGCCCATCTTGGCCCGGTGATGAACATTCTGAAACCTTGGATCAATCGCTGGGGCTATGACGCCTGAGCGCAGCAAACCACCGAAAACCGCCACGTTCCGTGGCAGCACTTAACGCGAAAGGGACACCGATGTCGGCGCTAAATATCAAAAAGGGTTCGAACAAGCACTCTGCCTATAACCTGCGCCCGAGCTTTTCGGATGTACAAGAGACCCACACGATCGCCGTTCTGGTCGAAAACGAACCGGGGGTTCTGGCGCGGGTGATCGGTCTGTTTTCGGGGCGAGGATATAATATCGACAGCCTGACCGTGGCCGAAGTTGACCACGAAGGCCACCTGAGCCGCATCACCATCGTCACCACCGGCACGCCGCAAGTGATCGAACAGATCAAAGCGCAGCTTGGCCGGATCGTGCCGGTGCATGACGTGCATGATCTCACGGTCGAAGGCGGCAGCGTCGAGCGCGAACTGGCCCTGCTCAAAGTTGCCGGCAAAGGCGACAAGCGCGTAGAGGCGCTGCGACTGGCGGATATTTTCCGTGCGCAGGTGGTGGATTCGACTCTGGAAAGCTTTGTCTTCCAACTGACCGGGACTTCGGAAAAGATCGACGCCTTTGCGGATCTGATGCGCCCGCTTGGTCTGGCCGAGATCGCCCGGACGGGTGTCGCCGCGCTGGCCCGCGGCGCGTAAACTCACTCCGCGCTGGCCCGCGGCGCGTAAACTCACTCCGCGCTGGCCCGCGGCGCGTAAACTCACTCCGCGCTGGCCTGCGGCGCGTAAACTCACGCCGCATTGGCAGGCTGCGGCGTTCCAGCTGAACGTAAGGACGCCCTGACCAAACATCAAAAAGGCCCCGTCCCTAAGGGATCGGGGCCTTTTGTCCTTTCCGTCTCTGCCTAGGGGGAGAAGCAGATCGCCCTGCGCAGGCTCATGAGGTCTGGGTCAGCACGCGCGGGCTGTGGGAAAGGCGACAACGTTTCCGGGCTTACCAATATTGCCCGAACGTCGCAGTTGATCAGGAAGGTCCGGAGCGAAACCGGAGTCGATGCGCTGCAAGTTCCGCGCACGGCGGAAATCCCGCTCTTCGCGGATGTCGAACTGGATCAGATCACCGGCGTCCAGAGCAACCCCTTGATGCGCACTCGGCTCAGAGCCCGAGTAGTACGCCAGGTTGCCATGGTCTTCGCACCAGATCACAGCCTTTTTATCGCTTGCGTCAGCCCACAGGACGACACCGTACATACGCTCTTCCATAGCGAACCTTTTGGTTTCTGTAAGTTTAACGTGGCCCAACTGACGCGGTTTCGACACGGTTAATAGAGCGTCTACTGCTTGATTTTTGTGTCGCAGAATCGCGGACATGGCGCTAATCAGGCACAGCCGTGACGCCCTATAGCGTCACACTTGACGCCAAATGGCGTCTATCTTTATCATAGCGAGTTGAGCGTTCACGATATACACTTTAAGCGCGAGGTATCGATGCCAGTAAATACGCCAAAATCATCTACGAGACGGCCCAGTCCCGCGGAACTGCGTAGCATGCTTGGCGCGAACCTGCGTCAACTGTCCAATGACGCTGCCTCAATTTCGGCGTTGTGTCGCGACCTTGGTATCAATCGCACACAGTTTAACCGCTATCTGGCTGGCGAAAGCTTTCCCAGGCCCGATGTCTTGCATAGAATTTGCACGTATTTTGGCGTAGATGCCCGAATTTTGCTGGAACCGGTCGAGAACATTCACGCGCCCAAATCCGGTCTGTTCGAACATCCTGAAGTCGCAGATTTCGTCGGCCATTCTACAGAATCAGTATCGGAAGAGGATTTCCCCTCGGGATTCTACCGCTTTGTCAGGCGCAGCTTTTTGCACGAAGACCAATTCGTTCAAGGGCTGACCTATGCCTTCCGCAAAGATGGTCACACATTCCTGCGCGGCTTCGAAGCCAAACAGGCGATGGCCGAACAAGGTTTGCCCACCGCCCCGGCGCAGCGCGAATTCCGCGCTGTGGTGATGCCGCAAGAGGATGGCATTGCCCTGATGCTCAGCCGACGCGGAGCCGCGACAGCCTCGTTCAACTATCTGGCCCGGGTGCCGTCGTTCGAGAACAACTTTTGGGTGGGTTATGTCACCCGCACCGTGCGCGAGGATGTGGCCGGGCGGCGGGTCGAACGACAGGTGGTCGAATACTTGGGCCGCGACACCCACAAAGTTCTGGCCGCGGCGCGCAGCGTTGGCTTTTGCGGCATTGACAAGGTGTTGCCCTATCTCAGGCAGATGCTGAAGATCGGCGTCCCCTTCTCCTGATCCGTGCTTTGTCGCTTTGCGTCACGGCGTGTCGCGATCCGGCGCGCTGACGGGTTTGCCCGGATGCTACCGGAAATGGGTAGTCAGGCAGAGGAGGCCCGCCCATGTCGCGCAATGTCACCGATCTTTCACAGGTCCGCCTGCCCGTCGACCGGGCGAATGGCCTTCCCAACGCCCACTACATTGACGAAAGCGTCTACGCCGAGGAGCGTCAGGCGCTGATCTTTACCCAATGGGCGGGGCTGGCTGTGGCTGCCGACGTCCCCGAAGTGGGCGACGCCAAGCCGATCCAGTTCATGGACATGCCGCTGCTGCTGGTGCGCGGCAAGGATGACACTGTTCGGGTTTTTCAGAACATCTGCCGTCATCGCGGCATGATCCTTGTCGAAGAGGCGCGCAAGATCGAAGGCGCCATCCGCTGCCCCTATCATTCATGGTGCTACGGCACCGATGGCCGTCTGGTCAGCACACCGCATGTAGGCGGCCCCGGCCAGAACACCCACGCCTCTATCGACCGCGACACCCTGGGCCTTGTCGAAGTGCGCAGCCATATCTGGCGCGACGTGGTCTGGATCAACGTCTCGGGTGATGCCCCGGCCTTCGAAGACGCCATGGCCCCGGCGATGCAACGCTGGGCCGAGTTTGAAAAGCCACTGTACCACGGCGGCTCGGACAGTGTGTTGACGCTAGAGGTCAACACCAACTGGAAACTGGCCGTCGAAAACTATTGCGAAAGCTATCACCTCCCCTGGGTGCATCCCGGCCTGAACAGCTATTCGCGGCTGGAAGACCATTACAACATCGAAGAGCCCGGCGCTTTTTCCGGTCAGGGCACGATGGTGTATCGCCAGATCACCAACGAAAACGACCAGAGCTTTCCGGATTTCGACGGGCTTTCGGAAAAGTGGGACACCGCTGCCGAATACCTGTCGATCTACCCCAACGTCCTGCTCGGCGCGCACCGTGACCACGCCTTCGCGATCATTCTGGTCCCCGAGGGGCTGGACCGCACGGTCGAGAATATCCACCTTTATTACGCCCAACCCCATACCGACAGCGGGCTGCGCCAACGCAACGCGCAGCTGTGGAAGACAGTCTTCGAGGAGGATATCTTTGTGGTCGAGGGGATGCAAAAGGGGCGTCATGCCTCAGGCTTTGACGGCGGGCGCTTTTCGCCAGCGATGGATGGGCCGACGCATTGCTTCCATGAATGGGTGGCGGGCAAGGTCGATCACTGGCGCGCGATGGATAAGGCAGCCGAGTAACGTGCAAGCCCTGGACGACATGCTGCTGGCGGCGCACGCGCGGAATGATCGCCGCGCGCTTGTGGGGCTTTATGCGCAGGCCGCCGACAGTGTGAACGATCTGAACGCGGCCTGTTTCTACCTGACACACGCCTATGTCTTTGCTCTGGAACTGGGCGACGCGCGCGCAGCGGACCTGCACGCACGTCTAGTGGCCGAAGGGCGAGAGGCCTGAGATGGCCTTGTTCGCCTACTTCTGGATTTTCTCCAAATAATAGGCGATCGAAAGAACCTTGCCGCGGCTGTACAGAACGTCCGCATAGGGCGAGTCGATGCCGCTCTCGGCCTTGAACAGCGCGCCGTAGACCGGCATCGGTCCACCATGGGCCCGCATTCCGGTCCGCCCGTCGATCACGTGTATGACACGGAGCATCGGAAATTCACCGTCGTTGTTGGCACTCAGCTGAGTCAGGTCGGGCACGGCGGTCGTCATCATTTCGGTCAACGGACCATCTCCCGTGCCGCCGGACCCGTGGCAGGTTGCGCAATATTGCGCGTAGTATTCCGCCCCGTGCTCGGCATCCTGCGCAAAGGCAGCGCCTGCGGCCAAAACAACCCCTGCCACGGTCAAAGCTTTCATCAACATCATTCTCTCCCCTTCTGAAATGGACGGCGCATTGGAGCGCCGAGGCGCGTCCCACCTCCAAGCAGGACACGGGACCATCATCGACCTGTCGGGGATGTGCGCATTTACTTAGGTTATTGCTTTGAAAAAACTTGGCGCGATAACGGGGGCTTGCGACAAACTGCGCTCAGGCAGGAACCGCGTCATCCTGCGCACCATACGCGCCATTGGCCAGCATGTCATACAGGTGCCACGTCGCATGACCCAGCAGCGGCAATGAGATGAACAACCCGACAAAGAACGGCACCATGGACAACAGGGTAAAGACTGCCACGAAGATCGCCCAGCCGATCATCGGCACTGCATGGTTCGCGACATATTGGAACGAGGTGATCATCGCCGTCACAAAGTCGATCTCGCGGTCCAGAAGCAGCGGCAGCGACAGCACGGTTATCATGTAAAGCAGCGTCGAGAATACTGCACCGACAACCGTGCCGACGGCCAGCATCATCAGCCCGTTGGCGCTGAGGTAAACCTCGAACGAGCTTGAGACATTTGTCATGGTCGACAGCCCAAGAAACAGGGCAAAGATCATGTGGGCCAGAAAGAACCAGAACAGAAAGACGACGATGATGATCGCGCAGATCGACGGCAGTTGCCGTTTCGATTGCCGCAGCACGACGCTGAAGATCTGCATCCAGTCCAGCGGGCGGCCCTGCTCGATGCGGCGCGAAATATCATAAAACCCCACCGCCGCAAAAGGTCCGATCAGTGGAAAGCCGATGGCGGCCAGAACCAGCCAATAGGTCTGCCCGGTGGCCCATGTGATCCAGGCCATGATCCAGCCGCCAAGGACGTAAACCCCGGCAAAGACGAATGCAAAACCGGGCGCGCTGCGCAGATCCTTCCAGCCGCGCCGCAGCGCCTCGCGCAGCAGCGCAAAATCGACCGCTCCCAGATCGGGAACCCCCGGCTTTGGTGTATCTGGCATCCTACCCTCCGCTGAACACGTCCGACATTCAGTAAAGGGGATATGTCTGCGTCAGGCAACATACCTCTCAGGTATATCTTTAGGGCCGGCAGGGATGCGCCCTGCCCCGGATCAGGCCCAGGGCGCGTCTTAGTCCTCGGCGTTGGCGTCCGCCCGGCTTTTACCTGCCACTTGCATGGCCAGCGTGGCCTCCATGAAACCGTCCAGATCGCCATCCAGAACGCCTTGCGTGTCAGCGGTTTCGTAGTTGGTGCGCAGGTCTTTGACCATCTGATATGGCTGCAGAACATAAGAGCGGATCTGGTTGCCCCAGCCCGCATCGCCCTTGGCTTCGTGCAGGGCGTTGACCTCGGCGTTGCGCTTGTCCAGTTCCAGCTGATAGAGGCGCGATTTCAGGGCCTTCATGGCAATGTCGCGGTTCTGGTGCTGGGATTTCTCGGAACTGGTGACAACGATCCCGGTGGGATGGTGGGTGATCCGCACCGCCGAGTCGGTGGTGTTCACGTGCTGACCGCCCGCGCCGGACGATCGGTAGGTGTCGATGCGGATATCGGCCGGGTTCACCTCGATCTCGATATTGTCGTCGATCACCGGATAGGCCCCGACGGCGGCAAAACTGGTCTCGCGCGTGCCTTTGCCAAAGGGTGAAATCCGCACCAGCCGGTGCGTGCCGCTTTCGGATTTCAGCCAGCCATAGGCGTTCTTTCCCTTGATCTGGTAGGTCACCGATTTGATCCCGGCTTCGGTGCCCGGCGTTTCTTCCTGCAACTCCACTTCGAAGCCGCGCTTTTCAGCCCAACGGACGTACATGCGCGACAGCATCAAGGCCCAGTCGCACGCCTCGGTGCCGCCAGCGCCGGATTTGATTTCGAGGAAGGCGTCATTGCCGTCCGTCTCACCATTGAGCAGCGCCTCAAGCTCTTTCTTGACGGCCTTGCCCACAAGGGCCTTGAGCGCGTTTTCGGCTTCGGCGACGATCTCGTCATCTTCTTCCATCTCGCCCAGTTCGATCAGCTCGATCTGATCTTCCAGCTCTTGCTTCATGGAGGTGTAGGTCTCCATCGCGTCCACAAGGCTTTGCCGGTCGCGCATCAGTTTTTGCGCGGCGGCAGGATCGTCCCAAAGATTGGGGTCTTCAACGCGGGCGTTGAACTCTTCCAACCGGTGCTGCGCGGTATCCCAACCCAGCCGCTGACGCAAAAGGTCAAGCGATTTCTGGATCTTGTCCACGTTGTTTTGTGCTTCTACGCGCATTGGGTCGGTCCTGTCTCGAGCCTTCGGGTGCTGCGTGATAGCAAGGCGGGAAAGGCGGGGCAAGACGGCTGGAGGGCGCGTGGTTTTTACACGCCGATCAGGATTGCCCGCAACAGCCGAGGTGACGAAATTCCCGTCGCAAACCTGCAGCCCGGCAAGCCGGATCGTCCCGTGCGGGCGCCCGGAAAGCCCCCCTGTCCCGTTCACCCACTGGCCGAATGGCGGCCCCCAATCTCAGTACAGACCGCCCGAGGACAAGGTGCCAAAACCCGCCTTGGGGCCCACAACCGCCTTTTTGCCAGTTGAGGTGGTGACCTCACGGGCGCCATTATCGCCTTCGGGGCGGATCAGGTCAAAGCTGCCTGAGACCGAAAAACCACCGTCGAACTGGATGCCAAAGATCGGCTCTTCGCCCTCGCGGAAGCACTCGGACACGACGTTGTCGCCCGATGCGCCATCCGACAGACGCGCGCCGGAAAACCGGTCGATGTTGATGAACTGACAGCCCGGAGGCACGACAAATTCACCGCCGCCGTATTTCTGGATCGCCTTTTTCATGAAGCGGTTGAAGACCGGGCCGCACATCCCGCCGCCCGAGGCTCCACGCCCCAGCGGCCGCGGCGTATCATACCCGATATAGCAGCCGGCGACGATATTACTGGTAAATCCAACAAACCAAACATCCTTGGCATCGTTGGTCGTGCCGGTCTTGCCTGCCGTCGGCACCGGCAGGTTGACGGTCTTGGCCGCTGTGCCGCGCTCGACCACGCCGCGCATCATCGAGGTCAACTGGTAGGCGGTCACCGGATCCATCACCCGCTCGCGATCGTTGACGATACGGGGGCTACGCCCTGCGGGAATGTTCGGGTCGTCACAGTTCACACAGGCCCGTTTGTTGCCCTCGGCAGCGTCATGCGAATAGATGGTGTTGCCATAGCGGTCCTGCACACGGTCCACCAGCGTCGGCTCGACCCGCTCGCCGCCGTTGGCGAACATCGCGTAGGCGGCCACCATGCGGAACAGCGTTGTTTCATCTGACCCCAATGCGTTGGCCAGAACACGGCCCATATTGTCATAGACGCCAAATTTTTCGGCATAGCGGGCAACCACGTCCATCCCCACCTCTTGCGCGAGGCGGATCGTCATGATGTTGCGCGACCGTTCAATGCCCGTGCGCAAGGGCGTCGGCCCATAGAACTGGCGCGAGGCATTCTGCGGACGCCAGACGCCCTGCGGCGTGTTGATCTCGATCGGGGCATCGACCACGATGGTTGCTGGCGTATAACCACTGTCGAGGGCCGAGGCATAGACGAACGGCTTGAAGCTGGACCCCGGCTGGCGCATCGCCTGAGTCGCGCGGTTGAAGACCGAGTTCTGGTAGCTAAAGCCACCCTGCATGGCAATTACACGCCCGGTGTTGACGTCCATCGCCATGAACCCGCCCTGCACCTTGGGCACTTGTCGCAGGGTCCAGCGGGTGAAATTTCCGCTACTGTCATCCACCATTTCGCGCAGATGGACCACATCGCCGGGCTTGAAGTTGTCGAACAGGCTGCCCGAGAACCAGGATGTGTCACTGCGCGGCACGCTGTTTCCGCGAGGATCGTCCAGCGCAACGCCCTCGATGCCGACGATCAGCTCCTGATCGCGCACCTCAAGCACAACTGCGGGCACCCATGGGCGGACAAGATCGACGTCGCGCGCAACCCGCACGTCCGACAGGGCCGCGCGCCACGCCTCTTCGCTGGCCAGCGTTTCGACGGGAACAGTTTTTCCGGTGCCATTCCAGCGGCCAAGGCCACGGTCATATTGCTCCAAGGCCTGCCGCAGCGATGTCGCGGCTTCGATCTGCATCTCCGGGTCCAGCGTCGCACGCACCGCGTAGCCGCCGGAAAAGAACTGCTCTTCGCCAAAATCGCTGCTCAGTTGGCGCCGGATTTCATCGGTGAAATAATCACGCGGCGGCAGCGCCTCGTAATACGGCTCAAAATCGCCGTTCTGCACGGATTTCAGCGGCATGGCCACTTCCGACGCGTAGACTACCGGCGTGATAAAGCCGTTCTCCATCATCTCCTTCAGCACGAAATCCCGGCGCTGCAGAAGGCGTTCCTTACGGCGCACGGGATGAAAGGACGACGGCGCCTTTGGCATCGAGGCCAGCATCGCCGCCTCATGCGGGGCCAGTTCCGACAGGGTCTTGTTGAAATAAACCTGCGCAGCGGCCGCGACGCCATAGGCGTTCTGACCAAGGAAGATCTCGTTCAGATACAGCTCAAGAATCTTGTCCTTGGACAGGGCCTCTTCGACGCGGCTGGCAAGGATGATCTCCTTGATCTTGCGTTCGGCCTTGCGGTCACCGGACAGCAAAAAGTTCTTCATCACCTGCTGGGTGATGGTCGACGCCCCGCGCACATCGCGCCCGCGCGTTTTTACCGCATCGATGGCCGCGGCTGCGATACCGCGCACGTCATAGCCTTGGTGCGTATAGAAATTCTTGTCTTCCGCGCTGATAAAAGCGTTTTTGACCAGATCGGGGATCTCGTTGGCCGGGGTGAACAGACGCCGTTCCTGCGCGAATTCGTCAATCACCTGACCTTCTACCGAATAAATCCGGCTGATCGTCGGCGGCGTATATTGCGCAAGGCTTTCGTGGCTGGGCAGATCGCGGCCATACATCCAGAAAATCGCGCCAATCGTGACGGCGACCATCATCGCCCCCAGTGTAATCACACTGAAGATCGCGCCGAAGAAGGAAAAAATAAAGCGAGTCACCCGCGCTTGCCCCCATTAAAACTGTCCGCTCACTATACCTCATGATGCGAGCGGTCAAAACACATCCGGGCGAGTTTTCGCGCAAGCCACAGGCATCACATGCCCGCTACGCCCCTAAAGACCAAGGGGAAAACCCAGCTCCCGGCTTCACTGGTCCCAAAATATCCCGGGGGAGCGCCGCAGGCGCGGGGGCAGCGCCCCTATTGCCGACGCAGCCGCGCCAGAGCCGCATCTTCCAGCGCCCAGGCCTCGATCCCGTCGCGCACTCCGGCAGCCATGCCCGCGCGCCAGATCGGGTCTTGCAGGTTCTTCAGGTCTTCCTCGGTCGACAGAAAGCCCAGTTCAATCAACACCGACGGCACATCCGCCGCCTTGAGAACCGAAAACCCCGCCTCGCGCAGCGGGTGTTTGTGCACATGGCCAAGGGCATTCTTGATCCCGGCCACCAGATGCCGCGCCAGCGCCTTGGAGCGCGGCCCATTGTCGAGGCGCGCCAGTTCCATCAGCACCTGCGCCACCCGGTCATCCGCCCCGGACAGATCCAGCCCTGCCAAAAGATCATCGCGGTCATGCCGCTCGGCCAGCGCCGCCGAGGCCGCATCCGAAGCCTCGTCCGCCAGCGTATAGACACTGGCGCCATGGGCGACGCCTTCCTGAATGGCGTCCGCGTGCAGGGACACAAACAGGTTCGCGCCCGCCTCGTGCGCCATGGCCACCCGCGCCTCAAGCGAAACAAAGCTGTCTTCGTCGCGTGTCAAATAGACCTTGTAGTTGCCTGTGCGGATCAGAACCTCGGCCAGTTCGCGGGCGAATTGCAGCATCAAACCGGCCTCACTGACGCCGCCGCGTTCGGCCCCCGGGTCAATCCCGCCGTGACCGGGATCAAGCACGATCACCAAGGGGGCGCCCGGCGCGGGAGGCGCGGCCTGCTTTGCGGTTGGGGTCGGCAGATCCCACGCCGGATCGCGCGGCAGGCCGGCATGGGCCGAAAAGGCCTCAGCGTCCGTCTTTGCCAGTGCCACGGTCAAAACCGCGCGGCCCGTTGCCGTATCGACCTTCAGTCCCGCCTGTTTGATCTCGACCGGGTCTTCCAGAACCGCGACCAGCCGCGACCAGCCCGGGCGAAAGCCGCCAACCCGTAACGCGCTGACCAGATCGGACTGGTCCATCTCGGCGCCATCTGCGTCCAGCCAATCTACCTCGCGGAAATCCAGCACCAAGCGCATGGGATCGGTCAAGGTGAACAACCGCCACGGCACGCCCTGGCTCAGGTCCAGCGTCAGCTCCGCACCGCCGAACATGCCGTCCGTGACCGCGCCGCCCTCAAACCGTGCAAGGCCCGAAGCCTCTTGCGCCATCACCCCGGACGACCAAAGGCATAGCCCTGCAAAAGCTGCAATAATCCTGTTCATACTCTGCTCCGCCGTCTTGACCCGGCTTTGTTGTTTCCCGGCACTCTATCAGCCCTGCCCGGGATTCGTACATCTCGGATTGGTCAAACGCCACGGCAGGCGCCAGACCGAAGGCCTATTCCGCCAAGCCCCGCGCCCGCATGAAGGCGCGCAGCCGTTCAAGCCCTTCGGCGATATCGGCTGTAGAGCGCGCGTAGGAGAACCGCAGCGTGCCCGCCCCGCGCGCCGGATCAAAATCCAGCCCCGGCGTTACTGCAACCCCCGCTTCGTCCAGTATTTCGCGGGCAAAGGCGCGGCTGTCCGCCGTCAGGTGACTGACATCGGCATAGACGTAAAAGGCCCCGTCCGGCGGCGCGATCCGGTCAAAGCCCGCCTGAGGCAGCCCCGCCAGCATCAGGGCGCGGTTCCTGCGATAGACCTGCATGTTGGCTTCAAGCTCATCCCCCGCGTCCATCGCCGCCAGCGCCGCAACCTGCGAGGCATGCGGCGCGCAGATGAACATATTCTGCGCCAGTCGCTCCACCTGCCGCAAATTGGCCTCGGGCAGAACCAGCCAGCCCGCGCGCCATCCGGTCATTGAAAAATACTTGGAGAAGGAGTTGATCACGCAGACATCGTCGCTGATCTCAAGCGCACTGACGGCGGGCTGATCATATTCGATCCCATGATAGATTTCGTCCGACAGAAAGGACGCGCCCTGCCCTTGCGCAGCATCGATCAGCGCCGCCAGTTCGGGTTTGCCCAGCATCGTGCCAGTGGGATTCGCCGGGCTGGCGACCATCACCCCCTGATAATCGAGCCCCGCCAGATCCTGCGGCGCAAGTTGCAAGCGATTCTCCGCCGAGGTCTGAACCTCGACCGGGACCAGATCCATCGCCTTCATGATCTGCCGATAAGACGGATACCCGGGCGCCCCCAAAGCCACCCGGTCGCCAGCGTCGAACAGCGCCGAAAACGCCAGAATGAACCCGCCGGACGATCCCGGCGTGACCACGACCCGCGCCGGATCCAAGTCGACATTGTACCACTCACCATAGAGTTTCGCGATCCGCGCCCGCAGCGCCGGCAGACCAAGCGCCACGGTATATCCCAGCGCTTCGTCCTGCATGGCGCGCGCCAAGGCGTCGCGCGCAGCAGCGGGCGCAGGTGTGCCGGGTTGGCCGACTTCCATGTGAATGATGTGGCGCCCGGCCGCTTCGGCCTGCCTCGCAGCCTCCATCACATCCATCACGATAAAGGGATCAACCGCACCACGGCTTGAATTTCTCATTGTGACCTCACTACTCTGCCCGCACTCAGGCTTATGAGCGACAAAGGTGAAACGTCAATGATCCTTCCACGCCGCATCACCGGCTTTCTGCCCCGTCTGCTGACACTGGTCACCGTGGCCGCGTTGTTTGCGGGCGCGCCGCTGCGCGCGGGCGTGTCCTTGTTGCGCGATGCGGATATCGAATACGGGCTGCGCCAGATCGCAACGCCTGTGCTGTCGGCGGCCGGGCTGAACCCCTCTCAGGTCAGGCTGATCCTTGTGGATGACAGCTCGCTCAATGCTTTTGTCGCAGATCCCTCGCACATCTTCATTCATTCAGGGCTTTTGATGAAGCTCGACAGCGCGGCGCAATTGCAGGCGGTGATCGCCCATGAGGCCGCCCATATCACCAATGGCCACATCGCCCGGCGCCTTGGCAACATGCGCACAGCGCGCACCGCCGCCGGGCTGGGGATGATCCTTGGCGCAGCCGCCGCTGCGGCCTCGTCCAACCCCGAAGCCGGTGTCGGGCTGGCGATTGGTGCGCAAAGCTCGGCCATGCGGCTGTTCCTGTCACACACACGGGCCGAGGAAAGCTCGGCCGATATTTCGTCCGTCCGCTACATGATGCGCGCCGGGATTGATCCGCAGGGTGCGGTCGAAGTGCAGGATCTGTTCCGCGGTCAGGAGGCGCTGTCAGTGCGGCGGCAAGACCCCTATATGCGCTCACACCCGTTGTCGCGCGATCGCCTGCGCGCACTCAAAGGGCTGGTGGCCGGTCATCAGACCGGCCAGCGCGATCCCGGCGCCGAATATTGGTTCAACCGTCTCAAGGGCAAGCTGACCGCCTTCAAGCGCGCGCCCAGCTGGACATTGCGGCGGGCAAAGGACAGCGCGTCGCAGGACATCGCGCTCATGCGGCAAGCCGCGGCTTGGCACCGTCAGTCAAACCTGTCCAAAGCCCTGTCGAATATCGACGGCGCTATCGCCCTTCGCCCGAAAGATCCGTATCTTCTGGACCTCAAAGGCCAGATCCTGCTGGAATCGCGCAAATTCGGGCCTGCGGTGCAGATCTATGGGCAGGCGGCCAAACTGGCGCCGAACGATGCCATGATCCTTGCTGGTCTGGGCCGCGCCCTTGTGGCCAATGGCCAGCCGAAACAGGCACTGTCTGTGTTGGAACGCGCCCGCAGCCGCGACTATTCCGACCCTCGGGTGCTGCGCGATCTGGCGGTCGCCTATGCGCAGACAAAACAGAACGGCATGGCCTCGCTTGTGACCGCCGAGCGCTATGCGCTGACAGGGCGGCTCAAAGACGCCGCAGTACACGCCAAACGGGCCGAGGGGCTTTTGCCCCGTGGATCGGGCCCATGGCAAAGGGCGCAGGATGTGCTAAGTGCAGCCAAACGCGCCAAATGACGCAACCCTATCACCAGCCGGAGACGACATGACCCAACTTACCCTTCGCCCCCTGCGCCCGCTGGCGCTGATCGCGGCGCTTGCCCTTGGTGGCGCAGCCCAAGCTGAAGAGATCGACTTTGGCAACATGACGCCCGAGCAAGAGGCGGCCTTTGGCCTCAAGGTGCGGGAATATCTGCTGAACAATCCGCAGGTCATCATGGAGGCCGTTGCGGTCCTTGAGCAGCGCGAAAACCAGCAGCAGGCCGCTGCCGACGATGCCCTTCTCGCCGACAACGCCGAGGCGATATTCAACGACGGGTTCAGCTGGGTTGGCGGCAACCCCGAAGGCGACGTGACCATCGTCGAATTCATGGACTACCGCTGCGGTTACTGCCGCAAGGCTTTCCCCGAAGTCAAAGAGCTGCTCGAAAGCGATGGCAATATCCGCTTTATCGTCAAAGAGTTCCCGATCCTCGGCGAAGCTTCGACGCTATCCGCGCAGTTCGCCATTGCCACGCTCATCGTTGCCGGACCCGAAGCCTATGAGCAGGTCCATGACGCGCTGGTGTCGCTCGAAGGTGGACCCAGCGAAGCGGTGCTGACCCGTCTTGCAAACACACTCGGACTGGACGCCGAAGCCATCATGGCCGAGATGCAAAGCGACGAAGTGCAGCGCCGCATCGCCGAGACCCGCGCACTGGCGCAGCGCATGCAGATCAATGGCACGCCAAGCTTTGTCATGGCGGGGGAAATGGTCCGCGGATATGTGCCGCTGGATGGAATGCGCCAGATCGTCAGCCAGGCCCGCACCGAGAATTGATGCGCCACTGGCCGCTTATTGCATTGCTTTGCGCCGCTGCCCCGGTGGCGGCGCAAGACAGCCTCAGCGACAGGTTGCGCGCCTTGGCCCAGCCAGCGCCCGTGGACCCCTACGCGGATGAGATATCCGCCGATCTGGCGCGTATCGAAGCCGAAGCCGAGGCGCTGTTTTCTCCCGACGATGCCAGCTTTGGCCCGCCTGATGCCCCGATCGCCATCGCCCTGTTCATATCGAAGAGCTGCACCGACTGCTCCGCTGCGGTCCGCGACTTGCTGGCCTTGTCCGAACGGCTGGGGATTGGCGCCAAGCTGATTGATGTCAGCCAAAGCGAGAGCGCCCAACAAATGATGGCGCGGCTGACGTTGGATGTGACACCGTCTTATGTCATGCGCGACAAGCTGATCCGTGGCCAGATGCCCGCCCTTGTGCTGGAACGCTATCTCAGCCCCTGAGCGAGTCGGCTTCGGGCAGATAAATCCGCACGGTGGTCCCCAACCCGACCTGCGAGTCGATCTCCATGCGACCGCCAGACTGTTCAACAATGCCGCGCGCCATCGCCAGCCCCAACCCCGAGCCCTGACCTTTGGGTTTGGTGGTGAAATAGGGCTCGAACACCATTGGCAGGATTTCCGGCGATATTCCTTTGCCACTGTCGCGCAACTCGATGCTCACTCCAAGCTCGCCCAATGCATAGCTGGGCATCAGGGTCAGCGTGATCACCCCGCGCGCATCCATGGCCTGCACCGCATTGTCGATCAGACTGATGATCACAGAGCAAAACTGCTGCACATCGATGAATACCTTGGGCAGATTCGAGGGGCTCAGGTCAATGTCGATCTTTTGATCGCCCGACAGGCGTGCCCGGATCGTCGGCAAACATAAATTCAGCATATCCGTGACGTCGACTTCGCGCGGGCGCAACTGCGCCTTGCGCGAATAGGCCAGAAGCTGCGAGGTCAGTTCGGCCCCATGCCGCGCCGCGCTCTCTGCCTCGTTCATCAACTTTTCGCGCTCAACCGGGTCCGCGGTCAATCGCACCAATTCGATATTTCCCAGAACAGCCGTCAACATGTTATTGAAATCATGCGCGATTCCGCCGCTTAGCTGACCAATGGCCAACAACCTTTCATCCGCGACACGCTGGTCCTGAGCGTCCTGCAAAAATCGCCTTGCCCGCCGGATATAACCGCAGAGCATGAGGAAATAGAGGTGCAGCGCGACGGTCCCGACAGTCAGAATCCACATATCGTTGCGGTTGAGAGCACCTGCACCATCGCCGCCTCCGTAAAGCGACCAAAGCCAACCGATCAGCGCCGCCAACAACAGCATCTGGAGGGTCACATCGTTGACAAACAGCACCATGACACGTGACCGTTCGCCAAGCGTGTGCAGGTAAAACCCGACGAACATGATCAAGGCGAGGATCAGATAGCTGTTTGTCTCGCTTGTTCCGAAATACAAAATGGCCAGCGCATAGACCAGCACATTGATGAAATCGGCAAGGGCGAGACTGCCGAACCGTGCCACCGGGACAACCGTAGACTGCCGGGACAACACCAAACGGTATCCCAAAGCAGTGAAAAGGTGGAAAACCGCGAACAGGATCGGGATATAATCCCCCCGCATGACATAAATCGCCAACCCGCCGGTAAGCAGCAGGGCCAAGCGCAGCTTCATCTCGAGACTTCTTGGTGAGGCGACCTTTTGCAACAGCGCAAGATCGACCCCGACGTCGCCCTTGCGCAGACCCTTCAGAATATCCAGTTGCGAGATGTTGGCGGACCTGAGGACCGGATATTTCAGATCATTGTTATCCAAATGGTCAAGACCCACCTGGTCATTCCGCGGCTTGCGTACTTTGAGATTCGGCCGCTTCGATTTCGGCAGCTTTCTTTTCAACTTCTTCGACGATATGCTCGACCATCTGGTCATTCGACATCTTGTGGCTTGCCTTGCCCGCAAGATAGACCATGCCCGAACCGGCCCCGCCGCCGGTAAAGCCGACGTCGGTCATCAACGCTTCGCCAGGGCCGTTGACCACACAGCCGATAATCGACAGGCTCATCGGCGTCTTGATGTGCTCAAGACGCTTTTCAAGGATCTCGACAGTGCGGATGACGTCAAAGCCCTGCCGCGCGCAGGACGGGCAGGAAATGATGTTCACGCCGCGATGGCGCAAGCCCAGGCTTTTGAGGATGTCGTAGCCGACCTTCACCTCCTCTACCGGGTCAGCCGAAAGACTGACGCGGATCGTGTCACCAATCCCCATCCACAGCAGGTTGCCCAGCCCGATGGCGCTTTTGATGGTGCCGGACATCAACCCGCCCGCCTCGGTGATACCAAGGTGCAGCGGCGCATCGGTGGCCTCGGACAGGGCCTGATAAGCGGCGGCAGATAGAAAGACATCCGAAGCCTTGACCGAGATCTTGAATTCGTGAAAATCGTTGTCTTGCAGGATCTTGATATGATCCAGCCCGCTTTCGACCATGGCCTCTGGACAGGGTTCGCCGTATTTTTCAAGCAGGTGCTTTTCGAGGCTGCCCGCGTTCACCCCGATCCGCATCGAACAGTTGTGATCGCGCGCGGCCTTGATGACTTCGCGAACGCGGTCTTCATTGCCGATATTACCGGGATTGATGCGCAGACAGGCGGCGCCGGCCTCGGCGGCCTCGATGCCACGTTTGTAGTGAAAATGGATGTCCGCGACGATCGGCACCGGGCTTTCGCGCACGATTTCCCTGAGCGCCTTGGCACTGTCCTGATCCGGGACAGAGACGCGCACGATGTCAGCCCCCGCCTCGGCGGCGGCCTGAACCTGTGCGATGGTGCCGCGAATATCCGTGGTGGCGGTGTTGGTCATCGTCTGCACGGTGATCGGCGCATCGCCCCCGACAGGAACATTGCCCACCATGATCTGACGGGATTTGCGGCGCTCGATGTTGCGCCATGGGCGTATCGGGTTGTGAGTCATTGCTGACGTTCCATCCGTTCGAGGGCCAAAGGCACGGCAAGGCACAGTTACCCGGACGGCTTGGCGCTGTCTTCATTTTCACAAGGTTCTACAGATATTCAGGTAGGATCAGGACGCGTCAATCCTGAACACCGATCTGACCCGCGTTCAATTGCGCCACCACTTTAGCCAATTCCGTGTTCCTTGCCAAATCTGCTGCGGCCATGGTCTGGGTCACATTGGTCACGGAAAGCGCAAGGTTGTCGGCCACAGCCCCGTTCGAGCCATAAGGCCCGTAGGTCTTGCCGTTCACAGCGAAATAGACGGCACCCGCATCGCCGGTTCGAATGGTCGGCGGGGTTTCCGTCTGTGGCACACGGTAGGTGTCACCGGGTTGCATGATGGTCTCAAAGATCGTGGCACCCGACGGCGCCTTGACCCGCACCCATGCCTCTCGCGATGCGACGATGGTCACACCGGGCGTGGAAGCTGCCAGAACCTGCGGCTGAGGTTGGCCGAACTGGCCAGCGGGCAGGCTTGCGACCTGCGTTTGCGGTTCCGCGGTCGCGCCAGGGGCCAATTTGGCCATCACCGGCACCAGATCGGGATCGTCTTGCACGGTGACAGGATCATATCCCGCCACGATCAAAGCGCCATCCAGCGCCAGATCGGTGGTCACAGCGCCGCTGGGCCCAGCGGGGCCATGCAGGGTTCCGTTCACGGCAAAATAGATCGCGCCGGATTCGCCGACCTTGATCACCGGATCAGCCGCGCCCTGCGGCACCGGATAGGTGTCACCGGCGTTCAGGATGCCCGAAAACAGGACCGCGCCATTGTCATCCTTGATCTGAACCCAAGCGGGACGGGCCGCAACAACCGTCACGCCCGATCCAAGCGCCAGTTGCGTCGGGTCCTGGCCAAAGCCGGGCTGAAGCGCTGCGGCGGCCAAGGTGCTGTCCTGCACGTTCGGAAGCGTCGCTGACGTTCCTGCCCCGGCGAACATCCCGCCGGTGTCAGGATCCAGCGTCGAGATCGGCGCATCGCGCGCGACAAGCACCGGGACGTCCAGCGCCTGCGGACGATACAGGCGGTCAAAGGCGTCATTCGTCGGTGGCGTAAAGACGCCCGCCACTCCGGCATCCGCCATGGCTTTTTGCCCGACGGCATCCGGCGTTGCAGGCGCACGTGCGGCATCGAGCGGATCAAGTTCGCTCAGCACCATCGGGGTCTGTTCCACCGGCGAAAGCTGAACGCGCTGAATCTCTTGCAAGACTGTCCAGCCGCCATAGCCGATCCCCGCGATCAGCGCGAGCAGCACAAGCGAAGACCCGATCGCGCCCGGCTCGATATGCGACAGAAAGCTGTCCCCGGCAGGGGCAAAAGGCATGTTCGGTTCGGCCAGAGGATCGCGGGCCTTGGGGCGCGAAGGCTCACCCGGCACGGGCTTGCGGATCGTCGAGGCGTCGGCCGACATGCCGTGCGCGACGGAAAACCCGCTTTCGGCACAGAAACCGGCAAAGGCTTCGTCCGGGTCCATACCAAGGTAGCGCGCATAAGACCGGACATAGCCGGCAATGAACCCAGGGGTATCAAAGGCGGAGGGATCGCAGTTTTCGATTGCGGCAATGTAGCTGGCTTTGATGCGCAATTCTCGTTGCACATCCAACAGAGATTTACCCAGTGTCGCACGCTCACCGCGCATCACATCGCCAAGACGCAACGCGTAGTCGTCAAAACTCTGCGGCGAGTCTTGAGTCTCAACCAGTTTGCTCTGGGATTTGCGCCCGATCATACGGCCTGCCCCATCCTGTCCACCTCTAGCCCCGTGCCTGCCCAAGTCCGACCGTCACGATTCGTGTGCGGCGGTTATTGTTGGCAGGTTAACACAGCGCAAGTGATATTACAGGATTTACAATGGTTAACCTGCCATTTCGGCACGATTCAGCGCACAATGGCTCCAAAGTTCATCCATCGCCTGAACAAGCTGGTCCATCTCATTGGGTCCGTGGACCGGCGACGGGGTAAAGCGCAATCGCTCGGTCCCGCGCGGCACGGTTGGGAAATTGATCGGCTGCACATAAACGCCGTAACCATCCAGCAGCATATCCGACAGTTTCTTGGTGTGCACCGGATCGCCGACAATCACCGGAACGATATGGCTGCCATGATCGATGATCGGCAGGCCAAGCCCTTTCAGACGGGTCTTGAGGATTTTTGCCTGAGTCTGGTGCCGCTCGCGCAGCTTTTGCCCCTCGGCGGTCTTGAGGAACGCGACCGAGGCCGTTGCCCCTGCCGCCAGCGCTGGCGCCAGCGAGGTGGAGAAGATGAAGCCCGGCGCATAAGACCTTACGGCGTCACACATTTTGGCACTTGCGGCAATGTAGCCACCCATCACGCCAAAGGCTTTGGCAAGGGTGCCGTTAATGATGTCGATGCGGTGCATCAGCCGGTCACGCTCGGCGATGCCTGCGCCGCGCGGGCCATACATGCCCACCGCGTGCACTTCATCGATATAGGTCAGCGCGCCGAATTCATCGGCAAGCTCGCAAAACGCTTCGATCGGGCCAAAATCGCCGTCCATCGAATAGACCGATTCAAAGGCGATCAGCTTGGGCGCCGAAGGATCGTCGGCCTCGAGCTTGGCACGCAGATCGTCCAGATCGTTGTGCTTGAAGATACGCTTGGCCCCGCCATTGCGGCGAATGCCCTCAATCATCGAGGCATGGTTCAACTCATCCGAATAGATGATCAGCCCCGGGAACAATTTTGGCAAAGTGCTTAAAGTTGCATCGTTCGCGATATAGGCGCTGGTGAACAGAAGCGCCGCTTCCTTGCCGTGCAGATCCGCCAACTCGGCCTCAAGCCGCTTGTGATAAACCGTGGTGCCCGAGATATTCCGCGTGCCGCCCGACCCTGCGCCGGTGGCGTCGATCGCCTCGTGCATGGCCTCCAGAACGATGGGGTGCTGCCCCATGCCCAGGTAGTCGTTGCCACACCACACGGTGATCGGCTGCTCGGACCCATCTTCCCGGCGCCAAGTGGCGTGGGGAAACTGACCATTTTTCCGCTCGATGTCGATGAAGGTCCGATAGCGGCCTTCCTCATGGAGACGGTTCAGGGCGTCGTCGAGTTTCGCGGTGTAGTCCACCGGGCTCCTCCTTCTTGTATGGGCCACGGCCAGCGCCGCTGCCTCATGCGGTGTGAGTCCGCATTCAATTTCGTGAATACCTAACCTTCAGGCCAAGCTCTGTCTACTCTCTTAGGGGTGGACCAACCGTCGCAGCTTTGATGTGGGTCAACAAAATCCCCCAATCGCCCGCTCGGAGCGGCAAAATTGGAGCATATCGGAAACAACTTTTGCGATGATCCTCCCATTTTCGCACCTCGCTCGCGGTTTCGTCAGAATCAGTCGGCCCTTTCATTGCGCCTTGTCGTCCTCAGTCTACCTGCCATTCAGATTTGGATACATTCGAACGTCACGTCCAGCATCTTGGCCCCTCTGGGGACATGCACTGACGATCGGAGCCGAAAATCATGTCCATCTGGGAATAGATGCTTTTGCCTGCATTGGCGCCGCGACTTTGGTACAAACAACTGCCTCCGTTCCATCGCCGGCCCATACGCAATTGGGTTGAGATATACAGGAGGGAATACCTTACTAGACCTGATCCCCCCCACAGGCCAAAGTGACGCCAGGGTAACCGGAATGCTTTCCGCGCCTTTTCAACACGCATGTTTTTTCAGTTCAGGTATAAAATGTCCGACTTATCGACTCCCATGATCCTGGCCCCGCCGCTGATCCTTGCCACCGCAGCGGGATATGCCTTGGCCACTGTCGGAATGAAGTCGGCTTCGTCGGGACACATGACGCTGGGACTTGCGATTGCAATCATCGGCTTTGGACTTGCCTGTATCGCCGAGATCATCTTGATGAAGCGGATCGACGTATCGATCATCTACATCGCGGTTGTGGCGGCAGAAACCGTTTTGGTGCTGACCTATGCCCACTGGATCGGCGAGACGCTGAGCCTGCGACAGTTCGTCGGCGCCGGGATGGTGCTGGCCGGGTTGATGGCGGTCACAGCCTGAGCCACTGGACAGGGCTTTTCGGGGTGATAGGTTCGGGCGCAAATCCCCCGAGCAGGAGCTTCTCCCATGTCTCTCGACCCCGTTCTTTCGCGCATTGATAGCGATTTGCCCGCCGCCACCAAGCGGCTGTTCGATCTGCTGCGCATCCCGTCCATCTCGACCGATCCGGCGTACAAGGCCGATTGCGACCGTGCCGCCGATTGGCTGGTCGCAGATCTGGCCAGCTTCGGCATCGTGGCCAGCAAACGCCCGACGCCGGGCCATCCGATGGTTGTTGGCCACGTCAAGGGTGACGGGCCACATGTGCTGTTCTATGGCCACTACGACGTGCAGCCGGTTGACCCGCTGGACCTGTGGGACCGCGACCCCTTTGACCCGGCGATCGAAGAGACGCCCAAAGGCAAGGTGATCCGCGCCCGCGGATCTTCCGATGACAAGGGCCAGTTGATGACTTTCGTCGAAGCCTGCCGCGCCTGGGAGGCGGTGAATGGCGCCCTTCCCTGTTCGATCACCTTCTTCTTCGAGGGTGAAGAGGAATCGGGCTCGCCCTCGCTGATCCCCTTCCTCAAGGAAAACGCCGAGGAATTGCGCGCCGATATCGCGCTGATCTGCGACACCGGCCTGTTCGAAAGCCGCGTGCCGTCGATCATCACGCAATTGCGTGGCCTGTGCGGCGAGGAAATCACACTCACCGGCCCGGACAAAGACCTGCATTCTGGTATGTACGGTGGCGCGGCGATGAACCCGCTGCGGGTGCTCGCCAGGATCCTCGGCAATCTGCACGACGATCAGGGCCGCATTCAGGTCCCGCATTTCTACGACGGCGTACCTGAACTGGACCCGGAGATCGCAGCGCAATGGCAGGCCCTCGGCTTTGACCACGGCAGATTCCTAGGCGATGTCGGCCTGTTGGACCCGGCGGGCGAGCAGGATCGCAGCGCGCTCGAGATGATCTGGTCACGCCCCACAGCCGAGATCAACGGCATGATCGGCGGCTATACCGGCGACGGGTTCAAAACCGTCTTGCCATCCAAAGCCTCGGCCAAGGTCAGTTTCCGGCTGGTCGGCACGCAAGACCCGCACGCCATCCGCAAGAACTTTCGCCAGTGGGTTCGGGATCAATTGCCAACGGACGTGACCGCCAGTTTTCACGATCACGGCGCATCCCCCGCCAGCCAGATGGAAATCACCCACCCCGCGTTTGAGGCCGCGCGCAGCGTGCTTGGCGCGGAATGGGGCGCAGAGGCAGCCTTTACCGGCTGCGGCGGCTCCATTCCGGTGGCGGGATACTTCAAGTCGATCCTTGGCATGGATTCCATGCTGGTTGGCTGGGGCAAGGACGACGACCAGATCCATTCCCCAAACGAAAAATACGACCTCGAAAGCTTTCACAAGGGCATCCGCAGCTGGGCCCGGATTCTCGACGCCATCCGGACCTAGCGCCGCAACAAACGGATGCGTGAGGGGCCAGCCCCTCACGGTCTGGTAAATGTCGATTTGAAACCAGTGCAGGCGTCGAAAATGCACGTCGCCTGTCCAATTGCTGAATAAGAGCGCGCGGAAGCGCCCCTTTGGATCACCGCGCCTCAGGCTGCGGCGGCGGCTTGTTCGCGAATGCGCTCGATCATCGCCCGCAGCCCGTTTGACCGCTGCGCCGACAGGTGGTCGTGCAGGCCAAGGCGGCCCAATTCTGCGCGGGCGTCCACGGCTGTGACCTCGTCCAGCGGCAACCCATCATAAAGCCGGTGCAGCAAGGCGATCAGCCCGCGCACGATCATCGCGTCGCTTTCGCCCTGAAAGTGATACACGCCGCCGTCGATCTGCGGATGTAGCCAGACCTGACTGGCGCAGCCCTCGACCTTGGTGGCCGGCACCTTGAGCGCGTCGGGCAAAGGCTCCATCGCTTTGCCCATCTCGATCACCATGCGATAGCGGTCTTCCCAATCGTCGAGAAATTCGAAATCCTCGACCACCTCTTCGAATGCTGCCTGAGCCATGCGTCATCTCCTTTTGTCCGGAGTTAGGCAACCGAGGCACAAACGTCCAGTGCTTGCGACTTTTCAAGCCAGTACATTTGCGGTAACTCAGGTTTAAGCAGGCAGAGGGCGGCAGTCGCATGAAGAAATCTCTTTCGGTTCTGGTTCTATCCGCGGTGGTTCTGACCAGTTGTGGCGGTATACGCGACTCGCGTCTCAATCCGATGAACTGGTTTGGCCGCAGCACCTCTCAGCCGGTCGCGGCCGAGGCGGATGTGAACCCGTTGATCCCGCGCCGCCGGATCTCGATCTTCCGCGACAATCAACCTCAAGCTTACCAAGGCACGCTGATCGGCGAAGTGACCGAACTGTTGATCGAGCGCCGTCCGGGCGGCGCCGTGATCCGAGCGACCGGTGTGTCCGACCGTCAGGGGCCATTCGAGCTGCGCCTGATCAAACTCGAGGAAGAAAGCGACGCTGACACGCTGAGCTATGAGTTCCGGGCGCTGCAAATCAACGCCCCGCAAGGCAGCGAACGGTCGCGGACCTATACCGTGGCGATCTGGATGACCGAGCAGCAACTGGCGGGCATTCGCGAAATTCGCGTCAAGGCGCGCCGCAATATTCGCACCTCGCGCCGCTGAGTCATTGCCGCTTTGACAGGCGGTTTGCCCATGTGATCCGCGTTTGGACACTGGATTGGCTTGCGCCTGCGGCCTCCGCGCACTACCTCTTGGACAGAAACAGTCAAGAAATAGACGGAGACGCCAAGCATGCCCATGCAGGCTCATGAAATCGAAAAACTTTTGCGCGAGAGCTTTCCGCAGGCCCAAATTCAGGTCGCGGGCGACGATGGCGTGCACATGTCTGCAATGATTGTCGATGAAAGCTTTCGTGGCAAGAACCGGGTGCAACAGCAGCGCGCTGTCTATGCCGCCCTCAAAGGCAAGATGGATGGCCCAAGCGGCGAATTGCACGCCCTTGCGCTGACCACCAAGGCCCCCGACTGACCATGGACCCGGTCGCGTTTGTCCTTATCCTGCTTGCCTTGATCGTCATCGTGACGGCGCTGGTTGCGGTGGCGGGACAAAGGCAGCGCCCCGGAGGGCGCGGCAGCGCACCGGGCACCGGCTTTCACGAGTTGAAGTCTGATTATCAATCCGGCGTAGGCGGTGGACATTCCCAAAGCTGGAAGATCCCCCGTGATCCCCAGGATTACGCCAAACTCTTCATACCGAAGGACGCAAAGAAATGAGCGACGCAAAGACCCAGATCGACCAAGTGGTAAAGTCCAACGACGTGGTGCTTTACATGAAGGGCACGAAATCCATGCCGCAGTGTGGCTTTTCCAGCCGTGTGGCTGGTGTTCTGAACTACATGGGCATCGACTTCATGGACGTGAACGTCCTGGCCGATGACGCCATTCGTCAGGGCATCAAGGAATATTCGGATTGGCCGACCATCCCGCAGCTTTACGTCAAGGGCGAGTTCGTTGGCGGCTGTGACATCATCACCGAGATGACCCTCTCGGGCGAGCTGGACCAGTTGTTGGAAGAAAACGGCGTCAGCTATGACAAGGACGCCGCTGAAAAAATCCGCGAAGCCAACGCCTGAAACACGCTTCAGCGGCTGGACAAACAAAAAGCGCCCCGGGTTTGGGGCGCTTTTTTTTCGTTTCAAGGAACGGCGTTTCAGCCCGTTTGCAGTTTCTCGTTCACGGTTTCGGCCAAGGCCTCGGCCCGGGCAGCGATTTCGGCCAGCGCATCCGTCACATCGTCGGGGATCACCGGGACTTCGACCTGTTCCGGTTCTGGCGGCGGCATGTCACGCAGCTCTTTCAGCTCGCCCTTCAGGGCCGCCAGGTGATCTTCGGCCTCGCGCAGGCGTTCCTCAAGGCCGGCAGTCTTGTCCGCCAGCATCAGCCCTGCCATCAGCAGCATACGCGCTTCGGGCATCCTGCCAATCTGGGTGACCAGAACCTGTGCCTCGGTGTCCAGAAGGCGCGCAGCGGACAAAAGGAATTGTTCTTCGCCTTGCTGGCAGGCCACCTCAAATGTGCGGCCGCCAATGTGGATCTGGATTTCCATCTGCACGGACATCAGACTGTCTCCTCTTGTTCGCTGGACCCGGCGCCAGGTTCGCCGGACGCGGCGCTGAGTAGCGGCGTCAGCGCATCCAGAACCGCGCGGGTTTCGGCGGCTTCGGCGGCGCGGGCGGCGTGCAGGGATTCAAGTTCATGCTGCATCGCCGTGTTGATCAACTGGGCATCGCCGACGCCCTGGGCGTTGGCCTGACGCAGCGCGGCAACGGTGTCGCGCAGCGCTTCGTTGGAATTGCGCAGCCGCTGCAACTCGGCGTCCAATTGCGACAGGCCATCGCGCTGCGCGGCCACCTGTTCGCGCAACGACGCGGTTTCGCTGTTCTGACGCTCTCCAAGGGTGCGCAGGCGTTCTTCCAGCTGGGCATTGGCCAGCTTTTCGTCCTCAAGCGCCTCGCGCAATTGGGCCATTTCTTCGGGGTCCGCTTGCGGTTCCGGCTCGGGCACCGGCGCAGGTTCGGGCTCTGGCGCGGCCTCGATCGCAGCTTTCAGATCGAACAGTTCGGCGCGGGCCTGCTCGGCCTCGGCCATCGACTTTTCCGTCTGCGCCCGCATAGCCATCAGTTCGGCGTTGACCGCTGCCGGTTCCCAGCTGTCCAGTCCCGTGCCGATCTTGTCCAGCGCGCGGGTGATCCGCGCCTGCAACTCTTCAATCTGAGCCATTCTGCTCCCCTCGCTTGACCCTTGGCCCTTAGTGCGAGCGAATCGCCCCTGGACCTTTGATCCAGAGTTTAACAACTGATCGCGAAAATTGCGCCCCCTTGCGTTTCAAGTGCTTGGGCGGCGCTCTTCAACCGATGCGGCAACCGATTGCGCCGCCAAGCTTGAACTTCCGTCCCACGCTGCTATTGAGCCTCCAGCCGCTAACATTCCTTAACCCACAGCCCTGTAAGGACGACACACGTGGATATCCAAGAGCTTCGCAGCAGCAATCCCGATCACTGGATGCGCGCCACTGCCATCCGTGCCCTCGCACTCGACGCCGTCGCGGCGGCAAATTCCGGCCACACCGGTATGCCCATCGGCATGGCCGATGTCGCCACCGTGCTTTTCGGCAATCACCTGAAGTACGACGCCAAGAACCCCGAATGGCATGACCGCGACCGGTTTATCCTGTCTGCGGGCCACGGTTCGATGCTGCTCTACTCGGCGCTCTATCTTGTCGGTGATGCCGAGGTGACGCTGGACCAGATCAAGAACTTCCGCCAGTGGGGCGCCAAGACCGCCGGCCACCCGGAAAACTTCCTGCTGAAAGCTGTGGAAACCACCACCGGCCCGCTGGGTCAGGGCATCACCAACTCGGTCGGCTTTGCCATGGCAGAGGAAATGCTGCGCGGTCGTTTTGGCAAGAAGCTTGTGGATCACTACACCTATGTCATCGCCGGTGACGGCTGCCTGATGGAAGGCGTCAGCCAAGAGGCCATCGGCCTTGCAGGCCGCTATGGTCTGGGCAAGCTGATCGTCTTTTGGGATAACAACGACATCACCATCGACGGCAAGGTCTCGCTGTCGGACCGCACTGATCAGGTCAAGCGCTTCAAGGCCTCGGGCTGGCACGTGCAGGAAATCGACGGCCATGATCCTGTCGCCATCGACGCCGCCATCTCTGCGGCGAAGAAATCGAAATCCCCGTCGATGATCGCCTGCAAGACGCATATCGCTCTTGGCCACGCCGCGCAGGACACCTCCAAGGGGCACGGCGCGCTGACCAACGCCGAGCAGAACATCGCCGCCAAGGAAAACTGGGGCTGGACCTCGGGCCCGTTCGAAGTGCCCGCCGAAATCAAGAGCTGGTGGGAAGCCGCCGGATCGCGCGGCGCCGCAGACCGCGCCGAATGGGAAGCCCGCCTTGCTGAAGCCAGTGCATCGCGGCAGGCGGAATTCGCCCGCGTGATGAACGGCGAAGTGTCGAAAAAGCTGTCGGCGACGATCAAGGCGCTGAAAAAGCAGATTTCGGAAACCGCGCCCAAGATGGCAACCCGCAAGGCCTCGGAAACGGCGCTGGAAGTCATCAACCCGATCATGCCGGAAACCATTGGCGGCTCGGCCGACCTGACCGGGTCGAACAACACGCTGACCGGCGATATGGGTGTCTTTGACACCGATAACCGCAAGGGCCGCTACGTCTATTGGGGGATCCGCGAACACGGTATGGCCTCGGCGATGAACGGCATCGGTCTGCACGGCGGCCTGCGCCCCTATGGCGGCACCTTCATGGCCTTCACCGACTATGCCCGCCCGGCCATGCGCCTTGCGGCCCTGATGAAGACGCCGACGATCTTTGTCATGACCCATGACAGCATCGGCCTTGGCGAAGACGGCCCGACCCACCAGCCGGTGGAACATCTGGCCATCAGCCGCGCCACGCCGAACACGCTGGTCTTCCGTCCTGCCGATGCGGTGGAAACGGCGGAAAGCTGGGAAATCGCGCTGCGCCAGACCGGCACGCCGTCGGTGCTGTCGCTGACCCGTCAGAACCTGCCGACCGTGCGGCTTGAGCACAAGAACTCCAACCTTGTGGAAAAGGGCGCTTATGTGCTGGCCGAAGCAGAGGGCAAGCGTCAGGCGATCATCATCGCCACCGGCTCCGAGGTCGAGATTGCTCTGGCGGCACGTGACGCGCTTCAGGCCGAGGGCATCGGCACCCGCGTCGTCTCCATGCCCTGCATGGAACTGTTTGCCGCGCAGGACGAAGCCTATCGCCGCCGTGTCCTGCCCGCAGGCCCCGTACGTGTGGGTGTCGAAGCCGCCGTGCGCCAAGGTTGGGATCGTTGGCTGCTGGGCGAGCGTGGCCGCGAAGCCAAAGCGGACTTTGTCGGCATGGACCGCTTTGGTGCCTCGGCTCCGGCGGAGACACTTTACGAAAAGTTCGGCATCACTGCTGAAAACGTGGCGGGCAAGGTCCGCGCGCTGCTGGGCTGACAGGGCCAGCTTTTCGACACTTGCAAGGGCGGGGATTTCCTCGCCCTTTTGCGTGACGCTATCCCATGCTCGAATGCATTTTCCGACGGCTGGCGCGGCGTTTGTCGTCCCGCCAACTGACCACTGCAGCCAACCCCCAGACCAGACAATAGACCGCCCCCATGGACAGCACGATTGTCCCGTTGATCGGCCCGATCGCCGCCCGCTCGGACAATTGCGCCAGGGACGACAGCGGGTCTGGATGAACCGCGAGTTTGCCCAGATATGCGACCGACTGGATCAGGAGGATCCAGAAATAGTTTCTCCGGATTCGCCGCCCCAAAGCGACCCACATCGACACGTGATAGCTTGGGTTCCAATAGTCGTTGGCCAGCGTCTTTTGCCAGCCCTCTTCCATGTGCAGATCACCGTCCACCATCATCGGGGCAAAGAAATGCACCTCGAACCACCGGCAACGGGCGCGCCAGACGTTGAAATACCTGTAGCGGCGCGCTTCGAGCATGAGGAAGAAAAAGATCAATATGCCAACCAGGATCAGCGGCAAAGGCGAGGCGTTCGGCGACGAAAATGCGATCGACAGGGCAATGCCCAAGGTCACCACGGCCCAGTTTGTCGTCGTGTCCAACCGTGTGCGCCAGATGGTCGAGCGGTAGACCTCGCCCCGGTAAAGATGCGATATCGCACCGATTTCCGCCGCATCCAGTTTTCTCAGTTCGCCCGTTTCAACAGCCTTCATGATCCGTCCCCCCCGGGATCACGATGGCACCCGACCCGGCAAGAGAGCAAGGTTTATCGCATCAGCGCCTCTTGGCTTGATTGTTCAGGGCCGGTCAATGCGCTTTGGCCGCGCTGCCAAACATTGCGCCCCAAAGCGGCGCTATGATCTTGGTGCCCAAAGGGATCAGGACCAGGCCCCAGAGAAAGCCCAACACGAAATCAGAGGCGGCCGTGATGATCCATTCCAACCCAGGCTGGTGGTTGCCATAGTCAACGGCGATATTGTGGATGTACTCTTCGAGCGCTGGCCAACCCATCTGCGCCAGCGAATGCACGATAATCGAGCCGCCGACCCAAAGCATGGCTGCGGTGCCCACCACCATCAGCCCCTTGAGCAGCCAGGGCATGAACTTGACGATGCCGCGCCCGAGCGCCCGTGTGGTGCCCAGCCTGCCAACCTGCGTCAGCCAGAGGCCAACATCATCCATTTTGACGATGACCGCCACGGCGCCGTAGACGACGGCTGTGATCATCACGCCCACCACGGCCAGCGTGGCCGCCTGCATCCAGACATTCGGCGCCTCGATCGCAGACAAGGCGATGGTCATGATCTCGGCGGACAGGATGAAATCGGTCTTGATCGCGCCTTTGACCTTCTGTTCCTCAAGATGGATGGGATCGCCGACGTCGTGGCTGCCGTCAGGCCCGCCGGAGTGCTCATCATGCGGCATCAACACATGCACGATCTTCTCGGCGCCCTCGAAACACAGGTAACTGCCGCCAAGGATCAACAAAGGCGCGACCAGCCAAGGCGCATAGGCCGCCATCAGCAAGGCTGCGGGCAACAAAAAGACCAGCTTGTTCACCAAAGACCCGCGCGCAATGCGCCAGATGATCGGCAATTCGCGTTTGGGCTCGAACCCCTGGATATATTTCGGCGTCACCGCCGCATCGTCGATCAAGACGCCAGCGGTCTTGGTTCCGGCCTTGGCCGCCGCCGCGCCGATGTCGTCAACCGAGGCCGCCGCCACCTTTGCAATGCCCGCCACATCATCCAGAAGTGCCAGAAGTCCACTCATACCGCGCCTCCATAATCCTTGATGGCAACCTAGCCACGCCGCGCCAAATCACAAGGCGATAGCCGATTCTGGCGGGGTTTTCGCCCATCGCATATGTTATCGCAAACCCCACCCGTGCGTTAGCGCCATCATGTGGATGAGGCGCAAGTTTATCGCTAACAGTTTGCGGCTAAACGATATTTTACCTTTGCAGATGCAGCATGCCAACGTATACCGCCTGTTAACAAATGCTTTTGGAGGCACGCGCATGACCGTCACAGTTGGCATCAACGGATTTGGCCGCATTGGCCGATGCACCCTGGCCCATATCGCCGAAAGCGCGCGCAATGACGTTCAGGTGGTCAGGATCAACGCCCCCGGCCCCATCGAAACCCATGCCCACCTGCTGCGCTATGACAGCGTGCATGGCCGCTTTCCGGGTGAAGTTCGCGTGACCGAAAACTCGATGGATCTGGGCCGTGGTCCGATCGACGTGATGTCCTCCTACGACATGGACGAACTGGATTGGGGTGGCTGCGACGTCGTGCTGGAGTGCACCGGAAAATTCAACGACGGCGCAAAGGCTTCGGGTCACATGAACCGCGGCGCCAAATCGGTGCTGATCTCGGCCCCGGCCAAAAACGTGCAGAAAACCATCGTCTATGGCGTCAACCACCGCGATCTGGCGGAAGGGGACCGGATGATCTCGAACGGGTCCTGCACCACCAACTGCCTTGCGCCGCTGGCCAAGGTGCTGGACGAAGCCATCGGTATCGAGAGCGGCATCATGACGACGATCCACAGCTATACCGGCGACCAGCCGACGCTGGATCGCCGCCACAACGACCTGTACCGTGCCCGCGCCGCCGCCATGGCAATGATCCCAACCTCGACCGGCGCCGCGAAGGCGCTGGGAGAAGTGCTGCCAAACTTGATCGGCAAGTTGGACGGTACCGCCATGCGCGTGCCCACGCCGAATGTCTCGGCGGTCGATCTGACCTTTTATGCGTCGAAAGACGTCTCCGTCGAAAACGTCAACGACGTGGTCGCCGAAGCCGCCGCAGGGCGCATGGGGTCGGTTCTCAGCTACGATCCGGAGCCCAAGGTGTCGATCGACTTCAACCACACCACGCACAGCTCGATTTTTGCGCCTGACCAAACCAAAGTCACAGGCAAACGCCTCGTGCGGGTTTTGGCATGGTACGATAATGAATGGGGCTTCTCGGCGCGTATGGCCGATGTGGCAGGTGCCATGGGCCGCTTGCTGCACTAAGCCACAAGACCAGCCGTGATCCAAATGTGCCCGGCTCACGCCGGGCGCTTTTTCATGTTTCAGCGGGGGCTTTGCCCCTCTGCGCTTACGCGCATTCACCCCAGGATATTTGTGGACCGATGAAACACATGGCTCGCATCTTCACTGGTCGGAAAATATCCCGGGGGTGTGGGGGCTGGCCCCCACGTCGACATTTCCAATGTTACGGACATCAAAGGTAGTCTGAGCGTTGCAGCCCGTATTTGGCCATCTTTTCGTTCAACGTTCGGCGCGGCAGGCACAACTCATCCATCACCGCCGAAATTGATCCCTTGTGACGACGCATCGTGTTGTCGATCAGCATGCGTTCAAAGGCTTCGACATATTCCTTCAGCGGCTTGCCCTCGGTGGTCATCACGGGCTGCATCTGGTCGTGGTCCGACATCAGCAGAGACGCGATTGTCCCCTGCCCCCGGCGCGATTGCAGGACCGCGCGTTCGGCAAGGTTGATCAACTGGCGGACGTTTCCGGGCCACGGCGCCTGAAGCAATTGCGCCGCTTCCTGGGCCGAGACATTGGGGGCGTCGCAGCCGTATTCCTCGGCGTATTGTTCGGAAAGGCGGGTGAAAAGCGTCAGGATGTCTTCGCCGCGCGCGCGCAGGGGCGGAACAACGATTTTGAGGGCTGCGAGCCGGTAATAGAGATCCGGGCGCATCGTCGACTCGCAGGTTCGGCCTTCGTCCTGAAGGTTGCAGATCGCCACGATCCGGGTTTCTGGCGGGTTGCCCTGTTCATCGAGGACCGACAAAAGCCGCGCCTGTGCGCTGTCTGACAGGGCTTCGATATCTTCTAGCACCAGCGTGCCGCCGCGTGCCTCTTCGATGGCTGGCAGACGGCTTTCTTCGGGTTGCATCGGGCCAAAGAGGCGGTGCAACAGCGCGTCTTCGTCCAGTGCTGCGCAGGAGACCAGAACGAATTTCTTGCCCGCCCGCGCGCCAACTGCGTGCAATGCATGAGCGACCAGCGTCTTGCCCGTGCCGGTTTCGCCTTCGATCAGGACGTGGCCATCGGCCTGCCCCAGATCGAGGATGTCTTCGCGCAGGCGTTCCATCACCGGGCTGGCGCCGATCAGCTTGCGCATGATCTGCTCGCCCCCGGCCAGCTCGCGCCGCAGGGCACGGTTGTCCAATGTCAGCCGTCTGGCATTGGTCGCCTTCTTGGCCAATTCGGACATACGGTCCGGGTTGAAGGGTTTTTCGAGGAAATCAAAGGCACCGATGCGCATCGCCTCAACGGCGATCGGCACGTCGCCGTGACCGGTGATCATGATGACCGGTAGCGCGCTGTCCGCCCCCATCAGCTTTTTCAGCAACTGGATTCCGTCCATCCCCGGCATCTTGATGTCCGAGATCACGATCCCCGGATAATCCGCCCCGAGGCTGCCAAGCGCTTCTTCCGCGCTGGCAAAGGTTTCGGTGTCATAACCAGACAAAGCCAGCCATTGGCTGATTGACTGGCGCATGTCCTTTTCATCGTCAACAATGGCAATTTTCATGGCTGTGGACATGTGATTTTCCTTATTCCGCCGCCTGGGTCTTTTCGTTCAAAATCGGAAGCTGCACTTCAAAGACTGCACCGCCGCGTTCACTGTTGCGGGCGGTCAGCCGCCCACCAAGATCGGTCACGATCCCCGATGAGATCGCCAGCCCAAGCCCCACCCCGTCACCAGGTTGCTTGGTGGTATAGAACGGTTCGAACAGCGACTCGAGATCTTCGATCCCGACGCCGTTGTCGCGCACCGACAGAGTGGCCGTTTCCCCGGCCGCAAGTATGATTTCGATCTGTGGGTCCTCCACAGACTTGGTGGCGTCCAGCGCATTGCGCAAGAGGTTGACCAGAACCTGTTCGATCCGCATCCGATCGCCCATCACTTTGACAGACTCATCCGGCAGGATACGCGAAATCTTGACCCTGCGGGATTTTAACTGTGGCTCCATCATCGAAAGCGAGGTCGCCAGTGCATCGGCCATGTCCACCGGGCTCAGCATTTCCTGGCCTTTGCGGGCATAGGATTTCAACTGCCGTGTGATGGCGCCCATACGCTCGATCAGGTCGTCGATCCGGTGGAAGGCGGTCAGCGCCTCGTCGGGACGGTTGCGGCGCAGCAAAAGCCGCGCGCCGGCCAGATAGGTTTTCATCGCCGCCAGAGGTTGGTTCAATTCGTGGCTAACAGCGGCAGACATCTCGCCCAGAGCGGCCAGTTTGGAGCTTTGCGCCAGTGATTGTTCGGCCACCGCAAGGTTTTCCTGCACCCGTTCGCGTTCGGCCATTTCTGCCTGCAATCGGGCATTCAGTGCACGAAGTTCCGCGGATTCGCGCTGAAAAAGCGCCATTCTGATCGCCGTTTTCCGCGACAAGGCGTAGAAGGCCAGCGCTGCGAGGATCGCAAATCCCATGATTTCCAACGCCAGCACCGCGTTCACCCGCTCGCGCACGCTGGCATAGGTGGTAAAGGTCGTCAGGGTCCAGCCGCGGAAGGGAATGCGCCCGTCGATCCGCATCACCGCTTCGCCGGACAGATAGGCGTCGGCCTCGGTGTTGGTCCAGTCCGAAGTGGCGCGGATCGCGCGTTCGATGGCACCGTCCGGGGGTTGGCGTTGTAGCGCTTCTGGCGTGGTCAGTCCGCGCCAGCGCGGCTCGGTCGCAAGGATGATGCGGCCCTGGCTGTCGGTCACCATCACCGCATCGGAAATCCCGGCCCAAGCACGTTCGAACTTGGCCAGATCGACCTCGACCACGATCACGCCGATCGCCTGATTCTGGCTTTCGACACGGCGGGAATAGGTAAAACGAAAGCCGCCAGATTCGCGTTCGATCACGGTAAAGACAGTGGTGTTTGCGCGCAGCGCCTCGACGAAATAGCCCAGCGAGCGGTGGGTTTCGCCCAGCCGGTTGCGATCTGTGGCAGCGACGGTGCGCCCGTCGCGGTCCAGCAGCATCAAGGAGGCCGCGCCAATTTCGTCCACGAATGAGATCAGCCGCTGCGAGCTTTGGGTGTATTCGCCCGAATTCAGCGCGCCGATCAACGCCGGATCCCGCGCCAGAAGCTGCGGCACGATGGCATTGCGGCGCAATTCCGAGATCAGGTTGCCGGAGTACAGAGCCAGACGCAGCTCGGCCCGGTTGCGGGTGGTTTCGGTAAAGCGGTCCGCCAAAAGGCGGTTGGTTATCCAGACCGTTGCCACCGCCGCAACCAAAAGCAAGACCAGCGCCAAGCGCACCCGCCACGACAGCGGGGCTGAACGCCGGTTTCCCGGTTTGGTGGGTTTTCTGGGTCTGGACGTGCTTTGGGCCATGGCAGGCAGGATAGGCCCCCGCCCGCCCGCGCTCAAGTCACGCCTCGGCCAAGGCCTTGGTCAGATGAGCGAAAAGGCGCGCACCATCCTGATTGCCGTGGGCGGATTCCGACGCACGTTCGGGGTGCGGCATCATCCCGAGAACCCGGCGATTTTCCGACAGGATGCCAGCGATATCGCGGGCCGAGCCATTGGGGTTGTCGGTATAGCGGAAGGCCACACGGCCTTCAGAATCGAGCATGTCCAGCGTTGCGGCATCGGAGAAATAGTTGCCGTCATGGTGTGCGATGGGAATGCCGATCTCTTCGCCCTGCATATAGCCTTGGGTGAACACACTGCCGGTTTGTTCGACCTTCAGGCCGATGGTGCGGCAGATGTATTTAAGATTGGCATTGCGCAGCAGCGCCCCGGGCAGAAGCCCGGTTTCGGTCAGCACCTGAAATCCGTTGCAGACCCCAAAGACATAACCGCCACGCTCAGCGTGGGCGGCGACTTCGCGGCAGATCGGTGCATTCGCGGCAATCGCGCCACAGCGCAGGTAATCGCCAAAGGAAAAGCCGCCGGGAATGCCGACGATGTCGATCCCCTTGGGCAGCGCGGTATCCTTATGCCAGACCATCTGCACCTGCAGCCCCGCCTGTTCAAAGGCGCGCTTCAAATCGCGGTCGCAGTTGGAGCCGGGAAAGACGATGACGGCAGCTTTCATAGGGCTATCCCTTCAGTTCGCAAAATCGGTGATGACCGCCACCCCGGGAGGGGCAGCATTGTCAAAGGCGGCAAGTTCGGTTGTCGCATCGCTGAGCGCGACACGGCGGGCAATGATCGGGCTCAGGTCGACAAGACCGCCATCGACCATGTTTAACAGATCCGCATAGCGATGGGCAGGCATGCCGCGCGTGCCGTAAATCGCCAGTTGGCCGGAATACACCACGTCCCATGGCAGTTCCATCCGGGTGTGATCGCCTGCGGGCATGCCGATCTGCACCATGCGGCCCAGTTTGCGGCAGGCGCGCAGGGCGGCCTCGGTTGTGGCGGGAATGCCAAGCGCCTCGATGGCGACATGGGCACCGCCTTGGGTGATCTCGCGCACCGCCTCGGCGGCGTTGCCCTCGGTTGCGTTGACGACGGCATCGGCGCCAAGATATTTGGCATGTGCCAGCTTCTCGGCCACCACATCGACGACGACCACCCGCGCGCCAAGCGCCCGGCCCAGCAGCATCGCCGAGAGGCCAACACCGCCGCATCCAAAAACCGCCAGCCATTCACCCGGCTTCAGCGCAGCACGGCCTGTCAGAGCCTGCCACGCGGTCGTGACGCGGCAGCCAAATGCGGCGGCCAGATCGGGGGCAATGGTATCCGGCAGGCGGGTCAGGTTTTCGTCGGCATGCGGCACGGCGACAAATTCAGCGAATGAGCCTGGCGCGGTGAACCCCGGCAACACCTGGTTGGCGCAGATGGTCTGATGCCCAGCCGAGCAATCCGGGCAGGCACCGCAAGCAAGAATAAAGGGCGCGATCACCCGGTCGCCGGCTTTCCAGCGCGACACACCCTGCCCCACAGCGACCACTTCGCCGCAGTATTCGTGGCCCGGCACATGTGGCAGATCGACAGCATCGCCGCCCGTCCAGACATGCCAGTCGGACCGGCAGATGCCGCTGGCCAACACTTTCAGAACAACGCCCCCCACAGGCGGCGCCGGATCGTCCATCCGGACGATCTCAAGTGGTTGACGCCAGCCGGTCAGCCGTGCAGCCCGCATCAGCCAAGCTCGATCGTGTAGCTTTCGATCACCGTGTTGGCGAGCAGCTTTTCGCACATCTCTTTCACGGTCGCTTCGGTGGTGCCATCAGCCAGTTCCAGCTCGATCACCTTGCCTTGGCGCACGCCTTCGACCCCGTCAAAGCCCAAGGCCCCCAGCGCATGGCGCACGGCCTCGCCCTGCGGATCCAGAACCCCGGTTTTCAGCATCACATGTACCCGAGCTTTCATGTCGCCCCATCCTTTCGATCTGCGTTTCCGCGCCCTAATCTTGAGCGCGGTGGAACCCTATCGGGGCGCAAAATGCAAGCGGGAATCGCCTTTCGGCACGGCCCGAAGTCCGGCAGGTTACTCTTTGTTGCCGCGGCGGCTGAGCGATCCGGCGTTGTCGGCAATTGAAAAAGCGCCAAGGTCATTGCCGGTCAGATCGTTGTTTTCATAGGTCCCGGCACCGCTTTCGAGAATTTCCACGGCGTATTGCCCATTCCGGGTCACGCGGTTGCCACGCATGATCGGCGCCGCGCCCGATTGCACCACGACACCGGAAAAGGCGTTGCGGTAGATATCGTTGTTCTCGATCACACCTCGGCCCTTATCCAGCATGAAGATGCCGCTTTGATTGCCGTCGCGGATGGTGTTACCCTTGATCCATGGGTCTGCCCCGGCGCGCACTTCGATGCCGGAAAAGGCATTGTCGTAGATCGTGTTGCCTTCGATCCGGGCCAGCGCATTGTCCGAGGCCAGAATGCCGCCCTCTTGCCCATCGCGGACAACATTGCCGATCACCACCGGATTGTCCGACCCTGACAACAAAACCCCGACAAGGCGGTTGCCGTATATCGTGTTGTCCTCGATCCGGCCCTTGCCGCCATCGTTGATAAACACGCCCTGCCCCAAGCCATCGCGCATGGTGTTCTTCCTGACCAGCGCCTCGCCCGCGTCGCGGATTTCGACGGCGGCGAATGTATTGCCGTAAAAGATATTCTCTTCGACCGTGCCTTTGCCGTGATCGAAAATAAAGACCCCGCCTTCTTTGCTGTCATGGATTTCGTTGCGCCGCACCTGTGCATCCACATTGCTGCGCAGCACCACCGCCGAGAATCCGTTTGAGCTGATGTCGTTGTCCTCGATCACCACCGAGCCGGCGACCACGTCGATGCCGAAATAGTCGCCGCCGTTCTGGCGGATGGTCAGCCCCTGAACCAGACCCGAGTCCGCCTCCCAGTGGATGACATTGTCATTCGCGACCTCAAGCACAATGTCGCCGCGATTGCCGACGCCGACGATCTCAACCGGTTGCGTGATGTCCAGCCCTTGCGTGTAGGTTCCGGGGTACACCTCGATCCGGGCGCCCGCCTTGGCCTTGGCCACCGCATCGGCAAGCGATTGATAATCGCCGCTGCCGTCCGCCGCCACGCGCAGCGCGCCTTTGGCCCTGGGCGCTGGCGCGTCAAGCACGGCAGGTTTCGGGGCGGGGGCGCCTGGCGCGCCGCATTCCCGCTTGACCATGGATTTGGCCATGATCGCAAAGGTGTGGTCGCTGCATTGCGAAAGGTAGGCCTCGTAGCCGCCGCAGCCCAATTGCTTGGCCTCGGCCCACAGCGCCGCGCAGGCCGAGGTTTCCGGCACGGCTGCGAATTTGGGCCTGGGGGTGACGGGCACAACGGGTTGCGGCTGCGGTTTCGGCACCGCCGCGACCACGGCGCCACCGGCAGGGATCGCCGCCTTCAGCACCCGGCTCTGGGCAAGGATCCGTGTCATCGGGATTGCCATGTTGAACCCGGTGCGATTGTCGCCTGCATGATGCAATCCAATCGCCCGTTTGTCGGTGATCCGGATCAGCGGAGAGCCAGAGTTCCCCGGCAGAGTGTCGCAGGTGTGGATCAGCTTGCCCTCTTCCGAGATCGCCGGAGAGGCCGCAGCGCAGCCTTCGCGCGAGATGTGCTGAGACTGCCCTTGCGGATGTCCGATGATCCAGAGGAATTCGGAATCCTCGGGGGTCTCATTGGCCAGTTCCATGATCCCGTATTTCGCCGAGGGATTCCCAAACACCCGCAGCACCGTGTAATCCAGCGCGCGGTTCGTCTCGACGATCTGCGGCGATACGGTATAGCGGTCCGCCCCGGCCGAGCGCCCGGGCCGGATGTAGCCTGCCACGAATTGCGCCGCTTGAACGCCGCTGTCTGCGCCGGTCGGATCGCCGTCCATGCCGGGAATGCAGTGGTGGTTTGTCACGATGTGCTTTTCATCGACGATGAAGGCCGTGCAGAACCCTGTTTGCCCATTGGCATAAAGCGTATCCAGCCGCCCGATCGGACGGCCAAGGCGCACGGCAGGGCTATTTTCGCCATATTCGATAATCGGTTCGTTCTGGTAATCGCCAAAGGCCTGCTCCAGCACGAAGCCGCTGCCGCCACCGCCCGCCGATTGGCGCGGCTGGATGACGATATTGCCAAAGTCGTCAGGGTCGAACTGCGCCGGGGACTGTGCATCGGCCACACCACCCGAAACGGCGAACCCAGCCAAGGTCAAAGCAGTCAAGAACCGGCGCATGGCAATATCCCGAAAGGTGCAAAGCAATGGCAAAGCCTACCGCGCTGCGCGGCTTTGCGCCAAGTAAAGAATACCATGCCAAGAGCGCAGCCCTCTGTGGACCCGGGATGGAACAGTCACTGACGTCACCCCAGTGCGCGAAAGGACCGGTTTGAGCCCACTTTGACCGATGCTGCGCAGCGCATGAATGTCGGCTTAGATGGCTAGATAGGGCTCGCCCGGTATTCTTCTGCCAGCAATCCCATAATAACGTCGTCATACCAAGCGTCTCCGATCCGAGCGGCCTCACGTTCCCGTCCCTCTTCGACAAAGCCGCAAGCACGATAACAGCGTATCGCCCGCTCATTGAACGCCAACACCCGTAAATCAATTCGATGTAAACCCATGACTCCGAAGGCATGCAATAAGACTAGTTTGATCAACTCACGCCCCAGCCCATTTCCGAGTTGTGAAACATCATAGAGCCCAGTTGCCAAGCGCGCTCTGCTGTCATGCAGATCAAGCCCGTCGAGACGCGCTTCGCCCAGCAATCGCCCATCGACTTCCACCGCCCAACAAAGAGGATGCCGGATGTTCCGCTCTACCCAAGAGCGCGCATCACCTTCTACATAAGGGGGAAGGCCTTCGGGGTTGCCTCCAAAACAATGCACAATCTCCGGCGAGCGTCCAAGCGCCAACCGTCCGGCAACATCCGAATGATGGAAAGGGCGAAGGCGAACACGGGGGCCGCGAAGCTCGGGAATACTCTGGTTCATATTGAATAATGGCACGCTTGCTGTCGCATGGCTATTCCAGAGCAGAATTTCGTGCGCAGGCAGCGAATTCACCCTTCGTCCCGCATCGCTGATATTCTAAGCAGACCGCAGATCCGATCGTCGACCAGCCTCCGACGATTTTTCTGGACGGTTTGGACGACTTGTCCGACCAGCCTTAGATCACCTGCATTTACGGCAAAAGGGCGGCCCGATGTGGACCGCCCTTCGACACTTAAACCAAACTGGGCTTTCAGTTGATCAGCGTCGGTTTTGACGGGTGCGTGGCCTGCTTGGGCATCACGCCAAGGCGCTTGGCCACTTCGGTATAGGCATCGGTGAGCGATCCCAGATCGCGGCGGAACACGTCCTTGTCCAGCTTTTGGCCGGTTTCGATGTCCCACAGGCGGCAGCTGTCCGGGCTGATCTCATCTGCAACGATCAGGCGTTGGAAGTCGCCGTCGTAGACGCGGCCGATCTCGATCTTGAAGTCGATCAGCTTGATCCCGACGCCGTACATCAGGCCGGACATGAAATCGTTGACCCGCAACGCCAACGCTACGATATCGTCCATGTCGTGCTGCGAGGCCCAGCCAAAGGCGGCGATGTGTTCCTCGGTGACCAGCGGATCGCCCAGCTTGTCATCCTTGTAGCAATATTCGACGATCGGGCGCGGCAGTTGTGTGCCCTCTTCGATGCCCAAACGCTTGGACATGGACCCGGCGGCATAGTTGCGCACGATGATCTCAAGCGGAATGATCTCGCAGGCGCGTACCAGCTGTTCGCGCATGTTCAGACGCTTGAGGAAGTGGGTCGGCACACCCACGGTGTTTAGCCCGGTCATGAAGAATTCGGACAGAAGGTTGTTCAGAACCCCCTTGCCTTCGATCGTGGCCCGCTTTTCGGCGTTGAAGGCCGTGGCGTCGTCTTTGAAGTACTGGACGATGGTGCCCGGCTCTGGGCCTTCGTACATTGTCTTGGCCTTGCCTTCGTAGATTTTCTTGCGCCGTGCCATGAGGGGCCTTTCGAGATACGGATCGCGCGTGTGTCACGCGTTTGCGCTCTCATACTGCAAGGCATGATGCGCCGCAAGCGGCGTGGCGCGCCCGGGGCCTTGTCGGCATGGCTTTTTGCGCCTTTGACGCCACCTAAACAAGCGCGCGATGCCGCAGCAGGTCGGTCAGGTCTTGCGTCCGGTCGTTCGGGGCGGCATATCCAAAGGGAACACGAAACTTTCGCAGGGAGCCTGCCCATGTCCACTTTCGATGATCGCGAAAGCGCTTTTGAGAACAAGTTTGCCCACGACGAGGAAATGAAGTTCAAGGCCGAAGCGCGCTGTAACAAGCTTTTGGGCCTTTGGGCCGCCGAATTGCTGGGCAAATCCGGCGATGACGCGCAGGCCTACGCCAAAGAGGTCATCAAGGCCGATTTCGAAGAAGCCGGTCACGAGGATGTGGTGCGAAAAGTCGCCGCCGATCTGGGGGACAAGTCCAGCCCCGAAGAGATCCGCGCGAAATACGCCGAGATGATGGTGGTCGCCAAAGGCCAGCTGGTTCAGGAAAACTAAGCTTTTCAATCTGCAAAACGACTGCAAGGCGCGCCCGCTCGGGTGCGCCTTTTGCATTTGCGCGGGCCACCTTAGCGCGGCATTAACCCTGTGCTTTCAAAACTTTAGTTGCAAATCGAAACGTTAACCTCAGCGAAGTAGCAAGCCGCCTAACGTCATTTCACTTTATCGGTGGGAGAAATCGGTGGCTCACCCCATGCTTGCCCTACAGGCGGCGCTTTTGAAGCGCGCGCTTCCTTTGTCGCTTGGTCTGGCCTGCCTCTGGCTGCTTTGGCAGAAGGGCGGCGCGCTGGATTGGCATGCCGTGCGTGCGGCCTTTTCCGAGATCGCCCCGCTGCGCTGGATGGCGGCAATCCTGTTCACCGTTGGCAGCTTCTGGGCCTTGGCGCAATACGATCTGATCGCGCACCGCCATTTCGGAACCGGCACGCGCAGCTCGGTCGCGCGGCGGTCCGGGGCCTCGGCGATTGCCTTGGGTCAGGTCATCGGGCTTGGGCCTGCCGTCGGCGCCGCCGTGCGCTGGCGGTTGATGCCGGGGCTGGGACATGGGCGAATCCTGCAATTGACCGCCTTTGTCACGCTGACCTTCCTCGCCGCGTGGGGGCTTCTGGCGCTGGGATTTGCGCTGCCGGTGATGTCCGGGCACCCCCTGTTGATGGGACTGATCCTGCCGCTTGTCCTGCTGGGCGCCGGGGCCCTGCTGCTGCGCTATCCCCGGCTTGACCTTTGGGGCCGCAGCCTGCGTTTGCCAAGCCTGCCGGCTGCAACGCAGCTTTTGGCGCTGTCCTTTTGCGACATGGTGTTTGCCGCCCTGGCGCTATACGTGCTTTTGCCGCCGGATCTCGGCCTGCCGTTGATGCCTTTGGTTGCAGCCTATATGCTGGCGCTTGGCGCCGGGCTGATTGGCGGCACCCCGGGCGGCGTCGGCCCGTTCGAGCTGGCCCTTGCCAGCCTCATGCCGCAAGTGGATATGGAGACTCTCGCCGCCACCCTGCTGGCCTATCGCGGCACCTACTACGCCTTGCCCTGCCTTGTTGCTGCGGCTCATGCCATTGTTGCGCAACCGGACCGCGCTGCACCCGACGCGATGTTGCCCGCTCCGCTGAGCGGGCCGCGCGCCGAACATGCGATCGCCGCGCAGGCCAATACCCTGGGCCTGCACACGCCGGACGGCGCTGCATGCCTGTTGCAAAGCCCGCAGACCCTGACGCTGTTTCTTGGGCCCACGGATGGTGATCTGGCGCCGCTCTTGCCAGACCTGCGGGACATGGCCAAGGCACAGAACCGCCTCGCGTGCATCTACAAGGTCGACGCGCGCAATGCCGCCACGCTGCGTCGCGCTGGATGGCATGTGGCCCCGCTCGCTCAAGAGGCTGTGCTCGATCCGCAAAGGTTCACGCTTGACGGTGCCAAGCACCGGCAACTGCGCCGTTCGATCCGCAAGGCTGAAAAAGCCGGGGTGGAAATCCGCCATCTGACCCGCCCGGATTGGGCCGCCATGGCGCAGGTCAACGCTGTCTGGGCCAAGACCCATGGGGGCGAACGAGGGTTGACCATGGGTCGGTTTTGCCCTGAATTCCTGTCCGACAAACCGCTCTTTGCCGCCTTTGCCGATGGCCGGATGCTGGCCTTCGCCTCTGCTGTCGAAACCTCGGAGGTGCTGAGCCTTGATCTGATGCGCCAGTTGCCTGAGACCCCATCCGGCACCATGCACGCCATTGTCGCGGCCATGATCGAGCACGCCCGCCAGGCCGGCCAGACCGAGGTCAATCTGGCCGCTCTGCCACATGACCGATTGGCGCCATTCGCCAAAGGCGCCGAGGGGTTGGCACGGTTCAAGAAAAGCTTTGGCCCCAACTGGCGCCCGCTTTATGTGGCCGCCCCCAGCCGCGTGGCGCTGCTTCTTGCGGGTCTGGATCTTTGGCTATCGATCCGCTTTCCGGCCCCCATCGTCGCGACCGGCGCAAAGCCCAGTGCTGATGCCTGGGCGACCGACAAACGCGCCACGGCTCCAAGCTGCCCGGCGGCCCCGCTCGAAAAAGCAGGCTGACCGGGCACTTACCGGGCGCTTGCCAATCCCTCCCGCCTCTGCCACTTCCTAGCGCACGAGGATGGGGACCTATTTCATGCACCAAACACTGCGCGCTTCCTTATGGATGATCGGCACAATCGTCTCGTTCACCTGCATGGCCATCGCGGGCCGCGCTGTAAGCCTGAACCTCGATACTTTCGAGATCATGCTCTACCGTTCGCTCATTGGAATCGTGATCGTGCTTGCTGTCTCATCAGTTGCGGGCACAAGGCACCAGATTGGCCGCCGCATGATGGGTTGGCATTTCCTGCGCAATATCTTTCACTTCTCGGGGCAAAACCTGTGGTTCTATTCGATCACGGTCATCCCGCTCGCGCAGGTCTTTGCGCTTGAATTCACGCTGCCGCTATGGGTCATGCTGATGAGCCCGCTGATCCTTGGCGAACGGTTGACCCCGAACCGCGTTCTGGCCGCCATCGCGGGGTTCATTGGTATCCTGATCGTCACCCGCCCCAGCCCCGAGACATTCCATTTCGGCCTTGTCACCGCCGCCTTGGCAGCCATCGGATTTGCCGGATCGGCGGTTTTCACCCGGCGTTTGACACGGACGGAACCGATTACGCAAATCCTCTTCTGGTTGACTGCCATGCAGGCCTGTTTTGGCCTGATTTGCGCCGGGATCGATGGTGACATTGCCCTGCCTGCCGCCAACAACTGGCCTTGGGTCATCGTCATCGCCTGTGCCGGTCTGGTCGCGCATTTCTGCCTCACCACCGCCCTTTCCCTGGCTCCTGCGACCGTCGTCATGCCGATCGATTTCGCCCGACTTCCGGTGATCGCCGTGGTCGGTATGGTGCTGTACGCAGAAGCCCTTAATCCTTGGGTTTTCTTGGGTGCCGTCGTCATTTTCGGTGCAAACTACCTCAATATCCTTCACGAAACGCGGCAACTGCCTGTTACAAAAACGTGACGCAGCGTTCCACTTAGTAAAACTGACGCTCCGTCAAAGATTGACCCAAAGAGGGCAAGACCTTTAGCGTGATGTGAGGAGGCGGATCACACTAATGAGATTGCCGCAGAGACTTCCCAGCCAAGGGATGAGGGACAGATGAAAAAAACATTTTTTGGGGCCGCGTCGCTGGCCCTGACCGCAACCACTGCAATCTCTGGTGGTATTGAGCGGTCTTCTAACGATTACGGCTTGATGTTTCAGCCTGGCACCGTGATGAACCTTGGACATGCTTTGGTGACGCCTGATGTCTCGGGTGATTATACCGCAGCTTTGGGCGGTGGCAGCACTGGGAACATGGCCAAGTCCTATGGCACCTTCAGCTTTGCCTACAAGAATGATCTGTCCGATCGTCTGTCCTTTGGCATCTATCACAATCAGGCCTATGGCGCTGGCGCATCCTACCGCCAAGGCGTTTATACCGGGCTGAACGCCGATTGGCAGAGCAAACAGACCTCTGCGATCCTGCGCTACAAACTGGCCGACCGGGTGTCGGTGTTCGGGGGCGTGCGTTACGTGCTGAGCAAGGCCGACATCGCCATCCCGGAGCTTTTGGTGCGCGGCGCGGTTGGCGCCTATGCAACCCAACTGGCGACGGACGCGGCGGCAGCGGCCGGCGCTGGGGATTTGGCTACGGCCGCATCCTTGGCTGCCAAGGCGACCACGCTGGGCACTGCAGTCAACCCGCTGTCGAACCCGCTGGGCGACCCGGGTTTGAACTATACCGCAAACGGCGCTCAAACCGGTGACTTCGGCTATGTGCTTGGCGCAGCATACGAAATTCCAGACATCGCGCTGCGGGTTTCCTTGACCTACGAAAGCTCCGTCACACACGCGTTCGACACGTACGAAATGCTGCCAACGCTGGGGATCAACGGCAATGGCACCACCGAGATCACCATGCCGCAATCGGTCGCTCTGGATTTCCAGACCGGCATCGCCGAGGGCACCTTGCTGTTCGGCGGCGTAAAATGGACCGAATGGTCCGCATGGGAAGTGCGCACACCCGGGTATGAATCCGTGACCGGCAGCGAAGTCACCGGCTTTGCCAGCGACACGACGACCTGGAAACTGGGCCTTGGCAAGCAGTTCAACGAAAACTACTCGGCCTTCGCGCAGATCACCTATGAAGCGGGTGATGGCGAAGTCGCTTCGCGCTTGTCCCCAACTGACGGGCGGACCTCGATCGGTCTTGGCGCGCAGTTCACCGAAGGCCCGCACAAGCTGCGCGTCGGGTTGGAGTATGTCAAGCTGGGCAATGCCACGGATAGCACCGGCGTCAAGTTCGAGAACAACTCGGCGATCGGTTTTGGCATGTCCTACACGACAACGTTCTAAACCTTCCTAAACAGACAATTCGGACATGCACGAGGGGGAACTCTCGTGCATTTTCTTTTGGGCCATTGCGCAAGATGCGGATCGCCTCGCCCTGGATCACAGCGCAAATTCCTGACCATGACACAGACATCCCTTTCCACCCGCGCCTGGTTTGAATTGTTCTTGCTGGGTCTCATCTGGGGCGGTTCCTTTCTGGCGATCCGCACGGCGCTGGATGAGATCGGCCCGCTGACATCGGTTCTGTTTCGCACCGGGTTGGCCGCTGCACTGCTTTGGCCCATCGCTTGGATCCGCGGCTACCGCGTGCCAAAGGGCGCGGCGATCTGGGGCAGTTTTCTGGGCATGGGGCTGCTGAACAACGTCGTCCCGTTTTCCCTGATGGCATGGGGTCAGTTGCATATCCCGTCCGGGTTGACATCGATCCTGAATGCGACCACGGCGATTTTCGGCGTGCTGGTCGCCGCTGCCGTCTTTGCGGACGAACGGCTGACGCCGCGCAAAATGATCGGTGTGGGGCTTGGATTTTCAGGGGTTATCGTGGCGATCGGACCAGCTGCGCTGTTAAAGTTTAATCTGACCTCCACCGCGCAACTGGCTGTGATTGCGGGAACTTTTTCATATGCCTGCGCAGGGGCATGGGCGCGAAAGCGGCTATCCGGCCTGCCGCCGCTGATTGCCGCTGTTGGCATGCTCAGCACCTCGACACTGATTATGACCCCGCTTGCGGTCGCTGTGGAAGGCGCGCCAAACCTGACGATGGGTACCGCCACCTGGGCGGGCATTCTTTACTACGCGGTGTTTGCGACGGCGCTGGCCTATCTGCTATATTACCGTGTTCTGGCCATGGCTGGGGCGGGCAACCTGATGTTGGTCACGCTGATCATTCCGCCAACCGCGATAATGCTGGGCGCGTGGGTCCGGAGCGAAGACCTGTCCGCACAGGCCTATGCCGGTTTTGTTCTGCTGGCCCTTGGGCTTGTCGTGCTGGACGGCCGGCTGCTGCGCCGTAACAGGGTTTGACGCCGCCCGCCCCCGCGCGTAATCCATGCCTGACCATAGCCCGAGGGAGCAGGCATGCTGTACGACACCGCAGACGACTGGCGCCGCGCCGCGCATAAACGTGTGGTCCTTTTCGCCATGTCAGGTCTGGGCAAGACCCATGTGTCGACCCTGCTGCGCGATGCTGGTGACTGGTTCCACTACTCGATCGATTACCGCATCGGTACGCGCTACATGGGTGAATACATCGCCGACAACGCCAAGCGCGAAGCGATGAAGGTGCCCTTTCTACGCGAGCTGTTGATGACGGATTCGATTTATATCGGATCGAACATTACTTTCGACAATCTGTCGCCGGTATCAACCTACCTTGGCAAACCCGGAAACCCGGCCAAGGGCGGCATGGCGATGGATGAATACCGGCTCCGTCAGGCACAGTTTGAACGCGCGGAACGTCAGGCGCTTCTGGATACGGACTATTTCATCCACCGTGCGCAGGATCTGTATGGCTATCCGCATTTTGTATGCGATACCGGCGGCAGCATCTGCGAATGGGTCGATCCCGAAAACCCGGATGATCCGATCCTGACAGCTTTGTCCAGCTGCGCCCTGATGGTCTGGATCAAGGGCAGCGCCGCCCACACAGAGGAACTGATCCGCCGCTTTGACAAAGCGCCCAAACCCATGGCCTATCGCCCCGATTTCCTCGAAAGGGTCTGGCGCGAATATCTTGATCTGCAAGGCTGCGCCGAGGCCGAGGTCAACCCCGATGCCTTTATCCGCTGGACCTATGCGCGGGCGCTGGCCCACCGGCAGCCGCTATATGACGCCATGGCAGCGCGCTGGGGGATCACGGTCGAAGCCTCGGACATGGCCACGGTGCGAGATCAGGCCGATTTCACCGATGTGATCGCCAGCGCCCTGCCCGCAGCCTAGGTCCGCGCCTTGTCGCTGCGCCGCCGATAGCCTATCTCTCTGACTTCAAACGGAGACCATCAGACATGCCGATCAAATTGCCATCCGACCTTCCCGCCTATGACGTGCTTTCGCGCGAAGGCGTCATGGTCATGGCCGAAGAGCAAGCGGCCCGACAGGACATCCGCCCATTGCGGATTGGTCTGCTGAACCTGATGCCCAAGAAAATCCAGACCGAGAACCAGTTTGCCCGGTTGATCGGCGCGACGCCCTTGCAGATCGAACTGTCGCTCATCCGCATGAGCGAGCATCGCACCAAGAACACCGCCGCCGACCACATGGAAACCTTCTATCGCCCCTTTTCGGAGGTGGCTGAGACCGGCGAAAAATTCGATGGGCTGATCATCACCGGCGCGCCGATCGAACATCTGCCCTTTCCGGACGTGACCTATTGGAAGGAACTGGAGCAGGTCTTTGACTGGACCCAGACCAATGTACACTCCACCTTTGGCGTCTGCTGGGGCGGCATGGCAATGATCAACTATTTCCACAAGGTGCCCAAGCATGACCTGCCGCACAAGGCCTTTGGCTGTGTGCGCCATCAGAACCTTATGCCCGCCTCGCCCTATCTGCGCGGCTTCTCCGACGACATGGTGATCCCGGTGTCGCGCTGGACCGAGCTTCGGCGCGAGGAAATCGAGGCGGCTGGACTGACCATTCTGATCGACAGCTATGACACCGGCCCCTGTCTGGTCGAGGATCCGGCGCATCGCGCGCTCTATATCTTCAACCACTTCGAATACGACAGTGGCACCCTGAAAGAAGAGTATGACCGCGACGTGGCCGCCGGAACGCCGATAAACGTGCCGGCCAATTACTACCCGGACGACGATCCGAACATGACCCCACTAAATCGCTGGCGCAGCCATGCGCACCTGCTTTATGGCAACTGGATCAACGAGATATACCAAAGCACGCCGTTTGATCTGGCCCATATCGGGCAAGGTTAAACCATGTTGAAACTGGGCCTTTCGCTTCTTGTCATCTTGGTAGCCTTTTGGGTTCTGACCCAATGGCGCGCCAGTCGGCACGAGGCGGCGGCCCTGCGGGACTATCCTCCTGTCGGCGATTTCCTTGAGGTCGACGGCAAGCGGGTTCACTATGTCGCCAAGGGCTCTGGCCCCGATCTGGTGCTGATCCACGGGTCCAGCGGCAATCTGCGCGACATGACCTTTGGCTTGGTGGACAAGCTCGCGCAAGACTACCGCGTGATCGCCTTTGACCGCCCCGGTCTGGGCTATAGCGACCGTTTGAACGGTGCCGGGGCGACGATCTCCGAGCAGGCCGAGCTGCTGTCCAAGGCCGCCGCCCAACTTGGCGCTGAGAGGCCCGTCGTCATGGGGCAGTCCTACGGCGGCGCCGTGGCCCTGGCATGGGGCGTGACGCGGCCTGAACAAACCGCCGCTTTGGTTCTGATCTCGTCACCGGCCTACCCGTGGAGCACACCGCTTTCGACCTATTACAAGGTTCTATCTCACCCGTGGCTTGGCCTTGTTGCAATCCCGCTGCTGACCGCATGGGTTCCCGAAAGCGTCGTGCAGCGCAACGTCGCCGAGGTTTTCCTGCCGCAATCCGAACCCCCGGGCTTTGCCGAGCACTTTGGCGTGGCCCTGACATTGCGGCGCAGCAGCCTGCGCGCCAACGCCTTGCAACGCGCCGGGCTATTGTCAGAAATGACCGCGCTTTCAGAACGTTATGACGCGTTAACCATGCCGATAGAGCTGGTACATGGCAGCGCCGACACCACCGTGGGCGCCGTCATCCATTCGGTTCCCTTTGCGCAGCGCCATCCAAATGCCAATCTGACACTGCTTGAGCGGATCGGACACATGCCCCACCACAACCGCCCCGGCGCTGTCATCGAAGCCATTCACCGCGCCGCCTTCAGGGCCGGATTGCGCCCGGCCCCGTAACATCCCATATTGCCGCGACCCGATAGCGAGGCCCCCATGACCCTGCCCTTTGACGGCGCCATCAGCGCCTTTTTCAAGAAAGACGCCCCGCAAGAGCTGCGTGACGCGATTTTGCGCGCTGACAAGGACGACATCCTTTCGCACAGCTACCCCTACAGCGAAGAACTGAAGCGCAAGGCCTATGAAAAGGAAATGAAGGCGCTGCAGATCGAGCTGGTCAAGATGCAGACCTGGGCGCGCGAAACCGGAGCCCGTGTGGCCTGTGTCTTTGAGGGGCGTGACGCGGCAGGAAAAGGCGGCACAATCAAACGCTTCCGAGAGAACCTTAACCCTCGCGGCGCACGTGTGGTGGCGCTGCCCAAGCCTTCGGACACTGAGGCGACTCAATGGTATTTTCAGCGCTACATCGACCATCTGCCCGCCGGCGGCGAAATCGTGTTCTTCGATCGGTCGTGGTACAACCGCGGCGTCGTCGAAAAGGTCTTTGACTTTTGCACGGATGCACAGCGCGAACATTTCTTTGTCCAAACGCCCGAATTCGAAAAGATGCTGGTTGATGAAGGCATTCACCTGTTCAAGTTCTGGCTGAACGTTGGCCGCGCCGAGCAATTGCGCCGCTTCCTTGCGCGTGAAGAAGACATGCTAAAGCAATGGAAACTCTCTTGGATTGATGTTGAGGGTTTGAACCGCTGGGACGCCTATTCCGAAGCCATCAAGGAAACGCTGGCCCGCACCCACACAAAGGACGCGCCCTGGACGATCATCCGATCCGACGATAAACGCCGCGCGCGGCTCGAGACGATCCGCCACCTGCTTGGCGCGCTCGACTACACGCGCAAAGATGCCAAGGCCATCGGCCGCTCTGATCCAAAGCTCTGCGGCGGCCCGGACCTTTGGGATGCCTAAGAAGCGCGGCTACCATCACGGCAATCTGCGCCAGGCCCTGGTCGAGGCCGCGCTGAACCTGATCGAGGAAAAAGGCCCCACCGGCTTTACCTTGTCAGAGGCGGCCAAGCAGGCCGGCGTGACCCCGGCAGCCGTTTATCGCCATTTTGCCGGCCGCGAAGATCTGATCGCCGAGGCCGCGCGGCAGGGTTATGAGATTTTTGCCGATGTGATGGAATACGCCTATCAAAAGGGCCAACCGTCCGCGCTTGCCGCGTTCGAGGCGACGGGCCGCGCCTATCTGGCCTTTGCCCGCAAATACCCCGGTCACTATATCGCGATGTTCGAAAGCGGCATCAGCGTGAACCATTCGCCCGAATTGGCCATGGTGTCGGCCCGTGCGCGCGGCGTTCTGGAAAAAGCTGCAGCGGAATTGTCCCAGCACATCCCGCCGGAAAAGCGCCCGCCTCCGGCGATGTTCTCGGCCCATATCTGGGCGCTGAGCCACGGCGTGGTCGAACTCTTCGCGCGCAACTCTCCCGGGACGCAATCGCCCTTTCCGCCCGAGGATCTTTTGGAAAGTGGCATCGGTGTCTACCTGCGCGGCCTTGGCCTGCTGCCCGAAGACAAATAGCTGGAGGCAGATCGTTGGAATCCTCATCGTCGGCTATGAACAAAGATTTCTTTCTGGGTCTTGGAGGGCAGAAATGCGGCTCTTCATGGATACAAGCCTATTTATCAGGGCAATCCGGGTCGGATTTCGGGCGTTTGGGGGAGTATCAGGTTTGGGAACACCGGACCGGCGGGGTCTTTGCCAGATACCGCGTGCCCGAACCTTCGCCACTTCAAAAACTGCGCGCACGGGCCAAGATGGCGCTCGGCGCGCCGGAGCCGACGCCGCATCTGCGCTGGCGTCTGCAAAGCAGCGAACAAAGCTATTTCGACTATTTCGGCGCGCTTCTGGCCCGTCCGGGCATTCAACGCACCGGCGATATCACCCCGTCTTACGCAGGGCTTCCCGCGGACCTTCTGGTGCGGATCAAGACGGGGATGGCAGCGCAGGGCGCCGCGGTGAAGGTGCTCTTCTCCATGCGTGATCCGGTGGACCGGCTGCGATCGCACCTGCGGATGGAAATGGCCAAGGGCCGCCTGCCCGCTTCGGACGACAACGAAGCCCCTTTGCGCGCCTTTTATGCCAGCAAAGAGGCCAAGGCGCGTAGCCACTATGACCAGACGTTGAATGCAATCAATCAGGTATTCGAGCCCGCCAACACGCATATCTGCCTGTTCGAAGACCTGTTCACGCCCGAAGGCATCAAGGCATTGGCCCGGTTTGCCAATGTCCCGGCCGATCCGTTTGCCGGGTCCAAAATGGTCAACGCGCGCGAAAAGGGCCGCGGGATATCCGAGGCCCTTGAGGCTGAGATTGCCAATCACTATGCCCCCGTTTACACCGCCGTCGCAGCGCGACTGCCGCAGGTGAAAACGCTCTGGCCCTCGGCGCGTTTCGTGCTCTGAAAGGATCCCGCGATGATCATCAGCCGCAAACACGGGTATATCTTTCTTCATAGCCGCAAGACCGCCGGCAGCTCGATCAGCGTGTCGCTTTCGCGCGATCTGGGGCCGGATGATCTGATGCTATCGGGTCTTCTGGAAACCATGGAGGCGGGCATGCCGATTCCGGCGCATATGATCCGCGACGCCCGCGCGCAATTGCGCGATCAGCCCCTGCTGCAAGAAACCCGAATGCGGGCCGCGTTTTTTGGGCTGCGCGGCAAGGCAAAACGGCATTATGCCATTCGCAAGCTGGTCAATCGCCGCTACAGCGAGATACTGAACGAAGAGCATCCTCAACACGCTTATGCCGAAACCATCGCCCGCGCCTTTCCCGAGGATTGGGCTGCCTTTCCCAAGATCTGCGTCGTACGCAACCCCTGGACCAAGATGGTTTCGGACTATTTCTGGCGCACCCGGCGCATGCCGCAGCGCCCCACGTTCGAGGCCTTTGTCCGCGCCATCGAAACCGGCGACGATCTGGGGGGCTATATCCAGTTGCGCTATTCCGACAATTGGCCGCTTTATACAATCGACAATGAAATCGTTGCCGATCACGTGATCCGGTTTGAAAACCTGATGCCCGGGCTGGCCGAAACTTTTGCCGCGCTGAATATCCCGTTTGACGGATGGCTACCGAACGCCAAGGGTGGTCATCGCCCGAACAAGGGTAAAAAAGCCGATCCGCGTAGCTTTTACACGCCGGAACTGCGCGACACCGTCGGGCGCCTGTACGAGCGCGAGATCGCAGCCTTTAATTATCGGTTCTGATCAATCGGCCAGCGCATGAGACCGCAGCGCAACAGTTGCTCGGGCCCTTCATATCGCTCTGAATTCTCATCAAGAAAGCCGTTTTCGACCCCGGCCATCTTGTCCAGAAGCTCGGCATAATAGCGGTACTTGGCCGCTCCGTTGGCGTGGGCTCCCCAGGCTCGGGCGCGCGCGATCTTGTCCGCAAATTGCGCCGTAAAAACGAAATGCGCCACGGTCAGCACGATCTCGGATGAGGGGGGCAAGTTGGCGTAGTGCGTGTTCTCCAAACGGCTTGTCGCGGTCCGCTGAACCAGCGGTGTCTTGTGACGTGGAGATTTCTGGAACATCTGTGCCTTGCGGGCACGGGACGGCATCCACAGCTTGTGCCAGCCTTCGCGAATGACTTTAGGTTCCACATTGAAGCGCTTGAAAAGGCGTGCTGTTTTCGATTCCCCGACGATGTTCGGCTGCTCGCCCTGGCGAAGGTCAACCAGCCTCTCGGGTTGGAACCATGGGTAGGCCGCGATCAGGTCGTCAAAGCTTTGCGGCAAGGCGCCTTGCAGCCCATCGGCGGAGTTCGGGAAAAATTCAACGACCGAGGCGACGGCCGATGTCGCGCCTTCGATGCGCAACCGCGCAACGATGTCTGTCAATGATGACACCTCCGGCGGAAGGATAAGGAATTCGTCGGCATCCAGATACCCAACGAACGGGCCATCGAAAAACAGATGCGGCAGAGCGATCTTGAGGTACGAGCCAAGGCGTTCGTCGCGGGCCTTCCCTTCGGGATCCACGTAACGCACAATTTTGCCGTAACTCTGGTCCGACCGCATCACCACGCAATCGCTTTGCGCACAAAGGTATTCGAAACTGCCATCGTCGCTGGCATCATCCCAGATCAGGAATTGTTCGAACCCGACCCCGCGGTGGTAATCCAACCAGGCTGGCAAAAATCCCATTTCGTTCTTCATGGTGGAAAACAGCGTCAACCGCGCGGGATCGACTTGCCCATGCACGACCCGAGCCAACTGGCCTGCGTCCTCAATCCTGTAGACTTCCTGGGCCATCGGGCTTCCCTTTGCTGTCGGCACCTGCCGCCTGTTTGCCAAATAAATCAAGCAATGCCCAGACCGCCAAATCCCTTGGGGATCAAAGCACGACTTTCCACTTGGCTGTGTTAGAATTTTCGGATTCGCCATTTGGTTGAAAATCATTTTTCTCAGAGGAGCAATTTCATGAAGTCGACACTCACAGCGTTGGCCTTGGGCTGCGCAATGGCCGTTTGCGGCAATGGCGCTTTGGCACAAAGCGTGCATGCCGCTTGGGCGCAAATCATGGGATCAGACGGCCCGGTTCAGAAAACCGGGGGTGAGATGCCTTTGAACCTGTCGCTGCGCGTGGTGACGGATCAGGCGACCGATTGCACCGGTTTCACGCTCGCCGCGCGTATCCCCGGTTTGACCGAAGCTCTTGTGCGTCCCACTTGGACCCCGCGTCACAATCGTCCTGGATTTGGATTTGACGCGGTCACGGTTTGCCAAACCGACATGAACGAAGACTGGGATCAGGTGCGGCTACTGGCCAGCGATGGCACGACCGCGATCACCACCAACGATGGCACCGATGTTGTCCTAGCTGGCGCCGGACGCAGAACGACTGCCGTCCCGCAGTTCGTTGTATTTGGTGACACTGGCTGCCGCGGCTTTGGCAATGCGCGCGGATCGCAGGACTGTTCTGCCAATAGTACCGGAACCGGCACCCGCTTCCTGTTCGAAAAGATCGCGGCTCAGGCCATGGCAACAGCCCCCGATCTGGTGATCCACCTTGGCGACTACCGATATGACACCGAGCGCACCAAGGACTGGGACAAGTGGAACAGCGATTTCTTTTCGCGCGTCGCTTCGGGCGCTCTGATGCAAGTGCCTTGGGCCTTTGTGCGCGGCAATCATGAACGCTGCGACCGTGCGGGACATGGCTGGTACTATTTCTTTGGCCCGAACGACGACAAGATCACTTGTATCGGGGACGACCCGCGCCTGATCAAATCCTGGTACTTCGATCTGCGCGACAGCCGCGCCAGCAACGCCGCCGCGCCGCACCGCTTTGTGTTTGTCGGCACCAGCCCGACGATCGACAAACCCAGTGAACACGCCGAAAACCTTGCCCTAGACGCAAAGTCTCTGGCGGAGGCTCAGATGAGGTTCGAACAAAGGCAAGCCGTTGAAAAGGTGGATCTTTGGAGTAGGGAAGTGGCCGAGTTTTCGCAGGCCCTGGCATGGGCGAACGAGGTCACGGCCGCCGGGGAACAAATCGGCACATGGCTGGTGATGCACAAACCGATCTGGGGTCTGGATACATCGGGGCGCTATCCACGGCGGGTCGATCCGCTTGTAGGCGCGGCCTTTGAGGATGCCGTGGAAAAGATCCAAGGCACGCCCTGCGCGCCTTATCAACATGATGCCTGCGGGCTCAAGGCGGTCCTTGCCGCGCATGAACACATGATGACCAATGTGGTCTTTTCCGCCGCCGCCCTGCCCCAACAATACGTCGTCGGGATGAGCGGCGTTCGGCTTGACAACCCTCCGGGTGCGGTTGACGGCGATGGGCTTTCGATGGGCGGTTGCCGTCACGATATGTCGGGTCTGCATATGGCGCAAAATGTAGAGGGCATTGCCGCCGAGTACCGTGGGCGCCTTTCCGGAACGTCCGGCAATGACGCCTTTGGGTTTGTGCAGTTCACACGCGACAGTGACGAACCTTCGGGCTGGGCCGGAACAGCGATCTATGTCGACAAAAAGGCCCAAACCTTGCGCAATGGCCTGAATATCGGACCGGCAAGCAATTTCCAAGACTGCCGCGTTCCCTGAAGGGCCGACCAAAAAAGGCCGCCCGGATAGGGCGGCCTTTCGAAAAACATGAAGCGTAGGATTAACGCTTGGAGAACTGGAAGCTCCGGCGCGCCTTGCGCTTACCGAACTTCTTACGTTCAACCACACGGCTGTCGCGGGTCAGGAAGCCAGCGGCTTTCAGAGCGCCACGCAGCGAGGGATCGTACAGCTGCAGCGCCTTGGAGACACCGTGCTTGACCGCGCCGGCCTGACCGGACAGGCCACCACCCTTGACGGTTGCCATCACGTCGAACTGGTCTTCGACACCAGCAACGGTGAACGGCTGGCGCAGGATCATCTGCAGCACGGGACGAGCAAAATACTTGTTCATCTCTTTGCCGTTGACGGTCACCTTGCCAGAGCCCGGCTTGATCCAGACGCGGGCGACCGCATCTTTCCGCTTGCCGGTGGCGTAGGAACGACCCAGTTCGTCACGAACGGGCTCGCGCGGGGCTTCGAGGACGACAGCGGCGGCTTCGACGCCTGCGGCTGTGCCCAGCTCTTCCAGAGAATTGATCTGATCAGCCATGATTACACCCGCGTGTTTTTCTTGTTCATCGACTTTACATCCAGCACTTCAGGCGATTGCGCCTCGTGCGGATGTTCGGCGCCTGCGTAGACACGCAGGTTGGTCATGACACTGCGCGACAGGCGGTTGCCCGGCAGCATGCGCTTGACGGCCTGAACAACAACGCGCTCGGGGTGTGCCCCATCGAGGATCTGCTGCTTGGTCCGGGATTTGATCCCGCCCGGGTGGCCGGTGTGCCAGTAGAAATGCTCATCACGCTTGTTGCCAGTCATCTGGATCTTGTCAGCGTTGATGATGATGACGTTGTCACCCATATCCATGTGGGGGGTGAAGGACGGCTTGTGCTTGCCGCGCAGACGCATGGCGACGATCGAAGCGAGACGGCCTAGAACAACGCCTTCGGCGTCGATCAGGATCCATTTCTTCTCGATGTCTGCCGGTGTCGCAGAGAAGGTTTTCATGGGTCTATTCCGTTTTAGATTGAGAAAGGCCGCGCTGTGCCGCACGGCCCCGAAATCCGATGGGCGGGTTATATACCTGCCAAATGCGCAGTCAAGCGCCGTTTATTCAAAATACATAAGCAAAAACAATATCTTAAAATTATGGTACCATAATACCCCACATCCCTCCGTCTTTCTCCGGTCATTGATCGGGATGTAAGGCGAATTCCCAGCGACATTTTCACAGCAGCGCGGAATCATATAGCGGTCAGACTGCAATCCGCTCGGGTGGGTTATCAAGCAGATCGCGCAGCCGCTGCATCGCCGCCTCGAAACTGCCCAGCGATACATGCGCATTGATGGCCAACCGCACCGCATGCGGGGCCGATCCATTGCGGAGCGCAAATTCATCGGCATTGCGCAGTTGCACGCCCTGCGCCTCGGCCGCCTGCACAAAAGTGCTCGCCCGCCATCCGTCTGGCAATCTTAGCCAAAGATAGGGTATGTCCTCGTGCCAGTTCAGATCATAGCCGCCAAGCGCGTTCACGGCGACACGGACGTAATCACCAAACACCAAGCGCACCTTTTCCATCAATGCAAAGGTCTCGTCCCGCGTCAGGATATCCTGCGTCACATGCGCCAGAGGACAGGCCAAGCCAAAGAACCCATGTTCGGCGGCGCGGCGCAGATTGGCGCGGTGGCGTTCCGGGGCGACGGCAAAGCCCACCCGAAGCGACGGGGTCAGGCATTTTGAAAAGGAAGACACATGCCAGCCCTGCTCTGGCAAGAGCGCGCGATAAGACGGCGCCTTGGCACGACCCAGCCGATAACAATCGTCTTCCAGAATGTGAAATCCGATGCGGCGGGCCACCTCTGCAATCCGCTCGCGGCGCCGCGCAGGGGTGTGCAGACCGGTAGGATTGTGCACTTCGGGACTGGTACAAAGCAGCTGCGCGTCATAGCGGCGGGCTATATTCTCAAGTGATTCTGGTACAATACCCTGATCGTCCATGGGAACCGAAACCACATCCGCGCGCAAAAGCTCGGCCGCGCGACGGAACCCCGGATAGCTCAACTCTTCGACCAGAACGACCGGGCGCTGGCCTTTCAACACCGCCTGCATGACCAGCGAAATGGCTGACTGACCGCCGTGGCTCAGCACGATGTCTTCGTTGGACACCGGGCCAAGAACCGTCCCTTCCAGCCAGCGGATAACAGCCTGCCGCGCCGGAGCAAAAGCGCGGGCCGTGGGGTAATTCAGCAGATCCTCAGGCGGTCTGTCAGAGAGGCGGGCAAAGGCATCGCGCAGCAAAGACACCTGCCCCACATCCGGCAATCTGGGAGAAAAAAGACTTACCTGATCAGTATCTTCTGCTGCGTACTTCGTCGGCCACTTCAACTGGGTGATCGGCCTGGTCGGTCCGGCGACAAAGGTGCCGCGGCCCACTTCCGCCTGCAAGATGCCTTCGTCCGTCAGGATCGTGTAGGCCCGTGCCACTGTGCCGGGCGTGATCTTGAGCTGCCATGCCAGATCACGCACGGGAGGCAGCTTGTCGCCCTGCCCCAGATCACCCGCTGATATCGCCGCCCGGATCGCCTCGGAAACGGCGCGGTACTTTGGCCCGGAATTTTGCAATCCATAGCGGTGTGAAATTGTATCCATCACAATGTTTCTCTCGACCCAGTACAATTGCGCGTGTATCAGAATATGTACCGAATTTCGGCGTTTTGTGTCAATACAATTAACAGGAGTTTCCCCATGGCACACATTGCAACGCGTGACGCGCTGTCCATCCTTGACGCAGCCCATCCCCTGCCGCCGCTGGCGACATTCGCTCTCCGTGTTGCCGTGGTTACAACAAAATGGGCACAGCGCAGCCGAACCCGAAAGGCATTGGCGCAGCTGGACGAACATTTGTTGCGTGACGTGGGATTGGATCGGCGCACGGCCCATCGGGAAGCGTGCCGCATGTTCTGGCAAGGCTAATCCCTGACTTGCCAGACGTCTTCCTGGGGCGCGGGGTCTTCCTGCGCCCATTTTTCGTGTTAGAACCGGGCAACGTCATTGACCGGTGCAGAACAATTCCTGATCGATTCTCATTTTCCCGCTTGCCCGCCCCGAACATCGGAAGTGCGTCATGAAAGACTCCCCCGATACGCAGGGAATCCGCGACCAATCCCGCGTCGATCACTTTATGCGACGCGATGGAACCACCTATGCGGGCATTCACCTGATCATAGAGGTGGTGAACGGTCGCGGCCTTGACGACGACGCGCGGATCCAGGCCGCGTTCCGCGATTGCGCAGAAAGCTGCGGCGCCACAATTCTGCACCTGCATACGCATCGCTTTTCCCCGCAGGGCATCAGCGGTGTCGCGGTACTCGCCGAGAGCCATATTTCGGTGCACACTTGGCCGGAAATTGGCTACGGCGCTTTTGATGTCTTCATGTGCGGTGATGCGCAGCCATGGAATGCCGTCGATGTGCTGTCAAAGGCCTTTGAAACGGCGGATGTCCGCGTCAGGGAGTTGCGGCGCGGCGAAGGCATTTTGCCCGGCCCGAAAACAACCACCTGACCCGGCCCCGATTACCTTCGGAATACCTATCCCCGCGCGGGTGGAATCGAATAGGTCAGGCTGGCGTGGGCCACCGGTTTGTCGCTGCCTTCACTGAACAGAAGCACGTCGGTCACCGACAGCGCCTTGCCCAGCTTCAACACTTTAGCTTCGGCCAGCAAGTCCTTTCCAGCCTCAGGTTTTCTCATGAAATCAATCGAGCAATGCGTGGTCACGGCCAGTGCCTCTTTGCCGATGAAACACATGGTCGCCACATAGGCCGCCACGTCCGCCAGGCTGAACATCGCCGGCCCCGAAACCGTGCCTCCGGGGCGCAGATGGCGTTCGTCCGAATGCAGACGCATGATCAGAATCGTCTCATCCAGCCGATCGATCCCGAACATCCCACGCACCTGAGGAAACACCTCATGCAGGAATTCCGCCATCTCTTCGGCCCCAATCTTCAATTCCACAGCTTGTCCTCCCGCTTTGCTGCCAGCTAAGCTGTCCCAAACGAGGAGGACAAGATGGAACTTCTGGAACGTCGCGACACAAATGGCGTCGCGCACCTGCGAATGAATGCACCCGAGCGGCTGAATGCGCTGTCGGACGAAATGTTGGCCGCCTTTCAGGCGCAGATCGACAGCCTGTCCGAAGATCGCGAGACCCGGGTCGTCGTGATCTCCGGTGAGGGCAAGGCCTTTTGCGCCGGGCATGACCTGAAACAGATGCAGGCCGGGCGGCAGGCCGAGGATGGCGGCGCGGCCTATTTCAAGGATCTGTTCACCCGTTGTGCCAGCGTCATGTCCGGGCTGACGCGGCTGCCGCAACCGGTAATCGCGCAGGTGCATGGCATCGCCACCGCCGCTGGCTGCCAGATGGTGGCCTCGTGCGATATGGCCGTGGCGGCAAGTGGCACGCGTTTTGGCGTGAACGGCGTGAATATCGGCCTCTTCTGCTCAACCCCTATGGTGGCATTGTCGCGCAATATCCCGCGAAAACGCGCCTTTGAGATGCTGACCACCGGGCAGTTCCTACCGGACACCGAGGCGGAAAAACTGGGCCTGATCAATCGCATCGTTCCCGGCGATCAGCTGGAAAGTGCAACGCAAGAACTGGCGGAAACCGTTTCAGCCAAGTTGTCCGCCGCCGTGAAGATCGGGAAAAGCGCGTTTTACCAGCAGCTTGAGATGGGGCTGGACGATGCCTATGCCTTTACCGGCGATGTAATGGTGCAGAACATGCTGTGGCGCGACACCGACGAAGGCATTCAGGCCTTTCTGGAAAAGCGCAAGCCCGACTGGAGCTGAACCCTTGGCAGGACGCCCGCCTTCCTCTACATGCGCAGCATGACACAAGAACTCCACATCGTCGGCGGCGGAATGGCCGGCTCCGAAGCCGCTTGGCAGGCCGCAAACATGGGCGTGCAGGTTGTCCTGCACGAGATGCGTCCAAAGGTGAAGACCTTTGCGCATCAGACTGGAAACCTTGGGGAAATGGTCTGTTCCAATTCCTTCCGGTCGGACGATTCCGAACAGAACGCCGTCGGGCTTCTACATTGGGAAATGGTTCAGGCCGACGGCCTGATCATGCGCACCGCGCACGAACATCGCCTGCCCGCCGGTGGCGCCCTGGCCGTAGACCGAGAGGCTTTTGCCGAAAAGATCACCGCGACGCTGACAGCGCATCCCAACGTACGGATTTCGCACGAAGAAGTGGTTGATCTGCCCGATGATGGTCACTGGATTTTTGCCACCGGCCCGCTGACCTCGGCCGGTCTGGGCGAGGCGATCCAGAAAGAAACCGGCGCCGACAGGCTGGCGTTTTTCGACGCCATCGCGCCCATTGTCTATGCGGAAAGCATTGATATGTCCGTCGCATGGCGCCAGTCACGCTATGACAAGGGCGAAACGGAGGCCGAGCAGAAGGCCTATATCAACTGTCCGATGGACCGCGACCAGTACGAAGCCTTCATCGACGCGCTTCTGGCTGCTGACAAGACCGAGTTCCACGAAGGTGAAACCGCCGGGTATTTCGACGGCTGCCTGCCGATCGAAGTCATGGCGGAACGCGGTCGCGAGACCCTGCGTCACGGCCCGATGAAGCCCGTCGGTCTGACCAATCCTCACAACCCCGAGCAAAAGGCCTATGCCGTCGTTCAGCTGCGCCGCGACAATGCGCTGGGAACGCTCTACAATATCGTCGGCTTTCAGACAAAGATGAAGTACGGCGCACAAGCCTATGTTTTCAAGATGATTCCCGGCCTGCATGAAGCCTCTTTTGCGCGGCTCGGCGGCATCCATCGCAACACCTTCCTGAATTCTCCGACGCTGCTGGACAACCAGATGCGTCTGCGATCCAAGCCCAATATCCGCTTTGCCGGGCAAGTCACGGGCGTTGAGGGTTATGTCGAAAGTTCGGCCATGGGGCTGCTGGCCGGTCGGATGGCAGCCAGTGAAATTTTGGGCCGCGACCTTCCCGAAGTGCCGCAGGACACCGCGCATGGCGCGCTGATCCACCACATCACCGGCGGCGCAGAGGCCAAGACCTTTCAGCCGATGAACGTGAATTTTGGTCTTTTCCGTCCTCTGGATGGGATGCGCGGCGGACGACGAGGACGCCGCGACCGCTACAAAGGCTATACCGACCGCGCAAAAGAGGCGTGGTCACAGTGGTTGACCTTGCAGGGGCTTGACGAGGCCGCCGCCGAGTAGAACCATGCCGTCATGACGGATGGATTTTTCGACAAGGTCTACAAGACCCGTGGCACAGAGCAGACGCGCGATCTTTATGACGCGTGGTCAAAGACTTACGACGAAGAACTTGCGCAGAACAACTATGTCACGCCGCAGCGCTGCGCCGATGCTTTGGCGCGGTTCGTTGACGACAAGACCCAGCCGCTTCTTGATTTTGGCTGCGGCACCGGAATGTCGGGGCTGGCTTTGCGGATGACGGGGTTTTCAGTGATCGACGGGCGCGATCTGTCACCCGGAATGCTCGCACAAGCGCGCCAGAAAGGCATCTACCGCGACCTTGCGCAGATTGGCCCGGATGACCCGCTGCCGGGTGGCTACGGTGCCATTGCCGCCATCGGGGTGATCGGTTCAGGCGCGGCGCCGATATCCGTCTTGGATCGGATCGTCGAGGCGCTTCCGCCCAAGGGGAAAACAGTCTTTTCCTTTAACGATCACACCTTGGAAGACCCCGTCTATCAAGCCCGCGTGGATGCCTTGATCGATGCGGGCATCGTCATGGAACTGTGTCGCGAATACGGTGATCACCTGCCTGGACAGAACATCAACTCCATGATCTACGTGATTGAAAAACAGTGACGTTTTGCACGCGCTTTGCGCCGTCTCCAACGGGCCCATTGCACCTTGGACACGCCTATTCCGCGCTCGTGGCGCACGGAATGGCGCGGGCGATCAATGGGCGCTTTCTGCTGCGGATCGAGGACATCGACCAGACGCGGTCGCGCCCCGCTTGGGAGCAGAAAATCTACGACGACCTGAACTGGCTAGGTATCACTTGGGACGCGCCGCCGATGCGGCAGTCAGACCGGACCCCGGTCTACCGCAGCGCGCTTGACGCCCTGTGGGCGCGCGGGCTGCTGTACCCCTGCACCTGCACGCGCCGCGACATTGCCGAGGCCGCCAGCGCCCCGCAGGAGGGCGCTGAACCCGTCTTTGGACCAGACGGGCTGATCTATCCCGGCACCTGCCGCGACAAACCCATCCCCAAGGGCACTGAATTGCCCGACAATGTCGCCCTGCGCATGAACATGAACCGGGCTTTGGCGAGCTTGCCCGCGAGCACCGCATTCGAATTTGAAGAAACCGGCGTTGAGCCGGGGCCGATCCGCTTTTCCGCCCATGATCTGGTCTCAACGGTGGGCGATATTGTTCTGTCACGTAAGGATTTTCCCGGATCTTATCATCTCAGCGTCGTGCTGGACGATGACGATCAGGGCATCACACATGTCATCCGGGGTCGCGATCTGTTCGAGGCAACGAAAATCCATGTGGTTCTGCAATTGCTCTTGGGTCTTGAGACGCCGGTTTACCATCACCACCGCCTGATCCGCGATGAGGCTGGCAAACGCCTTGCCAAGCGCGACGATGCCCGCGCCATTGCCACCTATCGAGCCGAGGGCATGCGACCCGAAGACATCCGAAAGATGGTTGGCTTGATCTGAGCCAAGCGGGCCACTCTGACAGTTTTGGGAAAAACGTCACAACCCAGACGTGAAATGCGCTAAGCTATCTGAGAACATCAATTTATTTCGAGAATCAATATGCGTGAGATTTCCCGAGCTGGCGCATTTTCCGTCAGAGCCATTTCAGGCACCCGCGCGGTCATGCTGGCCATGAACGCACACGAGGCCGATCTTCAGGATTTCCTTGGCTTCGCCGTGGGCGTGTCATTCTTTCCGACGGACCGCATTCGTTGGCTCCACGGTTTCAAATGCTTTCAATCCGTCGTGCCCAACCCGCATCGCGCGCAGCGCTTCAGTACGCTTGAACACCCCGTTCAGGATTTCCGCTGGGGCCACTATTGGGCCGAACCGGACACTGAATATCGCTATACAATTCGCCCGCTTTTCCGCCCTTCGAATGGTGATCTGACACAACTCAGGGCCGAGGAAGACCTGACCGTCAGCATCCGAACCGAAAGCGAAACCCAAGGCAAGCACTCGGTCTTTTTCAATCGCGGGGCGATTGTCAGTCAGGCCTATGCCGAGAGGTTCGGCAATGATGACACTTTAACCGAAGAGGAACTGGCCGAAGAACTGAATGACCCGCATGCCGCCCGCACCAAATGGCTGTCGCGCGGGCTGCTCGAAGGCGCGCTTGCTTTTATCGCGCAGGCGGTGGACAGCCGTTTTTCGCTGCATTGCGGGTTTTACGAGCTTACCTATCCGCCGATCCTCCAAGCCCTGGCCGATGCCGCCGCCCGAGGGGTGCAGGTCGAGGTCACCTTTGAGGCCGATTGGTTCAAACGCAGCGAAAACCAGCGTGTCGAAACCAAATACGGCAAGATGAACCGCGCAGCGATCGCGCCGTTTCAAGGGCGCAGCAACCTGCATTTCAAGGAACGCATCAACTTTATCGCCATCACGCATAACAAGTTCATGGTGCTCAAGGAAAACGGTCACCCCGTGCAGGTCTGGACAGGGTCAACCAATATTACAGCGTCGGGTTTTTGCGGGCAAAGCAACACCGGGCATGTGGTGCGCGATGAAGCGCTGGCCCAGACCTATGCTACCTATTTCGACCTACTGGCGCGCGACGCCGAGCGCGAGGAAATGAAAGCCTTTACCGAGGCCAACACCCCTCCTCCACCCGAACAATTGCCGCCCGACACTGTCACGCCGCTGTTTTCGCCGCGCGTTGGTTCGACCGAGCTGGACTGGTACGGGCGCCGCATCGAGCAGGCCGCGCAGACGGTGCTGATGACCTCGGCCTTTGGGGTGACCACGCGTTTGGCGCACTACTTTGACAATGACCGCGATTACCTGCGCTATGTCCTGATGGAGCAGCGCAGCCGCGGTAAAGGTGCACAAGAGATGGTCGAACGCGACCGCGACACCCGCGTCGTCTTTGGTCAGGGGCTGGGCTACACCGGATCGATGGGCCATTGGCGCGAAATTCCGGGCTTCAAACTGGAACACTGGATGTGGCGCGAACATCACTTCCGCTCATCCGGGCATGTGTTTTTCATCCACACCAAGTACATGGGCATCGACGTGATGACGGATGAACCGATGATCTTCACCGGCTCGGCCAACTTCTCGCCGGGATCTTTGACCAGCAACGATGAAAACATGCTGCTGATCCGGGGCGACACCCATGTGGCCGACGTATACACGACGGAATTTTTCCGGCTGCTCAACCATTTCTATTTCCGGCAGGTCGCGAACCGCAAATCAGAGAGCGGATTGAGCGACCCGGGCATCCGCTTTCTGGACGAAGATGACGGTTGGGTGCGCGGCCATTTCCGGCCGGAAAACTATCGCGCCAAGCGGCGCGAACTGTTCGGGGTCGCCCCCTGATACCGGCTTGGGCCAATATCAGCTGCGGTATAGTTCAGGCCAATTGCGCCCTTAGCGTTGCGACCTGCTGCTTGACGTCCTCTGCCGCTTTTTCGCGGACCGGGCCATAACCGCGGATCTCCATCGGGGCGCTCAGAAGCTGCTGGTATTGCTTGCGTTTGTCAGCCGAATAGGCGTGTTCGACAAAATTCAGGATTTCCTCGAACCAAGCCAGCAAGTCACGATCCAGAGCGCGATCCTTTGAGCGTCCGAACGGGTCGAACGCTGTGCCGCGCAGCCCCTTCATCCGGGCGAGCAGACGCAACGGCGTTTTCATCCAAGGCCCAAAGGCCCGCTTGAGCGGGCGACCGCGTGTGTCGTGACCCGTCGGGAAAAGCGGCGGAGCAAAGTGGTAAACGACCTTGAAGTCGCCCTCGAACGCCTGTTCCAACTGGCCGTCGAAGCCGGTCTGGGTGAACAGCCGGGCGACTTCGTATTCGTCCTTGTATGCCATGAGCTTGAACAGCGATCTTACAGCGGCAGTGATGACCGTATCAGGCGCATCCTTGGGCAAGGCGGCGCGGAATTTCGCAATGCGCGCGGTAAAGCGATCCGCGTAGGCCTGATCCTGATACTGCGTTAGAAACGCAGCGCGCCGCGCGATCAGCTCATCCAGATCAGGCTCGTCGGGTTTGGCGGCTCCCAGATGTTCGGCAAGCTGCTCGGGCGCGGCAGCCATCAGCCGCCCAATATCAAAGGCCTGCGCGTTCTTTTCGACGGCCACGCCATTGAGCAAGATTGCCTGCTTCATGGCCATTTCGCTGACCGGAACCAGCCCCTGCTGCCAGGCCGCCCCCAAAAGCAGGATATTGGCAAAGACGGTATCGCCCATCAGCGCCTCGGAGACTTTGTTGGCATCGAAGCCCAGCACATTGTCGGCGCCGACAGCCCGGCGCACCAAGGTTTCGCGCTCATCAATCCTGAGATCAGCGTCGCGACGCAGCACCAGATCTCCGGTTGGCATCTCGGCGCGGTTCAGCACAACGCGCGTGCCTTGCCTGTAATGCACCGAGGCTTTGGGCGATGAAGCCACGACCGCATCGCAACCAATCAAAGCGTCGGCCGAGCCGGTTTCGATCCGCACCTGATGGATCGCCTCAGGCGTGGCCCCAAGGCGGACATAGCCAATCACGGTACCGAATTTCTGCGCAAAACCAGTGAAGTCAAGAACGCTGGCGCCCTTGCCTTCAAGATGCGCGGCCATGGTGATCAAGGCACCCACGGTCACAACGCCGGTGCCGCCGACCCCCGCGACAAGCAGATCAAAGGGTTGATCCAGCGCGGGCAATTTCGGTTGCGGCAAACTGCCAAGCCCCGCCTGAAGGTCCAGCGCCGCCATCTTGGGTTTGCGCCGACTGCCGCCTTCGACGGTCACGAAACTGGGGCAAAACCCGTTCAGGCAGGAAAAATCCTTGTTGCAACTGGACAGGTTGATTTTGCGTTTGCGCCCGAACTCGGTCTCTTTAGGTTCGACGCTCAGGCAATTGCTTTCCAACGAACAATCGCCGCAACCTTCGCAGACGAGATCGTTGATAAAGGCAAAGCGTTTGGGGTCTTCGATGGTTCCGCGCTTGCGGCGTCGACGTTTTTCGGTAGCGCAGGTCTGCTCGTAAATCAGAACCGTGACACCGGGGATCTCGCGCAATTCACGCTGAACGGTGTCCAGCGCGGCGCGGTCGTGGAATGTGACCCCGGACGGAAATTCGGAATGGTCGAATTTGTCGATGTCATCCGAGACCAGCGCAATCCGCGTGACCCCTTCGGCGCGGCAGGCCATGGCGATACCCGTGACGCTGACCGGGCCATCCACGGGCTGCCCGCCCGTCATCGCCACGGCATCGTTGTACAGGATCTTGTAGGTGATATTGGCCCCTGACGCGACCGCCTGCCGGATCGCGAGCGAGCCGGAGTGATACCAGGTGCCCTCGCCCAGATTTTGAAAGATATGCTTGCCGCCGTTGAACCGGGAAGCCGCCACCCATGGCACGCCTTCGCCGCCCATCTGGGCATAGCCGACAGTGTTGCGGTCCATCCAGCTGGCCATCACATGGCAGCCGATCCCCGAAGCCGCGATGCTGCCATCCGGCACCTTGGTCGAGCTGTTGTGCGGACAGCCGGAGCAGAAATAAGGCGTGCGCGTCGCGCCTTCGAGCTTCAGAACCGGGGGCGGCGTTTGGGTCAACGAGTGGGCCTTGGCAAGCAGGCCTTCGCCCGGAAAGAATTGGTCAAGGCGTTCGGCAACGATCGGGACCAGGGACAAGGGGCTAAGCTCCCCCGTCCAGGGGATCAGCGGATCGCCCGCCGCACGATGTTTGCCGACCATCTTCTTGGGTTTGTCACCGGGCCAGTCGTAGAAATATTCCTTGAACTGGCTTTCGATGATGCCGCGTTTTTCTTCGACAACCAGCACTTCTTCCTTTCCGCGCACAAAGGCCAACGCGTCGCGCCGGGCCAGCGGCCAAACCATGCCGACCTTGTAAATGTCGATCCCAAGGCGACGGCAGGCGGTTTCATCCACCCCCAAAAGGCGCAGTGCCTCCATCAGGTCCAGATGCCCCTTGCCGGTTGTGACAATGCCAAAGCGGGCGTTCGGGATATCATAGATGCGGCGATCAATCGGGTTTGCTTCGACAAAGGCCTCCACCGCGTCAAGCTTGGCGCCAATGCGGGTTTCAATCTCGGGGCTGGGCAGATCCGAGGTGCGCACATGCAGCCCGCCCGGAGGGGCGGTAAAATCGGGCTGCACAAAGCTGCGATCTGTTGGCAAGGTCACGGACTGGCCGCATTCGACCGTTTCCGAGATCGCCTTGAAGCCGACCCAAGTCCCGGAAAAGCGTGACAGGGCAAAGCCATACTCGCCAAAGCTCAGGTATTCCTGAACGTTGGCCGGGTTCAGTGTTGGCATGAACCAAGCCATCAAGGCCACGTCGGATTGGTGCGGCATCGAGGACGAGACACAGCCGTGGTCATCGCCTGCCACCACCAGAACGCCGCCCTTGGGTGAAGACCCATAAGCGTTGCCATGTTTCAGCGCGTCACCCGAGCGATCGAGGCCCGGCCCCTTGCCGTACCACATGGAAAACACGCCCTCGACCTCGCAATCGGGATCAAGAGAGACTTGTTGCGCCCCCAGAACCGCCGTGGCGCCGAGATCCTCGTTCACGGCGGGCAGGAATTCGATCTTGTTGGTCTGGAGTTGATCTTTGCAGCGCCACATCTCTTGATCGAGCCCGCCCAGCGGCGAGCCGCGATACCCTGACACGAATCCAGCGGTGTTGCGTCCGGCCGCGCGATCACGCCGCGCCTGATCGAACATCACCCGCACCAAGGCCTGCGTGCCGGTCAGGAACACCCGCCCTGCGGTGCGATCATACCGATCGCTCAGGCTGTAGGTGTCGAAAGAATGATCCTGATTTGTCATGGTGCGCTCCGAAGATTTCCTCGAAAAACTTACCATGCGAAGCTTGGAAAATTCGGCCAGAATTCAACAAAATCCAGTAGACTTCGGTAATCTATTCCACGAAATGTCTCAATTCTGAAATCTCATGCCGATCATTCGTGCGCCGCGGGTGTTATTCCTGCATGGGTGCCATCAACTCGGTCTCGCCCTCTCCAACGACCGAGGTGAAAAAGCACGAGCGCCGGTTGGTGTGGCAGGCCGGGCCAACCTGCCGGACCACGGCCAAAAGGCAGTCGCGGTCACAATCGACGCGCAGATCGACCAGTTCCTGCACATGCCCCGAGGTTTCGCCCTTGATCCAAAACGCCTGACGCGACCGCGACCAATAGGTGACGCGCCCGGTTTGCAGCGTCCGGGAAACGGATTCGGCATTCATCCAGGCCATCATCAACACCTCACCGGAGCCATCTTGCTGCGCGATACAGGGGATCAGGCCGTTTGCGTCATAGACCAAGGTCGAAGGATCGAAGGACATCGGGAAAAACCATTTTGCTTGTGGCGCCTGCATGCCTATCTAAGGGGGAGACGAGAAAAGGGAAAGCCACCATGGCCGAGACGGATCTGATCAAGCTTTACTCCAGCCGCATTCTGGAACTGGCCGCCGATATTCCCCGGTTGGAACGGCTTGAAGCCCCGGATGCAACTGTCAAGAAACGCTCGCCTCTTTGCGGATCGACCATCACCGTCGATGTGAAAATGCGCGATGGCAAGGTCAGCGACTATGGTCAGGACGTCAAAGCCTGCGCCTTGGGTCAGGCCGCGGCCTCGGTTGTCGGGGGGGCGATTGTTGGGTGTACCGAAAGCCAGATTCTCGAGGCCCGCGATGCGCTGCGCGCCATGCTGAAGGAAGACGGGCCAACACCGCCTGCCCCTTTTGACGGGCTCGAAGTTCTCCGCCCCGCCGCTGCCTATAAAAACCGCCACGCCTCGATCATGCTGGCGCTCGACGCGACTTCAGAGGCCTGCGCCAAGGTTCGGGAAAGCCACAGCGCTTAATTCATTGTTTGCCAAACCCGTGTATTCAGCCTGCTCGAGCATTAAGAGGCAGGCAAAATGCAGCAGCCAGACGATCTTTCGCTTCCAAGCACGGAACAGCAACTTGCGAAACTGACGGACGATGCCACCGGCCTTGGCCGGGAAACGGTGGATATCGGCGGGTTCCTGCACGATCTGGACATGCGGTGTCAGGCGCAGATCCAGGGGCTGGATCATATCAAACGCAACACCGGCGATCTTGCCAGCACCAGCACCCAGATGCTGGACGCCGTGCAGCGTATGGCGGCAGCAGCGGATGACGCCCTTGAGCGCGTGCGCACATCAACCGCCCTGCTCACCGAAACCGGTGAAAGGTCGCAATCTCTGGCGGAATGGGTGCGTTCGGTGCATGCACAGGGCCCCGAGGTCGAAGAGATGCTGCGCGCGGTTCAGGTTTCGAATTCCGAAATTTCCGATATATCGTGGCAGGTCAAACTCTTGGCGGTGAACGCAAAGATCGAAGCCGCCCGCGCCGGTCAGGCCGGAAAGGGCTTTTCCATCGTTGCCGATGCCGTGAATGAACTAAGCCAGAAAACCAGCACTGCGGCTGATACCATCTCGAACACGGTCAAGAAGTTGTCCGAATGGATGGGCGAGTTGCATCGTGGCGCCGAAGCCACCTCAAAAAGCGCAGAAGCGGTTCTGAGCCGTAGTGCCGACGCCGATTCCGCCCTGACCAATATCCAAAGCCGAGTTGCCGAATTGCAGGGCGACGCGCATGAACTGACCGGCGCCGCCGGGCGCGCAAAGCAGGCGGTCGATAACGTGGCCCCCGCTGTTCAGAAAATCGCCGATTCGGTGACCGAAGTGGCCGAGGGCGTGGATCAGGCCAGTACCCGTTGCGACAATCTTGTCGACAGATCCGAATCCATCCTTCAAAGCGCGGTCGCTCTGGGCGGCAATGGTCAGGACAGCACGATGATCACCTTGGTGCAGGATCTTGCCGGGCGGATTTGCGAAGCTTTTGAAACGGCCCTGCGTTCCGGACGCATCAGTTTGGATCAGTTGTTCAGCACTGACTATCGCCCGGTGCCCGGCTCCAATCCTGAACAGGTTGTGACGCCCTTCACCAAATTGACGGACGAGGTATTGCCACCTGTGCAAGAACCGGTTCTTGAACTGGATGCGCGCATTGTGTTCTGCGCCGCGGTGGACAGGAACGGATACCTTCCGACCCACAACATGAAATTCGGCCAGCGTCAGGGCGATGACCCGGTCTGGAACGCCGCGAACTGCCGCAACCGCCGGATCTTTGACGATCGCGTCGGGTTGAAAGCCGGGCGCAATCAGGATCCGTTCTTGCTGCAAGTCTACCGCCGCGACATGGGCGGCGGTGTCTTTGTCATGATGAAAGACCTGTCAGCCCCCATCGCCGTTCAGGGGCGCCATTGGGGCGGATTGCGACTGGCCTATAAATTCTGAAGCTGTTCAAAAAAAACCGCCGCACTCCTTAGGGGAGGCGGCGGAAAGTAGCGCGTTTTCAGGTGCAGGCGGGGCCAAAAGGTCGGTCACAGGCAGGCGGACCGAGGGGACAGGTTGGCGCATCGCGGACAGGATGATGCGGCCATAAGGCCCAAACACTTGAACGCAGGCAGAAACTCAGACGAGCGAAGGCAGGTGAAGCACCCCCATCAGGATCACGACCAGTGAAAGTGCACCCAAAGCGTCCTGCCACAGCGTGGCGTTTTGACGGTTCAGTGCAGTCAGTACGGTGTCCATCATGGTATGTTCTCCCACGTTCCCTTGAGTTGCCTCTTTGTTCTCATATTGTTTACGGCTTGTAAAGAACTTTATGAGAACAAAGAGGAACAAATTGGAAATGTCCGTCAGATGTCGCTGGCCTGTTTCCTTCCCCTGGCGATCCCGGGCTCCCCCTCGGTTCATCGCTGACGCGCGCGCCTCTTCCCCGGCGCGCGCGTTTTTCGTTGGAAATTCAGGGGGGCGGATCAGCCGACACTGATCAGACGAATGGCTTCATCCTGACGCATCAACCAAAGCAGATGGCGCGCCGCCTTGCCTCTGTCTGTTTGCAGCGTGGGATCATCCGCCAACAAGCGCCGCGCGTCGCTTTGCGCCACCGCCATCAGCGCGGCCTGTCGCTCCAGATCCGCGACGCGAAACCTCGGCAGGCCAGATTGCGCCGTACCGATCAGATCGCCTGCGCCGCGCATTTCCAGATCGACCTCGGAAATGCGGAACCCGTCTTCGGTTTCGCGCAGCGTGGTCAGGCGTTTCATGCCGCTTTCGGACAAGGGCGCCTGGTACATGAGCAGGCAGGTCGAGGCCGCCTCGCCCCGTCCAACGCGCCCGCGCAACTGGTGCAATTGCGCAAGGCCGAAAATCTCGGCCCGTTCGATCACCATGATCGAAGCGTTTGGCACGTTCACACCGACCTCGATCACCGTGGTCGCCACCAGAACGCTGGTCTTGCCCGCCACAAAATCCGCCATGGCGGCGTCTTTCTGATCATGCGGCATCTGACCGTGAACCAGACCAACAACCCCTTCGCCCAAGACCGCGCGCAGATGTTTGAAGCGCGCCTCAGCGGCAATCAGATCCGAAACCTCGCTTTCTTCGACCAAAGGGCAGACCCAATAGGCCTGCCGTCCCTCGGAAATCGCGCGATGCAGATGGTCGACCACCTCGTCCATCCGTTCCGTCGAGATCAGCGCAGTCTTTACCGGTTTCCGCCCGGGCGGCTTTTCGTCCAGAAGCGAGACATCCATGTCGCCATATTGCGCCAACGCGAGACTGCGGGGGATCGGCGTCGCGGTCATCACCAGCACGTCCGCGCCCTGCCCCTTTTTGCCCAGTTCGAGCCTTTGGCGAACGCCAAATCGGTGTTGTTCATCGACGATGGCAAGACGCAGGTCTCGAAACTCCACGTCTTTTTGAAACACCGCGTGGGTACCCACAAGAATCTGGATATCGCCGCGCGCAAGTGCCGCCAGCTTGGCCTGCCGTTCGGCGCCCTTGTCGCGCCCGGTCAAGAGTTCCAGCACAACCCCGGCAGATTCGGCCAAGGGTTGCAGCCCCTCAAGGTGTTGCCGCGCAAGGATTTCCGTCGGAGCCATCATGACACCCTGACCACCCGCCTCAACAGCCACGAGCAGCGCCATAAACGCGACAAGCGTCTTGCCCGCGCCCACATCCCCCTGCAACAACCGGTTCATCTTTTCCGGGCTCGCCATATCGCCCGCAATTTCGTCCATTGATCGCAGCTGGGCCCCAGTCGGCCGATAAGGCAGGCTTTTCAGCACCTTGGCCCGAAGGCGCCCATCACCCGTGGTCACGATACCACGGGTTTTGCGCCGATCCGCCCGCGCCAAGGCAAGCGTCAACTGGTGAGCCATCAACTCATCATAGGCCAATCGCGCGCGGGCGGGCGCGGTGGGGGCCAAATCGTTTTGCCCCTCGGGTGCATGGGCCCGCCGCAACGCGTCGCCCCATGTCGGCCAGCCCTCTTGCCGGGCCTGCTCCGCGTCAATCCATTCGGCCAGATCCGGCAATCGGGTCAGCGCGTCGGCCACGGCCTTAAACATGACCTTTTGCGTCACGCCCGACGTCAAAGGGTAAACAGGTTCGAATTCCGGCAGGCTGTCGGTCTCGTCTGGATCCAGGATATGTTCGGGGTGGACCATCTGCGGCACCCCATCGAACAGCTCAACCCGGCCCGAGATCACGCGGCGCTGCCCAGTTGGCAAAACGCGCATCAGATAGTCGGGGCGCGGATGAAAAAACACCAGTTGGAATCGGGTCTCAGCGTCATCGACGTCGATCCGGTAAGGCGCACCCCGTTTGGAGGGCGCGCGATGCTGGCCAATGGTGACCTCGACGGTGACAATGCCCGGCAAATCAGCGCCCTGAACGCTGTCCCTCAACCGCCGGTCGATGATCGAATAAGGCAGCGTGAACAGCAGATCGCGCGGCGCCACGATGTCCAGATGTTCCATCGCCTGCGCCGTTTTCGGGCCGATGCCGTCGAGCCCCTTGAGATCGGCGAACAACGGCCAGAGGATTTCGGGCCTGCCGGTCATCCGCCGATCAGCTCCAGCCAGCCATCCTCATCCAGGACCGTAAGCCCCAGTTCTTGCGCCTTTTTTTCTTTGCTGCCCGCCCCGGGGCCCGCCACCACAATATCGGTCTTTTTCGACACCGAGCCCGAAACCTTGGCGCCAAGCGACTCGGCCCGCGCCTTGGCTTCTGCCCTGCTCATCTTTTCGAGCGTGCCCGTGAACACCACGGTTTTTCCCGCCACCGGGCTGCCGTCCGTCGCCGGGCGCTCGGCCTCCTGTATGTTGAGGTGGGCCACCAGCCGATCAATCGAGGCGCGCTCAGCCTCTTGGTTCATCGCGGACACCAGGGATTGCGCCATGACCTTGCCGACGCCGTCGATGGACAGCAAGTCGTCCCACGCGGGGCCTTCCATCGGCGCGGCCTCCAACATCGCGCTCTCAAAAACCGACCAGGTGCCATAGTGACGGGCCAGCAGGTTCGAGGCGCTTTCGCCCACATGGCGGATACCAAGGGCAAAGATCACACGCCCCAAGGCGATCGAGCGACGCTCATCAATGGCATCGAACAGGTTGTTTGCCGATTTCTCACCCCAACCTTCGCGGTTCTTCAATTGCTGAATGCCGCTGCCAAATTTCTCTTTCAGATCAAAGATATCGGCGGGCTCCTTCACCCAGCCATCGGTGTAGAACTGTTCGACCTGCTTGGCCCCAAGCCCTTCGATGTCAAAGGCCGCGCGCGACACAAGATGTTTCAGCTTTTCAATCGCCTGCGCCGGGCAAATCATTCCGCCCGAGCAGCGGCGAACCGCATCCCCTTCTTCGCGGATCGCGTCCGAGCCGCATTCCGGACAAGTCGTGGGAAATTCAAAAGGTTTCGCATCCTTGGGCCGCTTGCCAAGGTCCACATCCGCCACCTTGGGAATCACGTCGCCGGCGCGATAGACCTGCACCCAATCACCGACACGGATGTCTTTGCCCTCCCGGATCTCATTGCCTTCGCTATCACGGCCCGCAATGTAATCTTCATTGTGCAGCGTCGCGTTGGAGACCACCACGCCGCCCACGGTCACCGGAGTCAGTCGCGCAACTGGCGACAAGGCTCCCGTGCGGCCCACCTGAATGTCGATACTTTCAAGCCGGGTCCAGGCCAGTTCCGCCGGGAATTTATGCGCGATCGCCCATCTCGGCGTGGTCGAGCGAAAGCCCAGTCGTGCCTGAAAACCAAGATCGTTCACTTTGTATACGACGCCGTCGATGTCATAGCCCAGCGTCGCGCGCTGTTTTTCGATCTGCCTGTAATGGGCGAGCATCTGTTCCGGCCCGTCACAAAGCGAGGTCAAAGGATTGGTTTGAAAGCCCAAGTCCTTAAGGCGTGCGATGGCCTGTACCTGAGTTTCGGCCAACGGGGCCGTCAATTCGCCCCAGGAATAGGCGAAAAAGCGCAACGGGCGGTCGCGGGTGATGTTTGCATCCAGTTGCCGCAGGCTTCCGGCGGCGGCATTGCGCGGGTTGGCAAAGGTCTTGCCGCCCCGGGCGCTTTGACGTGCGTTCAAATCCGCGAAATCAGCATGGCTCATGTAAACTTCGCCGCGCACTTCCAGAACTTCGGGGGCGCCGCTCAGAGTGTCCGGGATATCCGCGATCGTGCGCGCATTCGCCGTGACATTCTCTCCTTCCGAGCCATCGCCGCGGGTGGCGGCCTGTATCAGCCTGCCATGCTCGTAGCGCAGGGAAAGCGACAGGCCGTCGATTTTCGGCTCGCCGGTGTAGCGCAGGGGATCACTGTCGCTCAGCCCCAGATATCGCCTGATGGATGCATCGAAATCGTCAATGTCTTCGTCGTCAAACGCATTTGACAACGACATCATCCGAACCGCGTGGCGGACTTTTGAAAAGCCTTCGGCCGGAGCTGCCCCAACCTGCTCGGAGGGGCTGTCCTGGCGTTTCAGATGGGCAAAGCGCGCCTCGATCTCGGCGTTCCGACGTTTGAGCCTGTCATAATCGGCGTCTGAAATATCCGGCGCATCTTCTGCGTGATAGGCGCGATTGGCCCGTGCAAGAAGATCAGACAAACGGGCAAGCTCATCGCGTGCCTCATTTTCGCTCAGCGCATCTACCGCTTTGTCGGCCATGTCCCTGCCCTCTACGCCCTATCACTCAGCAGAGTGATAGGCGCGCATCAAGGCAAGGTCCAGCGTCAGGCGCTGGCAGCAAGCCGCTTGGTTTCGTCCAGGCTGGGATCGGGATCCCGCAGGACATAGCCGCGGCCCCAGACGGTTTCGATATAGTTGTCGTCGCCGGTCGCTTCAGAAAGCTTCTTGCGCAACTTGCAGATGAAAACGTCAATGATCTTGAGCTCGGGTTCGTCCATGCCGCCGTATAGATGATTAAGGAACATTTCCTTGGTCAGCGTGGTGCCTTTGCGCAGGCTGAGCAGCTCCAGCATCTGATATTCCTTGCCGGTCAGATGCACCGACTTCCCGGCCACCTCAACCGTCTTGGCATCAAGGTTCACCGAGATCTTGCCGGTTCGGATGACCGACTGGGAGTGCCCCTTGGACCGGCGAATGATTGCGTGGATGCGCGCAATCAGTTCATCACGGTGGAAGGGTTTGGTCATGTAGTCATCAGCGCCAAAGCCGAACCCTTTGATTTTGCTCTGGGTATCGTCTTCACCGGACAGGATTAGGATCGGCGTTTCGACACGCGCTACGCGCAGTTGGCGCAGAACTTCGTGCCCATTTATGTCGGGCAGGTTCAGGTCCAACAGGATCAGATCGTAGTCATAGAGCTTGGCAAGGTCGATCCCTTCCTCACCCAGATCTGTCGCGTAAACATTCAGATTGGCATGAGATAGCATCAATTCGATACTTTTTGACGTAGTGGGATCGTCTTCCACCAGTAGAATGCGCATAGAAAGTCTCCAACTTAATTCCTCAGGGCTGGACTGAACCTGTCGGATAATAGTTAACGCCTAATTACCGCATTAATCAGTATCGGAATAAAATTGAATATTCAACCTAAGGTTGACGATATTTCTGCACTCTTGTGGCTTTTAGAGCGTCTTCGCCGTGGCGGGCAGCGGACCGCACCCATGTCATCAGCTCCTCAGCGCTGAGTCCATAGCGCTCCATCGCCTGATCACTTGTGATCAATCCGAATTGAACCGCCCTGACAACGGCAGCTTTGCGCGACGCCACCCAACGGCGAGTTTCCGCAGGCGGAAGATCGGCGCGTGTCATGACGCTGCCATCTGGCAGTTTAACAGCGCGTGGCCCATCGATCTTTTTAAGGTACATACTCGTCATCCCCTCATTCGGACTGGGGACATCAAGCCATGAAGCGCTTAACACGGACTAAAAGCGCCCCTTGAGAGTAGGTCGAATTTTCCTATATTCCGTCCCAATCCCAAGGAGATTGCCATGCCACTCGATCCGGCCCCTTTGAATTCACTGGGCCTGCCCAAACCGCCCTCGGAAACCCGAGTCGTCGTTGCCATGTCTGGCGGCGTGGACAGCTCGGTCGTGGCCGCGCAACTGAAAGACGAAGGTTACGATGTCATCGGCGTGACGCTGCAGCTGTACGACCACGGCGCTGCGCTCGCCAAAAAGGGCGCGTGCTGTGCCGGCATCGATATCCATGATGCACGGCGCGTCGCGGAGGAAATGAACTTTCCCCACTACGTTCTTGATTACGAAAATATCTTCCGGGACGCGGTGATCGACGAATTCGCCGAAAGCTATCTGGGCGGCGCGACTCCGGTGCCCTGCATTCGCTGCAACGAACGGGTCAAATTCAAGGACCTTCTGGAAACCGCCAAGGATCTGGAGGCCGATTGCATGGCCACGGGGCATTATATCCAGCGAAAGCTGGGTGCCGACGGCCCCGAACTGCACAGCGCCGCAGATGCGAACCGAGATCAGAGCTATTTTCTGTTCTCCACCACGCCCGAGCAACTGTCCTATCTGCGCTTCCCTCTGGGGCACCTCCCCTCGAAAGAGGCAACGCGGCAGTTGGCGGCGAAATATGGACTGGCTGTCGCGGACAAACCCGACAGTCAGGACATCTGCTTTGTCCCCGACGGCAACTATGCCAGCGTGATCGAAAAACTGCGCCCCGGCGCTGCGGAACCGGGCGAGATCGTTCATGCGGACGGCCGCGTTCTGGGCGCCCACAAAGGCGTGATCCACTATACCATCGGCCAGCGCCGTGGATTGGGGATCGGCGGGCTGGCTGATCCGCTTTATGTGGTGCGGCTCGACGTTGATAAGAAGCACGTGGTTGTCGGGCCGAAAGAGATGCTGGCTACCCGCACGATCCCGGTGCGCGAAATCAACTGGCTTGGCGATGCGCCCTTTACATCGCAAAGCGAATGGCACCTCTCGGTCAAGGTCCGGTCGACCCGCCCCCCTCGTGAAGCGATTGTTCGCCCGCTTTCGGACACAACCGCCGAAGTTGAGCTTTTGACCCCCGAAGAAGGGGTAAGCCCGGGCCAAGCCTGTGTGTTTTACGAAAGCGAAGGGTCGCGAATCTTTGGCGGCGGATGGATCTGGCGCGGCTACTGATCTGAACAGGGCGCCATTTGCGATCCGCAGCGAAGCGGGGGGTTAGCCCCCCGTGAACACCGAGGAGAAGGCCTCAGACCGCCGACGAGATTTCCTGCGCGCGGCAGCGCACTTCTGGATCAGGTGCGGCCGAGGGCAAGGACAGCGTTGAGGCCGCCAAAGGCAAAGGCGTTCGACAGCACAACATCAACCTGCGCATTGCGCGCCTCATTCGGGACTACGTCGAGCGCGCATTCCGGGTCAGGCTCTTCGTAGCCGATGGTCGGCGCGATCACGCCGTCGCGCAGTGCCATGATGCAGGCCAAAAGCTCCACCGCGCCGGTGCCACCGATCAAGTGACCGTGCATCGACTTGGTTGATGAAATCATCAGATCGTCCGCATGGGTGCCAAAAACGTCAGCGACGGCTGCACATTCGGTTTTGTCATTGGCCGCGGTCCCGGTGCCATGCGCATTGATATAGCCCACGCGCTCTTTGGCGATGCCGCCATCCTGCAATGCGCCCGAGATCGCCCGCGCCGCGCCTTGCTTGGACGGCATGACAATGTCGGCGGCGTCCGAGGTCATGGCAAAGCCAAGCACTTCGCAAAGGATCGTGGCGCCGCGCGCTTTGGCGTGGTCATAGTCCTCGAAAACAAAGACCCCGGCGCCCTCGCCCTGCACCATGCCATTGCGGGTGGCGCTGAAAGGGCGACAGGCGTCCTTGGACATCACGCGCAGCCCTTCCCAGGCCTTCACACCGCCAAAGCACAGCATCGATTCCGACCCGCCGGTGATCATGGCCTGACACAGACCGGTGCGGATCATCTGAAAGGCTTGACCCATCGCGTGGTTGGAGCTGGCACAGGCGGTCGCCACGGTAAAGGACGGGCCTTTCAGGTTGAACTCCATGCTCACATGGCTGGCGGCAGCATTGTTCATCAGCTTGGGCACGACGAAGGGGTGAACGCGGTTCTTTCCTTCTTCGTAAACAGCGCGGTAGTTTTCATCCTGCGTTGTCAGACCGCCACCGGAATTGCCCAGAACCACGCCGGATTTATGGGCCAATTCGCCCTCGAAACTCAGACCCGCCTGCGCCACCGCCTCGCGGGCTGCCAGCAAGGTGAACTGCGTGAAGCGATCATAAAGCGCGAGTTGCTGGCGGTTGAACACCACCTCGGGCTCGTATCCTTTGACCTGTCCGCCAATCCGGATCGACAGGCGCTCAACGTCGCGGAATTGCAGATCACTGATGCCGCAGCGCCCTTCGCGCATCGCCTCCAGAGTATCCGGCACGTTCTGGCCCAAGGCATTGATCGTCCCTGCCCCGGTTATGACAACGCGTCTCACGTGGCCTGCTCGGATATCAGTTTCTCGATCCCGGCGACGATGGTGGACACCGTGGAGATGTCGAAATCGCCTTCCGAGGGATCGTTGGCGTTGAAGGGGATCGAAATATCAAAGGCCTCTTCGATGGCGAATATCGATTCCACCAGCCCGAGGCTGTCTATTCCCAGACTTTCCGGCGTGCTGTCCATCGTCACATCCGATGGCTCCAGCATGGCCTGTTCAGCGATGATGTCGATCACCTTGTCTTTGACGGTCATGATCTGGCCCTGTCTTGCTGTGCTGCCGCTGATTTAGTCATTCCCCATCAGCTTTGAAACCGCTTTCTTGAGGTCTGCGACGTCGCGGAACAGGCGCGGCAATCGGCGCAGGCCCTTATAGGCCTCGACGTGGGTTTCCATCTTCATGGCGGGATAGCCCAACATCACGCGTCCGGCCGGAACATTCGACAGCGCGACTGTCGCGCCGCCAAGAATGGCGCGGTCACCGATCACGATATTGTCGGATACACCTGACTGCCCGCCCAGCACGACCCCAGTGCCGATCCGGGTCGATCCAGCGACCCCGACCTGCGCGCAGATCATGCAATCATCGCCGATCACCACGTTGTGGCCGATCTGCACTAGGTTGTCGAACTTGCAGCCATTTCCAACGCGGGTGGCGCGCACCGTGCCCCGGTCAATGCAGCTGTTGGCGCCCAGCTCGACGTCATCACCGATCTCGACACCGCCCAGGCTGTGAATGCGGGCCCAGCTTTGCGTGGCCTCCGTGCCCTCAGCCCCAAGGCTGGCGCGGGCCTTTTCCACGCCCGAAGGCTCTGGCGTCACAAAGGAAAACCCATCCGCCCCGACAACCGCGCCGGGCTGCGCGATGAAGCGCGCGCCAATGCGCACTCGGGCGCCGATTCTGACGCCGCTGTGCAACAGTGCGCCTTCGCCCAGCTCGGCCTGCCATCCAATCTGGCACTGCGGCCCGATCACGCTGCCAGCGCCGATCTTCGCGCCAGCCGCGATCACAGCCAAGGGGCCAACCGAAACGCCTTTGCCCAGTTGCGCGGTTTCATCAATCACTGCTGTCGGGTGGATGCCCGGTCCATAGCCCTGCCCCGGATCCATCATCGCCGATAGGCCGGACATGGCATAGCGAGGGCGCGGCGCCAGCAGCGCCGCCTTCAGACCAAAGCCCTGCCAATCGGCGCCTTGCCACAGCATGGCCGCTTGCGCGTCACCTTGCCCGATCGCCTCGGCAAACTCGGGCTTCATAGCCAGCGCCAGTTGATCTGCCGCGGCGCTGGCGGGCTCTGCCACGCCGCAGATTTCGATCGAGCCGTCACCTTGCAGTTCCAGCCCAAGGGCCTCGGCAATCTGGGATACTGTATAAGGCATGATCTCTCCCGGCATATGCGCGCCGGCAGAGGTTTAACTACGTCCCGTGCGCAGCGCCACCCCTGCATTCGAGAGCGCCTGCCAAAGCAAAGCGTCGCGGTTATACACATCCGGGCGATAGTTCACCTGCCCTTTGGCCTGCGTAAAGGCCGTGCGGTAAATCAGATGCACCGGGATCGGCTGTTTGAGCGGCACGCTGGTTTCCTGCCCCGAGCGCAGGATGCGTTGGAAATACCCTACCGGGTCGTCCTCCTGCACCGCCAGCAGCGCATAGGCAAAGTCCTGCGGGTCATCCAGACGGATACAGCCGTGGCTGAAGGTGCGCACTGATTGCGAAAACAGGTGCTGCGAGGGCGTATCGTGCAGGTAGATGTTGTACTTGTTCGGGAAGAGGAACTTGACCGACCCCAGCGCGTTGCGCGGACCCGGAGGCTGGCGCATCGAAAAAGGGAAGCTGCGGGCACTGTACCCGGCAAAGCTGCGCCCCCGGCCAACCACCTGACCACGGCTGTCAACGATCTGGAGGTGCCCGACGGCGCCCGGATTGGACCGCAACAAAGGCAGATATTCCTTTACGATGATCGAGCGCGGCACATACCACGACGGGTTGATCACCATACGCTCCATGACATCGGAGAATTCCGGTGTGCGGCGATCCGCGGCCTGATGGCCGATGACCGAGCGGGTTTCAAAGGTCAGCTTGTCGTCATCGATGATCTGCGCGTGGTAATCCACGAGGTTGACCAGAACATGGCGTTTGCCGCGCCCTTCAGGCAGGTTCAGCCACCGCTCGCGCTCCATCGCGACGATGATCGACTTGAGCCGCTCTTCGGGGCCGGTATTGATCGCTCCCATGGTGGTTGGGCCCGCAACGCCATCCGGCTCGATCCCGTGATCTTCCTGAAAGCTCTGCACGGCCATCTGCATGGCACTGTCATAGGTCCCGCTCAGTGAAGATTTCAGATAGCCCATTGCGGTTAGACGATTGCGCAGCGCGATCACTGCGCTGCCGCTTTGACCGGGCTTCAGGCTGCCCGTCGGCACCACCTGCCCCCAGCCGCCATGGGCGATGCGATGCTCAAGCCGAAGCTTTTCCCGCATCAGGCGGGTGTATTCTGCGGTGGTCGGCGCAAGGCTGCGAAACACCGCCGAGGGCTCTTCGCTGGTCAGCCGCGCCAAAAGCTCGCCCGACGGACGTTGCGGCGTTGTGCGTTTGATCCCCGGCACAATTTTCGACGGCTCCAGCGCGCCTGATTGAAGATCGTGCGCGAATTTCAGGTAAAGACCGGTGAGTTCAACCTCGAGCAAGCCGCGCTCCCGCCCGGTTGTCGCGGTGGCCATGCGCGCCATCACAGCACTTGCATCATAGCGCCTTTCGGGCAGCCCGTGATCACCAGCCATCGACAAGGCGTCGAACAAGGCAGCCCGGCGCGCGCGGTCCGCGTCAGAGGGACCGGTCCAGATCGGCTCGAACGCACGTTCACGGTAGAAGGCGGCGACAGTCTCGTCTTCGCCAATACGTTCCGCCACGGCCTGCTTGTATGCCGTCACCTGGAAGGAAAAGCCGTTATCGGCAATCGCCATAGGCGCGCTGAAAATGATCGCAGTGGCGGCGATCAAGGCCCTAATGGATGCCCCGCCATTTATTCTTGAATTCCGAGTCATAAAAAAGTCCTTACCGTACGCGCATCCATGTTTAATTTGATTGTGTAAACAACACACTGCGACTGTCCACTCACATTTACGCCAAGGCACAAACTTCTTGCCTATCCGTTACCAGGAATAATCAAAGGCGCATTCCCGCCACAGTCGTTCAGCATTTGAGCAGGAAATTGCCAATTCCCTCTTGATCCCTGCAATTCACCGCAAAACGCCCTTTTTACCGCCGCCGATTCGTGCCATACGGTCTGTACATCTGGGGATAGATGGCAGGGCGCACAACGATGCGCAACGACAGTAGCAACAGCGACCACGGGACAGGCGCTTTCGATATGGCAGATATGACTTCAAGCAGCTTTTCGCGGCGTGCTCTTCTTGGTGCATTCGCCGCAACCTCGGTAGCCGCGGCACCGACCCTTTCCAACGCAGCCGGCCTTTTACGCGGTGCAGGTGACATCCGACGCCTCCGCATGTTTTCGGGCCGAACCGGCGAACGGATCGACATGATTTACTGGATCGAAGGCGAATACATTGCCGACGCGATCAAAGAAGTGAACCACTTCATGCGCGACTGGCGCACCAACGACGTTAAAAAGATCGACACCCGAACGCTGGACATCCTTGCAGCGACGCACAACCTGATGGACGTGCACGAGCCCTACATGCTGATCTCGGGCTATCGCAGCCCCAAGACGAACGCGATGTTGCGCTCACGCTCTTCCGGCGTTGCCAAGAATTCCCGCCACCTTCGCGGTCAGGCCGCCGACCTTCGGCTGTCTTCTCGTTCGGTCAACCAGATGGCCAAAGCGGCGCTGGCTTGCCACGCAGGCGGTGTCGGTCGTTACTCCAAGTCAGACTTCGTCCACATGGATTGCGGGCCTGTTCGCACCTGGGGAAGTTAAGACCCTATCCAAAAATCGTCGTCCCGACCAAGCGCCCCCTCCGTGGGGCGTTTTTTTTGCTCCCTGATATCCATCCACACCTATTTGTAGCCCAAACGTCACCTTTCAAACAGTCAGGTTTTCCTCACCGCCTGATGAATAAGCAACGCATTCTAGGTAGAAAGGTTCCCGAAAAAAATCAGACTGTGCGGAAGGGGCAAAGAATATAATCGCCACCAAGGGCGGAGGGCGCACAACTTGTCTGGATTGTTCGAAAAGTGGCGCGGTTGACGGGACTCGAACCCGCGACCCCCGGCGTGACAGGCCGGTACTCTAACCAACTGAGCTACAACCGCG